>JANOLP010000235.1:0-19707 GCA_031419835.1 Pseudomonadota bacterium | reverse complement strand
GCGCTTGACGCCACCATGCCCCAACACCTTGGCCTCCACTGCCGCGTGAAGTCGCCTTTGGCGCTCGTCCAGAACCCCTTCGAGAGCCTGATGTCGCGCCGCAATCAATGCGTCTGAGTCCATCTGCCAAGTCTATACCCCTGGCGATAATTAGTCCATGTAATTAATTTATGCTTCCTTAGTAGCGGGACCATGTCGGCTACGCACGTGACCGATGGCATCAAACGGCTGCTGTTTCTCCACGAACTCTTCTTGCGCTGAAACGCAACGCGCGCGGCCGGCGATGGGCACGTTTGTGCATATCGCCGCAAGCGGCCCCGACAGCGAAACCGTTGAGTGCGCGATAGAAAAAGCATTCGATGCGATTGCGCAAGTCGAACGGCTGATGAGTTTCCACGATCGGCGCAGCGAGCTGTCGCGACTGAATCGCGACGCACATCGCCAACCGCAATCCGTTCACCCGTGGACTTTTGCGGTGCTAAAGCGCTCGCTAAAGATAGCCGATGCGAGCGAGGGATTGTTCGACATTACCGTTGCACCGCTACTAGTTAAAGTCGGCTTATTGCCGCACGCAAACGATATAGAACCCCATAGCGGAAATTGGCGATCGTTAAAACTGCTTGACGACAATCGCGTATTTTTTGAGCAATCTGTATTGCTCGATCTAGGCGGGATCGCCAAAGGATTTGCCGTTGATCAGGCGATTCACGTTTTACGTCGTGCCCGCTGCAGCGAAGCAGTCGTCAACGCCGGCGGCGATCTGCGGCGCTTCGGAACAAAACATCATCCGCTTTATCTGCGACGTAGCAGCGGTCTCGTTCAGGTTGCAGAATTGCGCTGCGGCGCGGTTGCAACTTCGAGTCCACATGCAAATATTCCGGATCGACTCGCCCAGCCGATCGGCTGCATTATCGATCCAACGCAACAGCGCGCCTGGACCGGCAATGTGAACGTCATGGTCGTCGCGCGAAGTTGCATGATCGCCGATGCTCTCACCAAAGTCGCCGCCCTGGCAGGTCCGGCATGTCAACCGCTGCTCAATCGATTTGGTGCGCAAGCGATCTGGGATGCGGAAGGCAATGTGTAGGTTGGCGGTGAGCGAAGCGAACCCCAACACACAACTTCACGAAATTGGCAAATTTGTTGGGGTTCGTGCCTCACCCCAACCTACAAGTTACAATGTTGGTTATCAAAATTGAGGGGGCAATTTCATGCTTAACACTACTCGAAAAATTTTCGCGATTGCTGCATTCTCGCTCGCGAGTTCAACGTTTGCCGCCGACGCGATCAAGATCGCGCACATCGATCCGATGAGTGGACCATTCGGCTTGGCGGGGCAAACGCTGGGCAAACATTTCGACGCAATCGTCGAGGATATCAACGCAAAAGGTACCTTAGGTGCAAGGAAATTCGAGCTATCGCATTTCGATAACAAGGCCAGCGCGCAGGATAGCGTCACGTTATTGCAACAGATTATCGATTCCGGCATCCGCTTTGTGATTCAGGGCGGCGGCTCGAATGTCGCCCATGCGCTCTCGGACACGCTGGCAAAACACAATAGTCGTAACCCCGACAGGTCCGTTCTCTACCTTAATTTCGCGGCACAAGATCCGGCGTTGACCAACGAGAAATGTAACTTCTGGCATTTTCGTTTCGATGCCCATGTTGACATGAAACTCGACGCCATCACCAATCACATCGCCCGCAATAAAAACATTAAGAAGGTTTACCTAATCAATCAGGATTACGCCTTCGGTCAAGCGATCGCCAAAGCGGCGCGGGAAATGTTGCTGAAGAAGCGACCCGATATCGAAATCGTCGGCGATGATTTGCATCCCATGGGCAAAGTGAAAGATTTTTCGCCGTACATTTCCAAAATTAAAGCCTCGGGAACCGAAACGGTGATCACCGGCAATTGGGGCACCGATTTTTCACTGCTGATTAAATCCAGCAAAGATTTTGGCCTTGACGTGACCTACTACACACTGAACGCGCAAAACGCCGGCGCACCAAAATCCATTGGCGCGGCGGGCGCCGATAACATCAAAAATGTATCGGCCTGGCATTCGAATGCCGCGGAAAACAAAGCAGAAAAGTTCGCCAACGACTACCGCAAAAAATACAAAGACGATTTTTATTACGGCACGTCGAAAACTGCGTTAGAAATGCTCGCCAAAGCGATCAACGATGCAAAATCAACCGAGCCGTTAAAAGTCGCGAAGGCATTGGAGGGAATGAAATTTCAAGGCGACACCGGCGACATGTGGATGCGCGCCGAGGATCACCAATTGATGCAGCCGATCTATATCTCGACGTTTACCAAGGCGGGCGGCAAAGATGTGAAATACGATTTAGAGGAAACCGGTTACGGTTGGAAGACCGATTTTCGCGTTGAAGCCAAAGATACGGTTATGCCGACGACTTGTGCAATGACTCGACCTTAAATTCTTTCGCGGTAATAATTGCCAAGCGTATTTCGGAAGAACCAATTCCAGGTTGCCTCTTGGGGGTATGCCATGCCAGAAGGCAAGCTGGTATTGGCTCTCCGGCCAATCGAATTTATTTCTTAAACACGCTCGTCATTTTTTCCATCGCGGTCTTCATGGAATCCCACGTCGTTTCGATTCCCTTTTGCATCTCTAGCCACGTTGCCTCGCTGGCCGATGTGACTTCGTGCATTTTTTGCGTAACCGCCTCGCGACTGGCGCGCATCGTTTTCAGTTGGTCGTAATATTTGTCGCGCGCTTCGGCCCCGATCTCGTTCGCCGTCACCGTCACCGCGTCGATTTCCGCGTCCCATTTTTTCAACTGCGCTTGCATTTGTGCTACGTAATCGTCTTTCTTGCTCATAGCTGCCTCCAAATGGTTGATCGAAAAAACTTACCCTCGTTAGGCATTCTATCGAATTCGTAGTTCCCCATGCGGGACTAGGTTAAAATTCTCGTTTTATGCCGACCATGCTGACTTTCCAAGAACTCATTCTCAAACTCCAGGCCTATTGGGGCAAACAGGGCTGCGCGTTGTTGCAGCCTTACGATATGGAAGTCGGCGCTGGCACATCCCACACTGCAACGTTTCTGCGCGCGCTTGGCCCGGAGCCGTGGCGCGCAGGTTATGTGCAACCGTCGCGCCGCCCGAAGGATGGGCGCTACGGCGAAAATCCGAATCGATTGCAGCATTATTATCAGTATCAAGTGGTGTTGAAGCCTTCGCCGCCGAATATTCTCGATTTGTATCTGGGTTCGCTCGCGGAAATCGGTATTGATCCCAAGCTTAACGACGTGCGCTTCGTCGAAGACGATTGGGAAAATCCCACCCTCGGCGCTTGGGGCCTCGGTTGGGAGGTGTGGCTCAACGGCATGGAGGTCACGCAGTTCACTTATTTTCAGCAGGTCGGCGGCATCGAATGTAAACCGATTACCGGCGAGATTACCTATGGTCTGGAACGCCTGGCGATGTACCAGCAAGGCGTGAATAACGTCTATGATTTGGTCTGGACCACGCGCGAAGAAAACGGCGTGACGAAGACGCTGACCTATGGCGATGTCTATCATCAAAACGAAGTCGAGCAGTCGACCTATAACTTTGAACATAGCGATGCGGCGACTTTGCTACGTCATTTCAACGATTACGAAGCGGGCGCGAAACGCTTGATGGAAGCCACGCTCGCGTTGCCGGCCTACGAGCAAGTGCTGAAAGCCGCGCATACCTTCAATTTGCTTGACGCACGCGGCGCGATTTCCGTGACCGAGCGCGCGGCCTACATTGGCCGCATTCGCAATCTGGCGCGCAGCGTCGCGCAGGCTTATTACGAATCGCGCGAGCGCCTAGGTTTTCCGATGCTCGCCACGCCGGCACAAAAGGCAGCTTGAGATGACAACTGAAACGTTGCTCGTCGAATTGTTCACGGAAGAATTGCCGCCGAAGGCCTTGCAAAAGTTAGGCGAAGCGTTCGCGGTCGAAATTTTTCGTGACCTTGAAAGTAAAGATTTTCTAGAAGCCGGGGCAAAGAAAATTGTTTTTGCATCACCGCGTCGCCTCGCGGTACAAATCACGAATGCGCGGAAAGAATCGCCGCCAAAAGAAGTGCGCAGAAAGCTAATGCCCGTTAGTGTCGCACTCGACAAAGAAGGTAAGGCGACACCTGCGTTGAAAAAGAAATTGGGTACATTGGGTTACCAAGACGATGCGGATTTTGATGCGATCATCCGCGAGCGCGTCACGCGCGAGCAAGACGGAAAAAACGAAGTCTTGGTGCTTAAGGATTTAGCGGCGGGCGTCCTGTTACAGACGCACTTGTCGGCCGCAATTGAACAAGCGATACAAAAGTTGCCGATTCCAAAAGTGATGAGCTATCAGCTTGCCGACGGCGCGACAACGGTGCAGTTCGTGCGGCCCGTGCATCGCTTAATTGCGATGCATGGCAGCGAAGTGGTTCCGGTCGGCGTGCTCGGTCTTGTCGCAAGCAACGTTACGGAAGGCCACCGTTTCCAAGGCGAACAAATTGTCACGCTCGCAACGGCAAGTGATTACGAAACGCAACTCGAAAGCAAGGGCGGCGTTATTGCCAGTTTCGACAAACGGCGAGATGAAATCGATCGGCAGCTACGCGCGAACGCCAGCAAGCAAAATGCCAGGCTCGAATCTGGAGACGCCTATGATGCCTTGCTCAACGAGGTTACGGCGCTGGTGGAATTTCCGACGGTGTATGTCGGTGAATTCGAGCCTGTGTTTCTCAACGTGCCGCAGGAATGCTTGATCCTCACGATGCGCGCGAATCAAAAATATTTTCCGCTGCTCGATAGTGCGGGGAAATTGACTAACAAATTTCTCATCGTTTCCAACATGAAGTTGGATGATGCCACCAACATTATTTCGGGTAACGAGCGCGTGATCCGACCGCGCCTGGCCGATGCCAAATTTTTCTACGATCAAGATCGCAAACACAGCCTTGAATCGCGTTTGCCGAAGCTTGCAAGTGTGGTGTATCACAACAAGCTTGGAAGTCAGGGCGAGCGTGTCGAACGCGTCGCCGCGATTGCGCGCGGCGTGGCGCCCTTAATCGGTGCGTCCGCAGAGCAAGCGGTTCGCGCGGCACGGTTGGCTAAGGCTGATCTGGTATCGGATATGGTCGGGGAATTTCCCGAATTGCAAGGGATTATAGGCCGGTACTACGCGTTACATGATGGTGAGGCAGCCGCCGTCGCCGACGCGATCGAGGATCACTATAAACCGCGTTTCGCCGGCGACGCCTTGCCGCGAGGTGCGGTAGGGAATGCAGTTTCTCTCGCTGATAAATTGGAAACCTTAACCGGATTGTTCGGCATCGGTCAAACGCCGACCGGCGACAAAGATCCCTTCGCGTTGCGTCGCCATGCGTTGGGGATTGTGCGAATTATTGTCGAACAAGATATCTCAGTTTCATTGCGCGATTTGTTGCGCGTGGCGTTCGACGGATTTCAAGGGAAAGTTGCTGATGCTCAAGCTGATTTGGAGAGTTTTATTTTCCAGCGGCTGGAAGGTTTCCTACGTGAACAAGGCTACAGCGCTAACGAGGTCGAGGCCGTGCTTTCGCAACGTCCGATGCTACTGAATTTGGTGCCGCGCCAACTAGCGGCGGTGCGCGCGTTCATGCAATTGCCTGAGGCCGAGAGCTTGGCCGCAGCAAACAAACGCGTTGCGAATATTCTGAAGAAGGTCGAACAGATAACGGGTCAAGCCGAAGAAGGTAAGTTAGTCGAATCCGCCGAGCGAAAACTATTTGACGCGCTAATATCTGCGACGCCGGGCGCGAATGAATTATTTCGCGAACAAGATTTTGCCGGTTACCTTAAATCCTTCGCCGTCCTTAAAGCGCCAGTGGACGAGTTCTTCGATAACGTCATGGTCATGACCGAGGATACAGCTCTGCGCGGCAATCGTTTAGCGCTATTGCAAGATTTGCGCAGTGCGATGAACAAAGTCGCCGATATTTCAAAGTTGGCAGGCTAATGCGGGAGTTGATGCAAAGCACGATGTGTGCAGCGACACCCCTAAACCCCTTCCCCTTCAAGGGGAAGGTTGGGATGGGGATGGGTCTGCCGCTAACCGAAAATCCCCATCCCCACCCTAGCCCTCCCCCTGAAGGGGAGGGGAGTCTCAATAACTCCGCGGTACACAGGCGCAAATGAAACTCGTCATCCTCGATCGCGACGGTGTGATTAATGTCGATAGCGATAAATTCATTAAGTGCCCGGAAGAATGGAAGCCGATTCCCGACTCGCTGGAAAGCATCGCAAGACTTAATCAATCGGGATTTCACGTCGTCGTCGCGACTAATCAATCCGGCATTGGCCGTGGTTTGTTTGACATGACGATGCTTAATGCAATTAATGAAAAGATGATTGATGCGTTGGCGCAAGTCGGCGGCCGACTTGATGCGATTTTTTACTGCCCGCATACGGCCGATTCCGATTGTGCCTGTCGCAAGCCCAAATCCGGAATGTTCGAGGAGATCGGTGAGCGCTTCAATGCGCCGCTACGCGGTATTCCGAGCGTTGGCGATTCGCTGCGCGATTTGCAAGCATCAGCCGCTGTTGGTGCGCAACCGATGCTGGTGTTGACCGGTAAGGGCGAAAAGACTCAGGCGCAAGGGGGATTGCCGGCGAACACTCAAGTGTTTCCCAATCTAGGTGTTGCAGTAAAGGCGATTATTCAAGCCGCGTCATGATTTGGCTACGCTCCACGCTGCTGTTCTTGATTCAATTTTTAGCTTCACCGATAATCTGCATTCTAATGATTATCTGTTTGCCATTCGGTTTTCCGGTGCTGTATCGCTTAGTGAAATTGTGGACGCTCATCGCGGTATATTCGGCACGCGTGATTTGCGGAATTGAGTATCGAGTTATTGGCCGCGAACACATTCCAACTACACCGACCATTATTTTGGCGAAGCATCAATCGAGTTGGGAGACATTTTTCTTTCTGCAATTGTTTCCACCGCAAGTTTGGCTACTTAAGCGTGAGCTCTTTCGCATTCCGTTTTTCGGTTGGGGATTGGCGATGTTGCGGCCGATTGCAATCGATCGTGCCGACAAACTTTCCGCCTTGCGCCAACTGGTCCAGCAGGGTCGCGAACGCCTCGCGCTGGGTCTGTGGATCGTGATTTTTCCGGAAGGCACGCGCACCAAACCTGGCGAAGTTTTGCCCTACGCGCGCGGCGGCGCGTTGCTCGCGACCAAAACCAATACGCCGGTGTTGCCGATCGCACTGAATTCGGGCAACTATTGGCCGCGCGATACGTTTCTCAAACGCGCCGGCACGATCACCGTGAGCATCGGTAAACCGATCGATCCGAAAGGCTTCAAGCCCGAAGAATTGAACCAGCACGTGCAACGCTGGATCGAAAGTGAAATGCAGCGCCTGCCCAGCACATAAATCATGTTGCGTAATCTTCTCGCGCCTAATCTCGAGCCTGTCCCGCAGACGATTGCGCTAAACGGGCAAGAAATTGAATTTGAACTCAGGCGTAGTCGGCGGCGCCGCTCCATCGGCCTTAAAGTAGATTTTTCCGGATTGATTGTAACGGTGTCGCCGCGCACTTCGTTGCGCTCGGTCCGCGCGGCGCTGCAGGATAACGCGGACTGGGTGTTGCGCAAGCTTGAGGCATGGCGTCAGCGCATGCCGCCAAAGTTGGAATGGTCACAAGGCGCTTTGTTGCCTTATTTGGGCCAATCGATATCACTTAATATTTTGCTCCAGCCGCGCCGAGCGCCGCTGCCGTGGCTCGATTTGGCCGGCTTGAATCTGACGTTCACCACCCCGCCTTCTAGCGAACAAATTAAAACTAAAGTTTGCGATTGGTATCGTACCGAGGCAAGGCGTTATTTTCCGCAACGGATCGATCACCTTACCGCCGTCGCTAAGATTCCGTCGCCCCGATTTTTCCTCAGCAACGCGCAATCGCGCTGGGGAAGTTGTACCGCAAGCGGTGAGATTCGATTGACCTGGCGTCTAATGAAAGCGGCGCCAAGCGTGATCGATTATGTCGCCGCCCATGAGCTGGCGCACCTAGCGCATATGGATCACAGCCCTAAGTTTTGGCAGCGCGTCGCGGAAATATTTCCGCAATATGAGATGGCTCGAGATGAGTTGCGTCGCAATGATGCGTTGTATCGAATTTTTTAAACTGAACGTAAGGAATTAGACGATGAGAATGTTACACACCATGTTGCGAGTCGGCGATTTGCAAAAATCGTTGGATTTTTACACCGACGTGTTGGGCATGAAATTGCTGCGCAAGAATGACTATCCCGACGGTAAATTTACGCTCGCGTTCATTGGTTACGGCGATGAGAAAGATCACACGGTGTTAGAGCTGACGCACAACTGGGACACGGCCAAATATGATCTTGGCAACGCCTACGGACATATCGCACTGGAGGTGCCGGATGCGTACAAAGCCTGCGATGCGGTTCGAGCCAAGGGTGGCAGGGTCGTGCGCGAAGCGGGGCCGATGAAGCATGGGACGACGGTCATCGCGTTTGTTGAAGACCCCGACGGCTACAAAATCGAATTCATACAGCGTGGCACGCAGCACTGAGCTAATCGCCAATATTGGCGCTGCTCTCCAATGGCAGCGCCTGAAGATCCGCTCTGGGATTGCCTCGCAGGGCAACGAAGTTGGCGATTCTCGCATAGTCGGCCACGCCTAAATTTTCAGCGCGCGCCATCGGATCGATGGCGACGCTGGCAAACTCATCGGGCGACAGATGTTCCCTCAATGAGTTTCGAAGTGTTTTTCGCCGCTGCATAAACGCGCGATTGACGATCGCGGCAAACAGATCGCGATCGATTAAATCGAGTGTGGTGTCGCGCAATGGCTTCATGCGAACGATCGCCGACTCGACTTTCGGCGGTGGCGTGAACGCGCCGGGACCGATGCGAAACAGTGATTCCATTTCGAAATCTAGTTGCAAGCTCACGGACAAACGGCCATAGGCCGTGGTCGATGGCGCCGCAACCATGCGCTCGACCACTTCGCGTTGCAACATGAAATGGCCATCACGTAAGCGTTCGCGGAATGTGGCGAAATGAAACAGCAACGGCGTCGAAATGTTATAAGGCAAATTGCCGACCAAGCGAAGCGGCTGGCCTAGTTTGGAAAAGTCGAATTCCAGTGCGTCGCCTTCGTGGACCGTCAGTTTTTCGGGCGGATATCGTTCGCGCAGCAATTTGGCAAGATCGCGATCAAGCTCGACGACATCAAGGTGATTGAGTTTCGGCAACAAGTAATCCGTTAGCGCCCCAAGGCCTGGCCCGATTTCAACGACGCGATCATCGATGTGCAAGTCCAGCTCGTCGACGATGCGCGTGATCACACCGCGTTCGTGCAGAAAATGCTGGCCGAAACGCTTGCGCGGGATATGTTGCAATCAGGCTGCTCGCGTTTTTGCGATGTCAATCGCAAGATCGACAGCGGCAAGCATGCTGCCTACATCGATCTGGCCGGTTCCGGCCAAGTCGAGTGCGGTGCCATGGTCGACCGAGGTGCGAATAATCGGTAGTCCGAGCGTAACGTTTACGCCGTGACCAAAACTTTTCATTTTCAATACCGGTAAGCCTTGGTCGTGATACATCGCTAAAACCGCGTCGGCGCGATCGAGATATTTGGGCGTGAACAATGTGTCAGCCGGAATTGGGCCTTCGAGTTTAAAGCCCTGGGCGCGCAATTGCTGCAATACCGGGTCGATGATATCGATTTCCTCGCGGCCTAAATGGCCCGATTCGCCGGCATGAGGATTAAGCCCAGCGACCAGAATCCGCGGCGCGGCAATGCCAAACTTGTTGCGCAATTCGCTGCGCAAAATATGCAATGTGCGCTCCAAACTTTTACAGGTAATTGCGCTAGCAACATCTTTTAAAGGCAGATGTGTTGTGGCGAGTGCAACGCGCAAACCGCCACCGACGAGCATCATCACGACCTGTTCAGTATTTGTCTTCTCTGCAAAAAATTCAGTGTGACCGCTAAACGCAACGCCAGCGTCGTTGATCACACCTTTGTGAACCGGCGCAGTGACAACAGCCTGGAAATCGCCATTGAGCGCGCCGCGGACCGCACTATTGAGCGTCGCGAGAACATAGCGGCTGTTTTTTGCGTTGAGCCGGCCCGGCATTGCGGCCTCGGCGATGGGGTGATGTAACAGCGAAACGCCGGGGCTGCGCTTACGGCTCAATTTTGTGGCATCAAAATCCGATAACGCCAAGCGTCGACCGAGCATCGCTGCACGAGCCGAGAGTAGGTTTCGATCGGCGATGAATACAAGCTGGGCCAGCGGTTTTCGCTCTGCGAGCAGAATGCAAAGATCGGGGCCGATGCCGGCGGGTTCACCTGCGGTGATGGCGATGGTAGGAAGCTGCTGCGATGAACTAGCCACGAACTACCATGCCGATATGCCACGCTTGTAGAGCAACGCGGCAAGGTAAAAACACGAGCAAAAAATTACTGATCTTCCAACCGATATTCGACGTAGGCGGTATCGCGCAATTGCAACAGCCATTGCTGATAGGCTTCGTCAGCTTTGCGCTGGCGTAATCCAAGGCGCGCAGCAACGCGGTTGCGATCGGCGCTGATTTCGGCGTCGCGGCGCTCAAGTACTTGCAAAATATGCCAGCCAAAATTTGTCAAGAACGGCTCGCTGACTTGACTAAGTTGAAGCGAATTCATCATGCGGTCAAATTCAGGAACCGTATCGCCGGGATAAACCCAGTCGAGATCGCCGCCCTTGGCGGCGCTCAGGTCTTCGGAAAACGCCTTGGCAACATCGGCAAAATCTGAGCCATTGTCGATGCGGATTTTTAGTTGTTGTATGCGATTCTTCGCTGTCGCTTCGGATTGACTGTCATTTACTTTAATTAAGATATGACGAGCGTGGGTTTGTGTGACTGTCTGTGCGGCGCCTTGTCCGCGTTTGTCGAGTAGCTTGACGATATGAAAACCATTACCGCTCTTCAGTACTTTACTGATTTCGCCCTTGTTTAGGGTCTGCAACGCTTCAACAAACATATTGGGCAGCTTCGGCCCAGTGCGCCATCCAAGATTGCCACCCGTCAGTGCCTCTTGGGCGTCGGAGTAGGTCGCCGAAATCTGGCCAAAGTCCGTGCCTTTATCAAGTGCTGCCAAGGCTTCTTCGGCGCGCCGCTGGCGTAATTTTAGTTCCTCGTTAGTGGCGCCTTCAGGGATACGAATAAGGACGTGGGCGGCCAGATACTCCGCCTCACCTTGAGGCCGGGTCGCTTGCTGCGCCATCTCCAAATCAACTTCGCCTTCGGTTACCGTGACGCGGCCCTCGACCTCCGCCTCGCGTACGCGAGCGACCGTCAACTCGCGTTTTACTTCGTCGCGAAACTTCGCGAAACTAATGCCGTCGCGCGTAAGATTGTCGCGCAATTCGGTCTTGGTAAGTTTGTTGTCAGTAGCGATACGATCGATCGCACGATCGATGTCTTTGTCGTCAAGTTTGAGTCCCGCTTCTTTCGCATGTTGCAACTGCAGCGTTTCAAGAATCAAGCGCTCCAACATTTGCCGCGCAAAAATTTCCTTCGGCGGTAACGGTGTTCCTTGTTTTTGCAATTGTTGGCTGATTGATTCCAGGCGTGTTTCCAGTTCGCGTTCGGTGATCACGCCATCGTTCACGACAGCCATGATTCGGTCAACGGGTTTAATCGGTTTATCGGCGCTTGGTTTAGCGCGTTTCGGCGCGCTTTCGGCCGCGTTCGCGCCGGCAAATGGCGCGACACAAAGAACAGCGCTAACAATGAATACGAATCGGAATGACGTCATGGATTGATCTCTTGAGATTTCATATATCCGGGAATGTTTTGCTTTAACGCCTCCAACGGATTGTTGCCTAATCGGGATAGCCCATTCAATTCAAGTTGCACAAAAAATGAGGTGGATACTTGTTGTTCGGCGGTTGCGAGCCGATGGGCAACTAATCGTAACGCCCAGCAATCCTTATTATACTCAAGCCCTGCCAGACCCTCCACCACCTTGCGATCGCGTAGCGAATAGTTGAATCGTCCCAGGCCATACCAGCGCGAGGTAATAGGCCATTGGCCTGAGATATCGACTTGATGAATCGGGTCGGGCAACGCCGCCGTCGCCGCGCGCGAGCGATAGGCAAGGTTGATGACTTTTCCTGGGCCCGGATTGTAGCGCGCGCCGGCGCTGAATTTTTCTGTACGATTTTTGTCCGGATTATATTGAACGGCCAGGTCCAAAGACCATTTGGACGAAAGCTGGCCGGACAATGCAGCGAGAATGTCCGACGACAGTCCATCGCGCGCCGGATTGTCCAATGTCACTTGTTGCTTTTCGAAATAATAGCGTTGGCCGATCGCAGCGCGCAGCCGCTCTATTCCCGTTTCGTCTTCGATAAAACGGCTGGTCAGGGCTGCGGTAAGTTGATTGACATCGTTGATCCGGTCGCCACCAACGAACTGATTCTCGGTAAAAATTTGCGCGAAATTGAAATCCGATTCCGACGTGGAGAATTTCGGAAACTGACTTTGATCGCGAAACGGAATGTGAACGTAGTAAAACCTCGGTTCGAGGGTTTGACGATAGGGCCGTAGTTTGTAGTTAAATTCGCGCTCGAAGAACATACCGCTGTCGACGCTGAAAATCGGCACATCTCGACTAAGTTGACTATCGCCCGTAACGTTATCGGTGAGTTTATAGCGCGTGTAGTGGTAGCCGAGCTTGGGCGTGATATAAGAAAAATTATTCGCGAGCGGATAGCTGATACTGGGATAAAGCAAAAAACGTTGGCCGTCGGTTTTGCTCGGGTGACTAAATTGGGTCAGCTCCGATTCTAGATGAAGGTCGGCACCGTAGTAATCGGGCTTACTACCCAACAGTAGTAGCTGTGGCCGCAGGCGGTAGGGGATTTCAATGCGTTTCGCGGGATCCGGATCCTGTAGCGTTTGATAGCTCAACATACGCGTCGTAAACGTCCAGAACTCGTTGCCGTATCGAAGTTCGGCGTCACGCGGCAGGTTGGTCGTGGAGGTATCGGCGACGCGAGTGCTTAAGTCGCGAAAATAATTGTCATCGGATGCGCGCTGGAAATTTAATCGTCCGGTCCAGCCGCGCGATAAATTGTGATCGTGGCGCAACGCAAGAAATTCGCGGTTGTTACCAAAGGCTCGATCATGCGGGAGCAAATCAGCGTGCAGTTCACCGACGAACGTCGGCCACAAATAACGAAACTCATTCTGTAATTGAATGCCGCGTTTCGAAAGTACTCGCGGTACGAATGTCGCATCCATGTTTGGCGCGATGTTCCAATAATACGGCACGGAAATTTCCAATCCGCTACGACCCGTCGTTCCGATGGTCGGAGGCAAAAACCCGGTCTTACGTTTGTCGCTTAACGGAAAGCTGACCCACGGCAAATACAATAGCGGAACGCCCATGAATTCAACGCTGGCGTTGCGTGCCGTACCGACTTCGGTAGTTCGATCCAAGTCTAAATCTTTGACGCGTAAAAACCAATCGTCTTGCCCCACCGCGCAAGTGGTATAGCGGCTATCCGTCAGCCGTTCGTGCTTTTCGCCGAGGAAGTCGATGCGCCGGGCGTTGCCGCGGCCGGCGCGTTTACGATCCGGTGTTTTCGCCAAACGAAAGTTGGGCGCACTCATGTGACCCGTGCTTTCATCGATATCGTAGCGTAGATCGTCGCCGTCAATAATGTCGCCGTTTTTCTCGAAATGTACGGCGCCGATTGTCGTGACCTCTTGCTCCGGCTCGAGAAAATAGAGCTGTTCGGTTTTGAGTATGAGATCGCCTTGCTTGAGTACGACCCCACCACTCGCTTCGAGGTCGCGATTGATGCGCCCTTGCAACTGATCGGCCTCCAGCGAGATCGGCATTTTTCGTAGCTGGCGCGATGTGATTCCGGGAATCGCGTCGGGCGGTGCCGCGATGGTGGCGGGATCGTCGGCGAATGCGCTTATCGGCGTGATGCCCAGATAAATAATCAGCAGAAAAAGAATTGGCATCAATGTTTGGGATGAAGTGAGCGACGTTATTGGATGCTAAAATTCACTAGTATATTTCATTCGTTCTACGGAGTCGTGCTTGGATCGCCACAATCTGCTGCAAACTTGGCTCGAAAAACGCTTTCCCGGCGAGCAATATCGAATTACGCCGGCGTCGAGCGACGCCAGTTTTCGGCGCTATTTTCGCGTTGCCGTACGTGGCACGACGCAAATTGTCATGGATGCACCGCCGGACAAAGAAGACTGTCGGCCGTTCATTCATGTCGCGGGTCTGATGCAAGCAGCGGGCTTGAACGTTCCGCAAATTTTGGCCAGCGATCTCGATCAGGGTTTTTTGTTGCTAACCGATCTGGGTAGCCTAACTTACTTGAACGCGTTGCAAGGGGACAAAGCACATCCGCTTTTCCTCGATGCGATTGACGCGTTGGTGATATGGCAACTCGCCACGCGCGCCAATGAATTGCCGCCGTACGATGAGGCTTTGCTGCGTCGCGAACTGAACTTGTTTCCCGATTGGTATGTCGCCAAACATTTGAAGCTGGCGTTGAGCGCGGGACAACGCGAGCGCTTGGAACAGGTGTTTTCGCTGATTCTGAAAAACAATTTGGCGCAGCCAACCGTTTATGTTCACCGCGACTACATGCCGCGAAACTTAATGGCGACCACGCCGAATCCCGGTATTATCGATTTTCTAGACGCGGTCATCGGCCCGATTTCCTACGACGTCGCGTCATTGTTTCGCGATGCGTTCATTTCCTGGGACGAAGAACGCGTGCTCGATTGGACCATTCGCTATTGGGAGCGCGCGCGCAAGGCGGGTTTGCCGGTGCGCGAGGATTTTGCCGATTTTTACCGCGACGTCGAATATATGGGATTGCAGCGCCATCTCAAGGTCGCGGGTATTTTCGCGCGCATTAATTATCGCGATGGTAAGCCCCACTATCTCACCGATATTCCACGCTTCATCGGCTATATTCGGCACGCTTGCGAGCGCTACGGCGAATTGCGCCCGCTGCTGAAACTACTCGATGAGATCCACGGCGCCGACGCTAAAGTGGGATTCAGCTTTTGATATGAAGGCGATGATTCTCGCGGCTGGCCGCGGCGAACGCATGCGTCCGCTGACCGATACGATTCCCAAGCCACTGTTGCAAGTGGGCGGTAAGCCTCTGATCGTGTGGCATGTCGAGAAACTCGCGCTTGCCGGTTTTGACGCGATCGTGATCAATCACGCAAATCTGGGCGAAATGATCGAGCACCAACTCGGCAATGGCGAAGACTTCGATATCGATATTTTTTATTCTCCGGAAACGAGCGCATTGGAGACTGCAGGCGGCATCGCCAACGCACTGCCGTTACTAGGTGATCAAGCGTTCGCGGTGGTCAACGCCGATATTTTTTGCGATTTCGATTTTCGCGATTTACACGCCGAAGCGTTGCTGTTGCAAGAAGATTCATCACGCAGCGCACATCTGGTATTAGTCAATAACCCGGAGCATCATCCCGATGGTGATTTCGTTTTACAAAATGGCCTGCTCGTGCCGGAAGGCGCGCCGTGCTTGACGTTCAGCGGCATGGGCATCTATCGGCCGGAACTTTTTCACGGCATTCCGCGTGGCGAAAAGGCCGCGCTCGCACCGTTGATTCGCGCCGGTATTGCCGACGGCCGTGTCAGTGGCGAGCATTTCTCGGGTATGTGGACCGATGTCGGCACGCCCGCGCGGCTTGCGCGGTTGAACGAAGCATTGCAAAGCAAAGTCATACATTGAACACTCCATTCAAAGGCACCACTTGATCCCTATTTCCCGCTATCAACGCCGTCGCGCCCAGTTTGCCAAAGCCATAGGCAGCGGCATTGCCATCATCCCGACCGCGCCGGAGCGCGCGCGCAATCGCGATACCCATTTTCAGTATCGTTTCGATAGTTATTTTTATTACCTCACCGGCTTTATCGAACCCGAGACGGTCGCAGTGATCAGCGGTGGAAAATCATCCAAGATGATTCTATTTTGCCGCGAGAAAGATTTGACGCGCGAAATTTGGGACGGTTTTCGCTACGGCCCAAAAGCGGCGCAAAAAGCATTTGCGTTCGACGAAGCCTATCCGATCGCCAAGCTTGACGAGATGATGCCCAAACTCATCGCCAATCAGCCGGTATTGCACTTTCCGCTCGGCGCCGATTCTGGTTGGGACGCGCGCGTTGTCGGTTGGATTAATCAAGTGAAAGCGCAGGTGCGCAGCGGCATTTCGGCGCCGACGGAAATTCAAGATGTCTGCACTGTGCTCGACGACATGCGCTTGTTCAAAGATGCCGACGAAATCAAAACTATGCGTAGTGCTGCCGCGATTGCCTCCGATGCGCATCGCCGCGCGATGCAAACGACGCAGCCTGGCATGATGGAGTTTCAAGTCGAAGCAGAAATTCTCCATGAATTTCGCAGCAGCGGTTCGCAAGCGCCGGCCTATACATCGATCGTCGCTGGCGGTGCGAACGCGTGCGTGCTGCATTACGTGGAAAACAAAGATCGATTAAACGCGGGAGATCTTTTGTTGATCGACGCTGGTTGCGAATTGAATGGATACGCGTCGGATATCACGCGCACATTTCCGGTAAGCGGAAAATTCACTGCCGCACAGCGCGACGTCTACGAACTGGTGCTCGCTGCGCAAGGCAAAGCAATCGAGGCCGTAAAACCCGGCGCGGCATTTGAGGCCTATCACGACGCTGCGCTGCGCGTGTTGGTGCGTGGCATGATCGACTTCAAACTATGCAAAGGCTCGGTCGATAAAGTGATCGAGACGGGTGACTATCGCCAGTTTTACATGCATCGAACCGGCCATTGGCTCGGGCTTGATGTGCACGACGCCGGCGACTACAAAAAAAATGGCAAGTCAGTGAAACTGGCGCCGGGCATGGTGTTAACGGTGGAGCCGGGCTGTTATATTCGTCCGGCGAAAAATGTGCCGAAGGCGTTTTGGAATATCGGCATTCGCATTGAAGACGACGTCTTGGTCACAAAATCGGGATGCGATGTGCTGACCAATCCGCCAAAAACCGTGCGCGATATTGAAGCGGTGATGCAGCGCGCATGAGCGGTGTTGCCGACATCGTTGTGATCGGTGGTGGGCCAATTGGGCTTGCGTTCGCGCTCGCGGCGCACACGCAAGGTCGTCGAGTGATCGTGCTGGAAGCCAATATTGGCGCGGCTTCCGACACACGTACGTTAGCGTTGGCAGCGGGCAGCCGGTTGATTTTGAGTGACTTGGGCGCATGGCCCAGTGACTTGCCCGCGACGCCAATCAGCACCATTCACGTCACGCAACGCGGTGGATTTGGCCAAAGCGTTTTGCATGCGCGTGAATTCGATGTGCCGGCGCTGGGCTACACATTGAGCTATCGCGCGTTGGTCATGGCACTGCTCGCGCGAGCGGAACGCGGCGGACTGACGATCACCGATGGCGCAACGGTCAATCGTGTTGCGACGACGGCAAATGAAGGCGTTGTTCACTTTGTTCGCGGTGGCGTCGGACAAACCTGTCACGCAAAACTAATCGTGGTCGCCGACGGCGGCCGCAGCTTGACGCAGCTACCGTCGATAAAAATCGAAGAGAAAGACTATGGCCAAGTCGCGCTGCTGGCGCGGGTTTCCAGCGATCGGCCGCACAATAACATTGCTTACGAACGTTTCACGCCGACCGGCCCCGTGGCGCTGTTGCCGGTCGGTGACGAGTTCGGTTTGGTTTGGACGGTGTCGCCGCAAGAAGCCGAGCGCATCAAGGCGCTCGATGATAATAATTTTCTTGACGAGTTTCAGGATATTTTTGGCGGCTACGCCGGAAAGTTTTCCAAATTGCATTCGCGTTTTCAGTTTCCGTTGCGCTTGCGTTTTGCCGAGCGCACCGTGGCGGAGCGAACCGTATTGATCGGTAATGCTGCGCAGGCGCTGCATCCGGTGGCGGGGCAGGGTTTTAATTTAGGTTTGCGCGATGCCGATCAACTGGCGAATTTACTTCGCGATATTCCGACCGATGGCGATTGCGGTGACGCGAATTTATTGCGCCGTTATCAGCGCAGCCGAAAACCCGATACGCGCGCGGGAATATTGTTTACCGATGCGTTGGTGCGTGCATTTTCGAACGATCATCCCTTGCTGCGCGTCGGCCGCGGCGTCGGCCTGGCTGCGCTGCAAATGTTACCGTTCGTGCGCGGCCGCTTAGCGCGCGCGATGATGTTCGGCCGGATGTAATGGCAAGAATGAAAAAAGGGTTGGAGCCAGAAGCCGCCTGGATGTTGGTTCGTGGCAATGCCTGTGCCGGAAGGCGCGCTGCTATTGGGCCTTGGCGCATATGTCGATAAATACCGATATTATTGTTGTCGGCGGCGGAATCGTCGGCGCGACCTTTGCGTTGCAACTTGCAGCAAGTGATTTGCGCATGGTTGTCGTCGATCGAAAGCCTCCAGAAGTCACGTCGCTGGACGGTGAATTTGATCACCGCGTGTATGCATTAACGCCGACCAATATGGCGATGCTTGAAGGCCTCGACGTATTTCAGCCACAAGACCGAGAGCGGTTGACATTGATCCGCGCGATGGAAATTTTCGGCGACAAACAAGCGAAGTTGACGTTTTCTGCGCGCGAAATCAACCGCAATGAGATGGCGGTGATGATCGAGCATCGGTTATTGGCAAGGCGGCTAGCGGAAAAATTGGCCGTTGCCTCAAACGTGCAATATCTTGACCCATCCGCGCCGAAATCGCTAAGCGCTGGTGCCGACGCAGTAAGTTTAGCGTTAGAGGACGGGACAAAGATCGAAGCGGCTTTAGTGGTGGGCGCCGACGGCGCAAAGTCTTGGGTGCGCGACGAAAGCGGATTTTCCTCGAGCGAGAAAGACTACGAGCAAATCGCGCTCGTTGCCAATTTTCAGTGCGAGAAAAATCATGACCAAGTCGCGCGGCAGTGGTTTTCTGACGGCGGAATTTTGGCCTGGCTACCGCTGCACGAGAATATTATTTCCATCGTTTGGTCGCTGTCGGCGGCGCGGGCCGAGGAATTATACAAATTGCCTGCAGAAGAATTTTGTCGTGCCGTCGCCGTCGGCGGAACGAACACGTTAGGCGTTATGCATTTGGTGTCGGCGGTGGCGCGTTTTCCATTGTCGTCTCTGCGCAGCGATCGCTTAGTGGGATCGCGTGTGGCGCTGATCGGAGACGCAGCTCATGTGATTCATCCCTTGGCGGGTCAGGGATTGAATCTCGGTTTGCGGGACGCCGCGACGCTAGCACATGTGTTGTGCGAACGAGCAAAGCCCGAGAATGTTGGTGACGTCGCGGTGTTGCGGCGCTACGAGCGCGCGCGCAAGGAAGGAATCGCGGCAATGTACCTGGCCACCGATGGATTGCAGGGATTGTTTGCGATGGATTCGGCCATTGCCGTCGGTTTGCGCAATGGTGGCATGAGATTCGTGGATAATGCGCCGTGGCTCAAAAAGCGGTTGATGCGCCATGCGATAGGTTAATATTTGTGGATCATCGCGTAAGAGTGTGGGTGAATTGGGGGCATTTTAGAGCACTGGCAGCATGCAAGTGAGGACTTTTAGCCGCAGGTATTCTTCGTCGCGTAGCGCGTATGCGCGGCGCTGGATAACGCGAATCTTATTGTTGAG
>JANOLP010000234.1:0-6924 GCA_031419835.1 Pseudomonadota bacterium | reverse complement strand
ATCGCTACTGCAGGTTGATCCAAAAATAGTATCCCTAGCGTTAGCGATCGCCGCGATGATTTTTCGAAGCGCTGTACCCAAACATGTCATTTCGGAAGGCCGATTGTCGAGTTCGTTTCCAGTGCCGATGCGCTTGGAAATAAATGGCCAACTTAGCGCGGCGACTGTGACGAAAAATAGGGCTCGGCGCTTTACCGTTGCCACCAAGGTAACCACATGCGAGATTGAACTCATCCGTATCGACGAAGACGCTGCGCGCTTTCGCTGCGGAGGTGTCGACGACTGCGTGGTATTTCATCGCGATAGCGTTCAATTATCAATGAAATACGCGGGCAATCATTTCAAATTCATCGATCGAACGCTCGAGGCGCCACCACGTCTCGAGGACAAATCCGGCGACGGCAAAATTCGCGCGTCGATGAATGGCCGTGTCGTCGCCGTTCTGGTTGCTGCCGATGATCAGGTGTCGACGGGCCAACCGATGATCGTCATTGACGCCATGAAAATGGAACATGTTCATGCTGCGCCATTCGCCGGTAAAGTTGCGTCGATCCACGTTGCTGTCGGCGATCAGGTTGCGGCACGGCGCACGATTGCGGAAGTGAACGCCGTTGACGCGTGACAAACAATTATTCGAGATTCGTAAGCAATGACTGATATGCCTCCGGTACTTCTTGAAAAACGCGGCGCCGCGTTTTGGATCACGATTAATCGGCCGGAAAAGCGCAATGCGTTGAACAAGGAAGTCATCGCTGGGATTCGCGACGGGTACGCCAAGGCGCACGCAGACGCGGACGTCCGCGTGATTGTCTTAACCGGCGCAGGCGATAAAGCGTTTTGTGCCGGCGCCGATTTGCAGCCCGGCAAAGGATTTGCATTCGACTTATCCAAACCCAATGTCGACTACGCCGATATGTTACGCACGGCTTATCACTCCAATTTACCGAGTATTGCTTGTATCAATGGCACTTGTATGGCGGGCGGTATTGGCTTGTTATGTATGACTGATTTGGCAGTTGCTGCCGACCATGTTCAGTTTGGCTTGCCCGAGGTCAAGGTCGGGGTGTTCCCGATGCAGGTGTTGAGTTTATTGCAGGATCTTGTAGCGCCGCGCATCGTGCGAGAGTGGTGTATTACCGGCGAGCCGTTCGGCGCCGCCGAGGCGCGAGCGGCGGGTTTGCTAAATCACGTTGTTCCTGCCACCGAACTTGACGCAAAGGTTGAGTGGCTCATTGAACGCATCGCGAATAAATCGCCGACTGCGATTCGTCGCGGAAAATATGCGATGCGCACCATCGCATCGATGTCCTTCGACGAAGCCGTTGCACATATGGAAGGGCAAATTGCTTTGTTAACGATGACGGATGATGCCCAGGAAGGTTTGGCCGCCTTCAACGAAAAGCGCAAACCTATTTGGACCGGGAAGTAGCGCCCTCGCGCAACTATTCCGGCTTAACAATCGTCCGTTTTTGGCGGACCAAGACGGTCGGTATTGATTTAGGCGTCGAGCGTGGGGCCGACGCTTCCACGTAATGTGGATCCACCGGCTGTGAGAACGACATACCGCTTTTTTGCCGTGGTTTGGAGGTTTGAGGCGAAATAATAGCGATCAGTTGCTTGTACAACACGATCGCCTGCTCCGCCTTGAGCATGATCGTATGCACATCAAATGATGAAATCACGCCATCAAAACGGGTGCCGTTGGTGAGCAATATCGTCACGCGCTGGCGGCGTTTGCGCAGCGAATTCAGATAAAACTCCTGATTGTTCTTATTCGGTTCCGGGAAAACGATCGGTTCGTTATCCGTCTCTTTTGAGCGGGCCATAAAGTCTAAATGTCGATCGTCGCGCGGCTACCGAGCGGAATTAATGGGTATGTTCATGACGTCTTGTTTCCCCAGTTCTGGAGCTAGGCTGAAACGACCACGTGATTATTATTACCTGCATTATACAAAGTTATTTTGACTTTATCTAAAAGAGATTGGCTCGGCGGATTTAGCGCTGGCAATTCGAGCAGTAAAAGGTGCTGCGCTGCCCTTGGCGCAGACTGCGAATCGCGCCACCACAGCGAAAACAGGGTTTACCGTCGCGACCATACACCCGATAGCTCAGTTGAAATGAGCCGGGCTCGCCGTTGCTGTTCACAAAATCCCGCAGCGTGCTACCGCCCGCTTTCAGTGCCAGATGCAAGGTGTGCTTGATTGCTTCAGCAATTTTTTCGCAGCGCGCCAAACTAACGCGCCCGGCTTTCGTCTGTGGCCGTACGCCGGCGCGAAATAGCGCTTCGTTCGCGTAAATATTTCCGACGCCGACGATATGATGTTGATCCATTAAAAACTGTTTGATACTGGCGGTGCGGCCACGAGCCGCATCAAATAGGCTTCTCCCGGTGAATGCCTCGGAGAGTGGCTCTACACCTAGCTCTACAAGCAGCTTATGTTTAGCGGGCGCGTCGGTAGTCCAATGCAGCGAGCCGAAGCGGCGCGGATCGGTAAAACGCACGATCTGGTGACTCGATAAGACGATGTCGTAATGATCGTGCTTGCCCGGCGGAGCGTCTTTCGAGACGATCCGCAAACTCCCGGACATGCCTAAGTGAATGATCATGTGCCCGCATCCACAAACGAGCAACAGATACTTCGCGCGCCGTAGAACGTCGTTGATCGAAGTGCCGCGCACGATTGCCGCTAGATCAGCTTGAATCGGCCAACGAAGTCGTGGGTCGCGCACCACAAGGTCTACAATCTTGGCGCCAAGAATGTGCGGCAAAAGTCCCAAGCGGGTTGTTTCGACTTCGGGTAATTCGGGCATGGCGTTCGGAAATAAAGTAGGCTTGCTTGTGCGAGATGACAAATATACCTAAACTTAATCAATTCTCGAACCTTATCGTGTCGGAAACAGTCATACTTTTAATATACCGATCAATCCTAACCGGCTGACCATGAACAAAATACTCTTTATTGCCCTATCGTTGATTTCGCTGTCAGCCTGTGCGGGACAACCAAAACTGCTCACAGCCGACAATGGCGAGGGTTCGTCGCTATCGTCACTTGACGATGCGATGCCCGGGCGGACTCAAGTTCCAGCCTATGCGCCCGTTAACCTGCCAAATCAAGAGTTGACCGCCAAGGTCGTTTACCAATTGCTGTTGGCCGAAATCGCCGTGCAGCGCGGGCGGCTAAACGTCGGTATGGCAACCTACTTGGATGTGGCAAAGTCAACCAAAGATCCGAGAATCGCACAACGCGCGACGGAAATTGCCATTTATTCGCGCCAACCGCGCGAAGCGCTTGAGGCCGCTAAGTTGTGGGCCGAGTTCGATCCGCAATCGCAACAAGCACGGCAGATTATCGTGTCGGTTTTGATGAGCGAAGGTAAGCTCGATCAAGCTAAACCTTATGTGCAAAAAATGCTTTCCGGGGAAGATCAGCAGGCGCGCCAAAGTTTCATGGAGCTAAACAACCTGCTCGCGCGCCAAAGCGACAAAGGCGCAGCGTTAGAGATGGCGAAACAGCTTGCCGAGCCGTTTCCGAATATCGCCGAGGCCCATTTTGCCGTCTCGCAAGCGGCCTTAAACGCAAAGCAAGGTGATTTGGCATTGAAGGAAATCAAGCGCGCCAATGAACTTAAACCCGGTTGGGATATCGGCGCGTTGGTTCAAGCTCAAATTCTTTGGCAGTCCGATAAAGAAGAGGCTATCAAGCATTACGACGATTATTTAAAGCGCTATCCGAAGTCGAACGAAGTGCGCATGAGTTATGCGCGTGTCCTCGCCGGCCAGAAAAATTTCCCTGCCGCGCGATCGCAATTTAACACCATCGTAACCAATTCGCCTGATAACCCCGATGTCGCGATCAGTGTCGGGATGGCGTCGATGCAAATGCAAGATTTTGAGGGGGCGGAAACCTATCTGACTCAGGCGCTGAAGCTCAATCCCAAAGACCCGAATGCCGTTCGATTTTCTCTCGGTCAGATTAACGAAGAACGAAAGCTGCTCGATAAAGCCAACGATTGGTATAAGAGTATTAGCGACGGCGAACAGTATTTTCCAGCGCGCGTGAAAATGGCAAGTCTGTTGGCGCGGCAAAATAAACTGCGCGAAGCGCGAGAATTTTTACGAACCATCAAGACCGAAACGACAGCGGAAAAAGCCCAATTGGTGATGGCTGACGCCGGCATGTTGCGCGAAGCGAAATCCTACCAGGAATCGTTCGATCGACTCGATGCGGGAGCGAAGGAGCATCCTGATAATCCTGACCTTCTTTATGATCGCGCAATGGCCGCAGAAAAAATCGGCCGTCTTGATGTTCTGGAAGATGATCTGCGTAAACTAATCAAACTAAAGCCCGATCATGCCCATGCTTACAATGCCTTGGGTTACACATTGGCCGATCGCACCACCCGATTCACTGAGGCGGAAGATCTGATCAAAAAAGCCTTAGAAATTGCGCCCGACGATCCATTCATCATCGATAGCCTTGGTTGGGTCCAATTCAAAATGGGGCGCGTAGCCGACAGCGTTTCGACTTTACAGCGAGCATTCGATCTTCGGCCCGACCCTGAAATTGCTGCGCACTTGGGCGAGGCAATGTGGGCAAACGGTAAGCGTAACGAAGCGACGCAAGTATGGCAAACCGCGATTAAAGACCATCCCGAAAACGAAGCGCTGCTAGAAGTCGTTAAGCGCCTCAAACCATAACTCTCGGTCGAATTCATTGTTTGCGCGTTCATTCGGCGTTGGTCTGTTACTGGCCGCTTTTTTGCTGAGCGGCTGCGTCGGCCTGCGTTCTCGCAGTGACGGCAATGCGCCGGTAATCGAGCCAGGTGCGACGAACGACATTAAGGCACTCAAATTTTCCGGCCGACTCGGCATTAAGCAGGGCAACGAAGGCCACAGCGGCGGCTTGAAATGGCTGCATGCCTCACCGAAACACGAGATCACGGTTTACTCGCCGATTGGAACGACCGTCGCGAAAATCGAGCAAAACGAAAATGGTGCAAAACTTACTCTCAGCGCCAAGGAAATTTACGAAGCACCGGATGCCGACCAGTTGATGGAGCAAGTAATGGGTTGGCATTTTCCGCTCAACGGGATGCAGTATTGGGTGCTGGGCCGCGTTGCGCCGGATGGACCCGCCGAGGAGGAACGCGGCGCCAACAATCGGCTCATGCATCTGAAGCAGCAAGAGTGGGACATTCAATACGCCGACTATCGTCCGCTCGCGAACATCGAGCTGCCTTACCGGATCATCATGAAGCGCGCCGATGTCGTCATCCGTTTTGTGGTTGATACCATCGCACCCATTCGCGAATAGCTTTGAGTTCGGTTGTACGATATCCCGCTCCGGCGAAGTTAAATCTGTTTTTGCATGTCGTCGGGCGTCGCGACGATGGCTACCATTTGCTGCAAACCGCGTTTACCTTTATCGATCGCCGCGATTATTTGTGCTTTGCGACGCGAAACGATGATCTGATCGTCCGCATTAATGGGCCAACGGACATCCCGCCGAATGACGATCTTTGCGTTCGGGCGGCGAAGCTACTCCAAGCGAGAACCGGCACCCGCCAGGGCGTATCGATTGGCCTGGAGAAACATCTCCCTTGGGGTGCCGGGCTGGGTGGCGGCAGTTCCGACGCGGCAACGACATTGATCGTGCTGAATCGGTTTTGGAATCTTGACCTTAGCCGCGAGGAATTACAGACAATCGGCCTAGAACTCGGTGCAGACGTGCCTGTATTCATTTTTGGCCGTTCCGCGTTCGCCGAAGGTATCGGCGAAAGTCTAACCGCGATCCAAGTGCCAAAAACGTGGTACGTAGTATTAACCCCGCCGGTTCACGTACCAACAAAAACGATCTTCGGCGATCCGGAATTGACACGGGATTCGATTCCAATCAAAATATCGGACTTTTCGTCGGCCGCACTTCGCAATGATTTGGAGGCGGTGACGAAACGTCGTTTTCCGGAAGTTGGTCATTATTTACAATGGCTTAACGCATTCGCTCCGGCGCGAATGACCGGTTCCGGCAGCGCGGTTTTCGCAGCATTTTCGGATCAAGTGAGCGCCGAAAAGGTGCTTGCAGACTTGCCGGATACGATGAAAGGCTTTGTCGCCGAGGGTTGGAATATTCATCCCCTCGCCGACTTTTAGAGTTTGGGGAGTCGCCAAGTGGTAAGGCACCGGATTTTGATTCCGGCATTCGTAGGTTCGATCCCTACCTCCCCAGCCAGAATGCAGGGGCTAGGGACTAGAGGCTAGCCGAATTGATGTAATTGGTGATTTTATCGTCTGCGCAAATTATTAACTGATTCCTACCAGCCCCTAACCCCTAGTCTCTAGCCCCTAAATATGGCCTTCGAAAACCTAATGATCTTTACCGGCAACGCGAATCCAAAACTCGCGGATGCCGTTGCGCACCACCTTGGCATTGCGCTCGGACGCGCCACTGTCGGACGTTTTAGCGACGGTGAGATCAGGGTTGAGATTTTGGAGAACGTCCGCGGCAAAGACGTGTTTGTGTTGCAATCCACCTGCAATCCATCGAACGATAATTTGATGGAATTGCTGGTCATGGTCGATGCGCTGAAGCGTGCATCCGCCGGGCGCATCACTGCGGCGATTCCGTATTTCGGCTATGCGAGGCAAGACCGCCGTCCGCGCTCATCGCGCGTACCAATCACCGCGAAGATGGTTGCGAATATGCTCTCCAGCGTCGGTTCCGATCGCGTGATGACGATGGATTTGCACTCCGATCAGATACAGGGATTCTTCGATATTCCCGTCGATAATATCTACGGCACCCCGGTGTTGCTGGAAGATATGTGGAAACACAAATACGAAAACGCCGTGATTGTTTCGCCCGACGTCGGCGGCGTGGTGCGTGCCCGCGCGATTGCGAAGCGCGTCGACGATGCGGATTTGGT
>JANOLP010000233.1:0-14843 GCA_031419835.1 Pseudomonadota bacterium | reverse complement strand
ACGAGGCCAACGACAGGGCAATAGACCTTGTCGGTTATATCCGTTAAATCGCGCAGACCCTGTTCGCGCACTCTCACACAATTTTTGTAAGTGCCTACTGGGACGGTGCTTGTGACATTGTCCTCGATATTTTCCGAACCGCCGTACGCCTCGCTTTCACTGCCGTCGAAGATATACCTGCCTCCCAGGGTGAAGGTTCCGGGCATCAGCAAACCGGGTTCCGCCAGACCATTGCCATCGGGCTCGCCGGCGCGCCAAGTCCCGCTGAACACCCTGTTTCCCTCAGCGTCTACCTCCCAGCTTACTTCGCCAAACGCGTAGACGCTGTTGGTCGTCTTGTCGATGGCAAACCAGTTTAACGCTTGCTGGACGTATCTGCCGTCAAAAAATTCCTCCTCCTGCACGATTGCAGCTTCAAACTTGCCGATACCTGGAATATCGAAAGGTTCGGTCTTGTCGAGAATGACGGTTTCCTTGCGGTAGTAACCGTCCGGATGGTCCGGTCTCTCATGGATATGCTTGTGGCCTGCCGTGAGAGGAAAATACAGGGGATTCGTGCCAAAAGGCACCAGGTTTTTGCCCTTCAAGTTCCAATCTTTGGCCGAGGAGTAATCCAAGGCTTTGGGGAACCTAGAGGGTTCTTTAATCTCCCCCGCCAACGCGGTGTCTCCGACCATACCGAGCCAGGTGAACGTCATAACGGACGTGAAAATCCGGGTTTTCTGGCCTGAATTGCTGCTAATCGATCTCATAATCTACTCCTATATGGTTTAATAAGTGCTACGTGGGAAAAATCGTCCAAAGGACAGTTGTGGCTCAGCTCGGACTCATCGCAGGCGCCCGCGCCGCCGACTTCTCCGCCCGTTCCACAGTCCCAGCGCCGAAACGCAGGTACAGCGCGGGGACGATGAAGAGGTTCAGCAAGGTCGATGTCACCAGGCCACCGAGGATCACGACCGCCATCGGGTACTCGATTTCGTGGCCGGGCAGGTTTCCATAGATGACGAGCGGCAGGATCGCGAGCCCGGCCGCGCCCGCAGTCATCAGGATCGGCGATAGCCGCTCACGCGCACCGCGCAGCACCATCGCGAGGCCGAACGGCTCGCCTTCGTGCATCTCCAGGTGCTGGAAATGGCAGATCATCATGATGCCGTTGCGTGCGGCAATACCGAGCACGGTCAGAAAGCCGACCAGCGAGCCGAGCGAGATGACGCCGCCCGCCGCATACGCCGCCAGCACACCGCCGACCAGCGCAAAGGGCAAGGTCAGAAAGGTCATCGCGGCCAGCCGCCAACTGCGGAAGGTCAGTTGCAGCAGCACCAGGATCGTGAGCAGTGCAAGCCCGGTGAACAGCAGAATGCGCTCGCGCGCCGCCTTTAGTTCGATGTACTCGCCTTGCAGCACAGCCCGATAGCCGATCGGGAAATCGATCTTGTCCAGCCGGCTCTGCACGTCTTTCGCCACCGATTCGAGATCGCGCCCCGCCGCGTTGGCCTCGACGTCGATACGGCGCGAGCCTCCCTCGCGCCGTATCACGTTCGGGCTCGGCTTGATCGCGATGTCGGCCACCTCGGACAGCCGCACCCGGTCGCCGGTGGGCGTGTCGATCAGCATGCGTTCGAGCGAAGTCAGGCTGTGGCGCCACTCGGGTGAGGTCCACACCTGCACGTCGTAGGTCCGGCCCCCGGTGAAGATGTCGCCGACCTCGTCGCCGGCCACCAGTGCCGCCGAAGCGCGCCGCACGTCGCCCGGCTTCAGGCCATAGCGCTGCGCCGCGTCGAGCTTGAGTTCGATCTGCACCTCCGGCACCTCTACCATCAGTTCCTTGTGCAAGTTGACGATGCCGTCGATGCCCGCCATCGCGCTGCGCACCTCCTCGGCCTTGTCGCGCAGCACCTCCAAGTCGGGGCCGAAGATGCGCACCACGATGGCCTCGCCCGAGCCCGTCAGCACCTCGCGGATTCGCTCCTTGAGGTAGGTCTGCAGATCACGGTACAGCCCGGGGTAGCCCTTTACCATCTCGTCGACGGCCGCGACCGCCTTGTCGTAGTCGACGGATGGATCGATGCTGATCCAGTTCTCGCCGAAGTTGACGCCCACCACTTCGTCGGCGGCAAAGGCCTGGCCGATATGGGCGCCGAAGTTGCGCACGCCGGGGATGGCCCGCAGTTCCTTGCTGGCCCGCGTGGTGATGCGCACCATCTCCGGATGCGATGTGCCGGGGTTCGTCACCCAGTGCATCAAAAAATCGCGCTCCTTGAAGTCCGGCAGCAGCGAATGCCCAAGCAGCGGCCACATCGCGGCGCCGGACAGCGTGACCACGGCCACCGCGACATAGGCCGGCCGCGGGCCGCGGGTGGCCTTGGCGAGCAGCGCCGAATAGCCGCGCGCGAGCCACACCACGAGCGGCGAACCTTTGCCCTCCAGCGGGGCGTTGCGCAGCAGGATCAGGCCCAGCGCCGGTGTCACCGTGACCGCGACGAGCATCGACGCGAGGATAGCCAGCAGGTAGGCCAGCACCAGCGGCTTGAAGAAGGCGCCCGACAGTCCTTCCATGAACAGCACCGGCAGCACCGCCACCACGACGATCAGGGTCGCGAAGACGATCGGGGCGCGGACCTCCAGCGACGCGTCGAGGATAACCCGCGCGACCGAGCGCGGGCTTCCGGCAGCGCGTTCCTGGCGCAGTCGCCGCATGATATTCTCGATGCCGATGATGGCGTCGTCGACCACGGCGCCGATGGCGATGACGAAGCCCGCGAGCACCATCGTGTTCATCGATGCGCCGCTTAGGTCGAGCAACAGCCCGGCGGCGAGCAGCGACAGCGGAATCGCCACGGTGGCGATCAATGCGGCGCGCCACTCGTAGAGAAACGCGATCATCACGAGGACCACCAACACGCAGCCGATCAGCAGCGCGTTCGACAGGTTCTTGATCGAATCCTCGATGTAAGTCGCGGGCCGGAAGATCTTGGTGTCGATCTCGACGTCGGGTAAGCCCGGCTTCATCGCCTCGAGCGCGGCTTCCACGCCGCGCGTCACTTCGAGCGTATTGCCCCAAGGGAACTTCTCCACGATCAGCATCAACCCGGGACCGTCGTTGATGACTGCATCCCCGATCATCGCCTGAGGCCCAAAGACAATGTTCGCCACCTCGCCGAGCAGCAGCGGCTTGCCGCCCTTCAGGCCGATCGGCACCTGCGCCAGCGTTTCGGGCGTCTGGCCAGCCGAGGTGTGTAGCACCTCAAGGCGCTGGTTCGGCGTTTCGATGAAGCCGCCGGTGCCGATGTGGGCGCCGCCGGAGTAGCGTAGCAGTCCCACGTCCAGCGCGTCGGACACCGCCTCCTTCACCTCGTCGAGCGTGACGTCGAAGGTTGCGAGTCGATCCGGATCGACTTCCACCTGCAGCATCTTCAACTGCTCGCCCCAGATCGCTATGTTGGCGACGCCGGGCACGCCCAGCAGGCGCGCACGGATGGTCCAGTAAGCCAGCATCGACAAGTCCATCACCGATCGTTTCGGCGACGTGATGCCGATCTTCATGACCCGGCTGGTCGACGACAACGGCGGCATCATGAAAGGCGGGGCTGCCCAGGTCGGCAGGTTCGGGGTGGCGATGGCCACCCGTTCGTTCACCAGTTGGCGGGTTTTCAGTTCGTCGACGCCGTCCTCGAACAGCACCACCACCGACGACAACTGCGGCACCGACTTCGAACGCAGATCGGCCACTCCTGGAATGCCGGCGAGCGCGTTCTCCAGCGGCAGGGTGACCAGTGACTCCACTTCGGAAGGAGAGAGCCCGAGCGCAATCGTCTGAATCTCGACTTTCGCGGGTGCGAACTCGGGAAACACGTCGATTGGTAGATCCTGCAGGCGCAGGAACCCGAAATACATCAGGCTCGCGCTGATCGCAATCACGAGGAAGCGAAAACGCAGGCTCGTTCCGATAATCCAATGCATCATGGCTCAACCCTCCGAGTGGCTCAGTGCCGCCTAGTGCCCAACGCCGTTTTCTGCGCCGTACAGCTCGGACGCCCCGACCACGACGACCATGGTGCCCGTCGCCGGTCCCGCCTTCAGGAACGCGCGGTCGCCCTTGATCGACTCGACCACGACCGCGTGCCGCACATAGGTGAGCGGGTTGGGATTGGTGTAGACCCAGGTATTGCCCTTCAAGTCATACAGCACCGCGGCATAGGGAGCGGTAATGATCCCGACTGCATCGACAATGACCTTGGCGGTCTTGATGTCGAGCCGTTCGGCCGCCTTCTTGGTCAGGGTTACCCGGCTCAGCTTGGACCCGCTGATCAACTCGACTTGCGACGCCCCGCCCTTCTTTGCTGGGTCGGCGGCCAAAGCGGAAAGCGACGGCCATGCGGAAAGCGAAGCCGCGAGCACGAGCGCGGTAGCGCTTATTCGTTTCGAAGTGTACATATGTGAACTCCTTTTCACGGTTGGAAAGCAGGAACTACTCAGATTGGCTCGGCCGCCAGGCCAAGAGTGTCTCGCGCAGTACGCGCGCCGAAGCGCAGGTACAGCGCAGGAATGCAAAACAGGGTCAGCAGCGTGGTGCTGACCAGACCGCCGAGCAAGACAACCGCGGTCGCATGGACAATCTCGAGGCCCGCCACGTCGCCGAGCACGACGAAGGGCAGTACCAGCAGCGCGATGGTGATGGCGCTGGCGACGATGGCCGGAAAGCGCTCGCGCACGCCGCGCTGCACCAGGGCCTCGCCGAAGGGTTCGCCCTGCATCTCCAGGGACTGAAAGTGTCGCACCAGCGAGATGCCGTTGCGAACGCTAAGCCCGAGCACCGTGACGAAGCCGAGCAGCGAACCGAGCGTGAACACGCCGCCGCTGGCAAGGACGGCCAGAAAGCAACCGAGCAACGCGACCGGCACGCCGGCAATCGCCACTAGCGCCAGTCGCCAACTGCCCAGCGCCGCCTGCAGCAGCAAAAAGCCGACCAGCGCCGCGGCAGCCATGTAGCTGTAGAGGGAGCCGAGCGCGGCCCGTTGCGCGAAGTGCTCGCCCTTTACCTGCGCGTGGTATTCGAATGGGAAGGCCACGTCCTTGATTTGACGCGCGACCTCGCGCGACACACTTCCGACGTCTTCCCCCTTGACGTCGGCGGAGATGTCGATGCGCCGCGAAACGCCTTGGCGCTGGATCACGCCGGGCGAAGCCACTGTGCGCACGTCGGCGATATCGGCCAAGCGCACCTGGCCACCCGCCGGCGTATCGATCAGCAGGTTGCGCATGTCGCTGAGATTGCTGCGGATGTCCGGGCTGCCCAGCACGACGACATCGAACACCTTCTGCTCCTGGAACAGCGCTCCCACCGTGATGCCCGACACGAGTGACGAGGCAGCACGGCGCACGTCCCCGGGCTTGAGGCCGTGGCCGCTGGCCTTGCCGAGATCCACCTTGACCTCGATCGTCGTCTTCTCGGCCTGGACCTCGACCTGCGGATTCTCGATGCCTTCGATCTTCGAAAGCAGTTCGCGAATCTCCTCGGCCTTGCCTTTAATGATTTCGTAGTCGTGGCCGTATACACGCACGCTGACGGTCTCGTCATCGCCGGTCAAGGTCTCCCTCATCTTCTTCGAGAGGAACGTGTTGACCTCGGCCTTGATGCCGGGATAGGCGGCGACCGCCTCCTGCATCGCCTCGAACGTGTCTTCGTAGTCGGCAGCCGGATCGATGCTGACCCAGACTTCGGCGGCGTTGACGTCGGCGACTTCATTGAAGAGCACCGCGCGGCCGACTTGGGCAGCCACGTTACGCACCCCCTTGATCTTGCGCAGGTCGTTCATCACTGACGTGGTCACCCGGTTCATCGCCGGCAGCGAGGCGCCCGGTGCGCCTAGGAACTCGACGACGACATCGGTCTCCTTGAAGCTCGGAATCAACGAGCGATCCGCTTCGAACCAAACCAGCACCCCGATGACCACGCCCGCGATGGCCAATAGGACGGCCGCCAGAGGGGTCCGCAGCGCGGCGCCAACCATCCGCCCGGAGCCGTCTTGCAGCACGCCGATGAGCCGTGAGCTGCTGCGCTCGGGCAAAGAGGCTTTGGCCAGCAACAGCAGGCTGAGCGCCGGCGTCAATGTCAGCGCGACCGCCAGGGATGCGAGCACGGCCACGATGTAGGACCATATCAACGGCTGGAAAAAGGCGGCGGCGAGCCCCTGCATGAACAGCACCGGCGCCACCGCGAGCAGGATAATCGCGGTCGCAAAAAGCATGGGTCCACGCACCTCGAGCGCAGCCCGCGTGATGATGGCGAGCCGTGTCTGGTCGCTGCCGTCGGTGCGCGCCTGGCGCAGCCGGCGCATGATGTTATCCACGTCGAGAATCGCGTCGTCGACGATCACCGCCACCGCCAGCATCAGGCCGGCGACGATCATCATGTCGATGTTCTCGCCCCGCAACTGGAACACCCAGACGGCGGCCAAGACCGACGACGGGATCACCAGCGCCGCGATCAACGCCGCGCGCCAACTGCTTAGAGTCAGCCACAGCGCCGCGACTACCAGCAGGTAAGCGATAATGAGCCCGACCGCGAGGTTCTTCGTGGCGCGCTCGATGAAGCTCGCGGGCCGATAGATCGTGGTGTCGACCTCGATGCCCTTCATGCCCGGGCTCAGTTCGCGCAGCGCCGCCTCGACGCCGCGCGTAACTTCCAACGTGTTGGCGCCGGGGAACTTCTCTACCACCAGCATCAGGCCTTGGCCGTCCTTCAGGATCGCGTTGCCGATCAAAGGCTGGCTGTCTTCGACCACCGTCGCTACGTCCTGCAGCGCCACCGTTGTGCCGGAGACGGGCACCTTGGCAAAGCTCTCGGGCGTCGACGTGGGCGAGACGTGCCGCACACCGAGCCGCTGGTTCGGTGTGTCGATGAAACCGCCGGCGCCCGGCGTCGATGAGTTGAGGAAGGTCAGCGGCGAGGCCCACACCGCCTCACCGGCGGTCTTGACGATCTGGTCGAGCGTGACGCCTTTGGCATGCAACTTGGAGGGGTCGACCTGCACCTGGACCTGTCGATTGCGTTGGCCCCACACCGAGACGTTGGCGACACCCTGCACACCGACCAGTCGCGGCACGATGTTCCAGCGTGCCTGCACCGACATCTCGATCAGCGATACGGTCTTCGAACTCAGCCCAATGTTCAGGATGCGGCTTGCCGACGAGACCGGCTGCAGCAGCACCGGCGGACTCGAGACGTTGGGCAGCGCATGGGCCTGGGTCAGGCGCTCCTGCACCATCTGGCGGGCCTGCATCAGGTCGGTTCCCGGGGCGAAGAACATTTCGATCGACGACAAGCCGGCGATCGACTCGGACTCGATCGACTCCAGCCACGGCACGCCGTTGAGCAAGTCCGCCTCTAGCGGCACCGTGATCAGTGACTCGACTTCCGACGTCGACAGCCCGAGTGCTTCCGTCTGCACTTCGAGCGCCAATCGCGAGAACTCTGGGACGACGTCGATCGGCATGTTACGCATCCGCCAGATGCCGGCAACCAGCAGTACTGCGGCCAGCGCGAGCACAACAACCCGAAGACGCAAACCTGATGAAACGAGCCATTGCAACATTTGGGAGTCCCTCCTTCCGATGCACTGCAAATGAACTACGACAATTACCTTTTGGTCCTGTGTTTGATGCTCAAAACGAACCCAGCACTTTGATTCGGGATATGTAGCTATGTGTTACTGTTTTAGTACTCCATAAAGAAGGAGTACCTATTACTCGTTTTATAAAAGCTGCAGCAATAACTGTTCCACGTACATATCTTGTTGAAAATAAATAAAATTCATATTGTGGATAAAACAAACTGTCAAATTTTTCGACAGCCAAATTCATCTGGAACATTAAACCTAAGGTACGATTGTGGCGCTTTTTTTGAGACACCAGAACATCCGTTAAGTGATTAATTCATCAACGAACAACAATGTATCAACTGAACGATCGTGACCGTTGCTGTTCGCAATCGCATTCAAGACTATTCCAACCATCATGTGAAAATGCATTTTGATCTCCAAAGTACTGTAAAAAATCTCGACACCTGTACCGCCACCTGCCAGACACGCAACCTACCAATGGGACGTGTCGTTTCCTGTTGCAGTACATCTCGCGCAGTACACATTTAATTCTCATCGTCATAATACGTCGGAGAATTCACCCCGCACAATTGGCCAAAGGTATTAGGCCGAATGAGATAGTTTCATTGGCAGGCTATTAAAAAACAATGAAATAGAAATTTCTTTCAAAGTAAACACTTCCTATATCTTTCGGCTTAGGCCATTGGATATAGATGGAATTCGACCAGGGTCGGGAGCCAAATGACGGTCCAAGTGATCATGCTGAAGCTTGAGTGATCAGGATTTGGCAGCGACCGAATGCGATATCGAATTTCTTCAGGCCCACATGGTTGCGGACATCATTCGGAACATGAGTCCGCCCATGTTTAACCTAATGCCCGGCATCCGTAGTTACGAGAAGCGGGTACTTTGCCACTGCGCTCTGCGCTCCAATCAAGACAATCAACTGTCGGTTATCAACGACAATCAAATTCACACTAATTCAATTGATTAGGATAACAACTCGAAATTTTGTCGCCAATTCATATCAGTGTGGCGGTTTCAGAGACCTCTGTTACATGCGCACGAACCATCTGTTACACATTTAAATTATTGTTTATTACAGACAATTGATTGATTGGCGCGATTTATGCTTGATTTTCTCCACTGAGTTCGTTGACACATTATTGAGCGATGTTCCCCAAGGAGTCGTATATGAAAAAATTAGCCCTCACAATATTGCCTTTGTTCATCTCGTTGATGGCTTCCCCGGTTTTTTCAAAAGGTACTCACAAGACCGCGGAAGAATGCAAGAAAGAGTTCAGAGGGGATGATGCCAAAATCAAAGGCTGCCTTAAATCCGCGCTACAACGTACCGTGATTATTTCGGCTGACGGCGACGAAGCTAAGATCAACGCGTGCTTGGACCAACTTCGCAAATAAACGCGTTAACGTAGTAGTTGAGTTTTGGTGGGCAAAACTTCGGTAGATCGATAAAAATAAAAATATGACGCGAAGGTAGCAACTGTTTCTCAATCAGTGCGGTACTACGCTTCAAAGTGTTACAAGATGCCGCCAACGTCGCAACGAAATAAGCAACCGGGTCGTCCCAGAGAATTTGCCTTCCACGACTTAACTGTGTGTTTGGCGAGGTTGAGTGTCCAGTTTTCAGCGCCGCCCGGGATTGCGTTTGGGTTTGTACTGTAGGGTGGATTTTTCTTACAGGATTTTTAGGGCGAATGGCAGGTTTCCCCACGAAAGCGTGAGGTCCGACTCACGCTCGCGAGCGTCTGGTAGTGGCCGAATGCGACGGGAACCGCAAATTTTATCGAGGCTGCGAATTGTTAGATCGCCAAAGCACGAGCGCGCGACCTTCCTGTTCGTCGGGATGGTAGATCAATTCGAGATTAAATTGAAGGCCCGCCACCTATCGGAGCAGCCATCTTATCGAAATTGAAAAGGCGACCGCGCCACGAGCCAATATTGGCGCGGCTCTTCGGGCATTCATCGAGTGGATTCCATGGCGACGGACTTTGCTGCAGCGGGATCTAACCGTGATAATTTTTCCATTGCTTCACCGAGGGATTTTTTGTCGCCGCTGTCTCGATAGGTGCGCGCGACGTAAAGCCAGGCTTGGGCGTGATTCGGCTCAAGCGCGGTGGCTTTTTTCAGTGCCACTACCGCGTCGGGGTGTCGCTTCAAGTGATATAGCGATTTGCCAAGCGCGAACCAGGCTTCCGGATTTGCAGTGTCTTCCTTGGTCCATTGTTCGGCGTAGAGAAAAAGTCCATTCCAATCTTCCGTCGCTTCGCGCGCAACGGCGCGCATAAACGGCGGTTGGTCGTCGGGCAAGCGTTCCCAGAAGGCTTCGGATTTCTTCATTCCTTCGAATTCGATCGCGCTCGCTAGCATCAGTTTTTGTAGCCAAATAACCGGCACCGCGAAAAAGAACGAGCCACCGGCTTGGGATTTGAAGGTAAGCACGCCCAATAGCTTACCGTTCCGATCGAATAGGCCGCCGCCGCTTTCGCCGGAATCAAACGGTGCGGAGGTTTGGATGACACGACCGCCATCAAGGTTATGCAGCCCACGAATTTGCCCATCGGTGACTTCCAGCCTGCCGCCGCCCGGATACCCGGCTGCGACTACTTCTTTGCCAACTGCGATGTTTGTAGAATCGCCAAACTCGATCGGTTTGCCAATGTCACGTGTGACCAACAGCAGGCATAAATCGTGTTCAATATCTTTAATTTGTTCCTTTACTTTCCATTTTGAATTCCACGCGATGATGTCGATTGCACGCGCATCACGGGTGACGTGACAATTGGAAATAACTTTATCGGCCGCAACGACGATGCCGGAGCCCGTTGCCGTTTTCCCTTGGTCCAACACCGCATAAACCCGGACGATACTTGGCCAAATTTTTTGATACAGCGCTCTATCCAGTTCAGCCGACGCTGACGTGGCGAGTAGGCAAAGCGCGAGCAAGCACCATTTAGGATTCATTGCGGAACACCATTTTTAGGGTCGGCTGGGGGATTGCTGGCCGAGAAGGAATCCTTCGACTGATTAGTGTCGCTTAGGGCAACACAGGTTCCACGAATGCGAGAATATCTTCAACCGGCGGACATGGATTCGCGTCGCCGCCGCAATGCTCGGCCGGGGCAACGGCGCGTAACCAATTTTTGCCAAGGCTGTGCTGCGCATCTAATGCCAATACTTGGCGAAATGCCTTAATGGCTTGCTCTTTTTTGCTCAATGCGACACAGGCCTTGCCGATCGCCATCCACGATTCCGCGTGATCAGCATGTTGCGTATTCCATCGCTGAGCCAATTCTAAAAGGCCAGACCAATTCTGTTGCGATTCCAAGGTGGCGGCTTGCAGGAAAAACGGTTGCTTGCTATTGCCGCGCTGATAGAACGCTGCGTCTAGACTGATTGCGCTGCCCGAGGCGTCGGCACGCGCGAGAAGCGCATCAACCCAGGCCACCGGCATAACGAAATGAAAATCTCCACCCGCGACGGCGCGAAAAGTAAGAATGCCAATCAGATTGCCGTCACTATCAAATAGACCGCCGCCACTCGCGCCGGGAATGAAATTCGCGTTGGTCTGAATGACCTTGGCGGAATCGTGATCATGTAATGCGCGGATAACGCCGCACGAGACGTTAAAATTGCCGCCGCCCGGAAAGCCTGCTGCATGCACTTCTTGGCCAATTTGCATCTGACCGGCGGTGGTCGCGGCGACAAATGGAATGCCCGGGACCGATAACAAACACAGGTCGTGTTCTTGATCCGCCGCTATGAGTTTTGCCGCCCAGCGCTCGCCATCCCGCAGTACTTGAATTTTTTTCGCCCAGCTCAACACGTGGCAATTGGTAACTAAGCGATTTTCGGAGACCAATACGGCAGACCCGGCTTGGATCGTGCCGGAGCTGCGCTCGGCAATAATTTTATACGTGGAAGACTGGATTCTGGTGAGAGCGTCGGGCGACGGATCGGCGAAGACGACTAGTCCGTAGGCGGATAAGAAACACGCAAAAATGGAGCGAAACGTCGTCATGAGTGCCATATTGTTGACCGGTTGTTTTTATTCGCGGAGCCTCTATTCGAAGATTGGTCCAATTAGCCACCGGTGTCAACATGACAAGCGTATTTCAACTTTTCTGAGCGGCAAGCCAGAAGCCGCGACCCGCTTGGTTCTTGGAGAGATACACCCGGACAGGCGCATGAGGATTGCCTGGTGGCGATGCACGTTTTTGTGCGTCGGCCGATTATTTCGGCATGCGTTATATTCCTAAGAATATAACAATCGGCTAGAATAGTGGGAAAGGATAGGTTTTGGCATGACTCTCATTCGATTCGTTTTTTTTGTTGGTACCCTGGTAATTGCGAACGGCGGCGCTAATGCGGACGTGTTGCGACTCGGCACGACCACCACGACCGAAGATTCCGGCCTGCTCGCTTGGCTCATCCCGGCCTACGAAAAAAAATCCGGCGATACCGTCCGCGTAACGCTAGGCGGCACGGGCCAGGTGTTGAAATTTGGCCGCAACGGCGATGTCGACGTGATATTGAGTCACAGCAAAAGCGACGAAGAAAAATTTATCGCCGACGGCTTTGGCGTCGCGCGCTATGAGGCAATGTACAACGATTTTGTCATCGTCGGGCCAAGTGACGATCCGGCGAAAATACGTGGGCTGACTGATGCAAAATTAGCCATGCGAAAGATTCTGGATGGAAAAAATTTGTTTGTTTCGCGTGCCGACGAATCAGGCACCCACCGCGCCGAACAAAAAATTTGGAATGACGCGAATTTGCGGCCACAAGGCAATTGGTACCTGCGCGCCGGTACGGGCATGGCCGAAGCGCTGCGCATTGCTCACGAGCGCGGCGCCTATACGCTCACGGATCGCGGCACCTTAATGAAACACAAAAGGTCGCTCGACTTGGAATTATTGGTGACCGGCGAGCCGAAGATACCCAATCAGTACGCGGTGATGGCGATCGATCCGAAAAAATATCCGACGACAAACATCTCGGGCGCGCAACGCTTTGTCGATTGGATTGTTTCGCCCGAAGGGCAAACGCATATTGCAAATTTTCGTATCGACGGACAGCAGATTTTTTTTCCGAATGCGACGATTCGAAAATAGGTTTTTTTCTTGCTCTTGCCATGAACCCTAGCGCGACGCCAGCCCTTAAAAATGTCATCCTGAGCAACGCGAAGGATCTGCTTTTGAACGGCCGTAAAAGTAGATCCTTCGCGTTGCTCAGGATGACATGGTGGTCAGATAGCAAGCGTTCGCCTAGTTCGTGGTCCCTGGGCAGCTCAGCATGACGGACACAACCATCTGGGATGCAACTCGCGCCGCGTTCGGCTTGCTCATCAGCGGCGATACGGAACTCTGGCGAACCATTTTTATCTCGCTGCGCGTCTCGATCATCGCGCTGGTAATCGCAACGCCATTTGCGATTTGGTGTGGCTATGTGCTTGCGACAGGACGATTTCGCTGTCGACGCCCGCTGATCGTATTGTTGCAAAGCATGCTGTCGTTTCCCACGGTTGTCGTCGGTTTAATCCTCTATTTGCTTTTTACGCGGCGTGGCCCGCTGGGCGATTTTCACTTATTGTTTACGCAAGATGCGATGATCATCGGCCAAGCATTGATTGCGTTTCCCGTGCTCGCGGCATTTACCTTGGCGGCCGTGCAGGGCGCCGATTCGCGTATTCGTGAAACGGCGCTGAGCTTAGGCGCGAATCGTTGGCAAGCGGCGCTGACGCTGTTGCGCGAAGTTCGATTCGGTGTGACGGCGAGCGTGTTGAATGGTTTCGGACGCGTCATTTCCGAAGTCGGTTGCGCCATGATGGTGGGCGGTAACATTGCTGGCGTAACACGTAATATCCCGACCGCGATTGCGCTGGAAACCAGCAAAGGCGAATTTGCCCAAGGGATCGCACTCGGCGCGGTGCTGTTGATCTTGGCCTTAGGCATCAACATTATGTTGTCGTCGTTGCAAGGCCGCGGCGTTAAATGAGCGCGTTGTTTGTCATCGAGCAATTTGTTAAACGCTTCGAATCGCGCGAGTTGTTTAGCATTCCAAAGTTAGAATTGGAACGCGGAGCGAGCTACGTGCTAACCGGCGATAACGGCGCGGGCAAGACGACCTTACTCAAAGCCCTCGCCGGATTGGAATCGGCGCAGTTTGGCGCGATCCAATATCAAGGCCGTGAAGTCGGCGCCGATGTACTTGGCGAGTTGCGGCGCGATGTCGTGTACGTCCATCAGCATCCCTATTTGTTCGATACCACCATCGCGGCGAATATCGCCTACGGCTTAAAGCTGCGCGGTATTGTTGCGAATGAAATCAAACGGCGGGTTGAGACGGCTATCGAATGGGCAAAGCTTGGCGAGTTTCGCGATACGCCACCGCTACGCTTGTCCGGCGGCGAGAAACAACGTGTCGCGCTGGCGCGCGCTTGGGTGTTGCAAGCGCCGGTGATGTTATTCGACGAGCCGACGGCGAATTTGGATCATGCCTCGCGCGATCGTGTCATTGAATTAATCGAACAGGCCGTCAGCGACAATAATTGCGTCGTCGTCGCCTGCCACGATCAGGAAATTATCAGTCTGCCGCACGTGCGGCGCTTGCATTTGGAGCGCGGAATGATTTCGTCGCAATAGCCGCTACGCCAAAAACGCGATCAGATCGTTTACGATTTCTATTCGATGAGTCGGAGGAAGACCAGCAATGTCATTCCCGCGAAGGCGGGAATCCATTTGGCTGTTCAAAGTCAACATGGATTCCGCTTTCGCGGCAATGACAAGCGATATTTCTAACTAAGCCGTTACTTTTGCGGCATCCAGCGCCGTCTTCAATTCACCGTTCTGAAACATCTCGGTCATGATGTCCGAACCGCCGATGAATTCGCCGTTCACATAAAGTTGCGGGACGGTCGGCCAACTGGAAAATTCTTTGATGCCCTGACGAATTTCCGCATCTTCCAACACATTCACCGTGAAGATGTTGTTCACGCCGCACGTGTTGAGAATACGCACCGCGTTGGCAGAAAAGCCGCACTGGGGAAAATCAGCCGTGCCTTTCATGTACAGCACAACAGAGTGGCTGGTGACTTGTTGGCGGATGAGGTCTTGAACGTTCATTGTGTGTCCTTACGATATAAAAATTACTGCGCCATTTTACCCTATTTGAGTGCCGCGGTGGGCAGGCGGCAAGACGTTCTCAGCGTCGCAGCGACTC
>JANOLP010000232.1:0-5795 GCA_031419835.1 Pseudomonadota bacterium | reverse complement strand
TTAGAATCCCACAGATAAAAAAATCGCTATAGGAGGTCTTATGCCGGGAACGCAGCAATTCCCATTTGCAGTCAGGCGCGCAGCTTATGTCTCGTTGATCCTAGTATTGCCGTTGTTGCCCGCTTGCGCGTCCGATAGCGCGCTGATGCGCGTCAACGGTGGTTGTTCGTCAATCGCCGAGCCACAAATCGCGAAGCCGAAATACGCAGCGCCGGCGCTGGCGTATCTCAAAGCCAATCCCGGTGATCATCGCGTCATCGAGCCGGCCAAGCAGCTCACTTTCCTATGTGAAACCGTCGACGAGCTGCAGCAAAAGCACGTGCGTTTCCAGCAGAGTTACGATGGCATTCCGGTTTGGGGGCAGCAGGTGATCGTTCATTTTGATAAGCAAGATCAAGCCACGTCGACCAGCGGCGGTATTCAGACGATCGCGCAAGCATTAGTCACCAAACCCAAGCTCGATAAATCTATCGCGTCGACGACCGCATCCAAGGCTGCGGGAGCGGGCTGGAAAGCGCGCGACAGCGTGTTGTATGTCTATCCGCAAGAAGGCGGGGCACGGCTTGCACACCTCGTCAACGTGGCGAAGGGCTTGGAACGCGCGATGATTTTCGTCGACGCAGAAACAGGCATCGTATTAAACCAAATTTCGGCATCGCCAAGTTCCAATTGACTTAGCGCTGACCCATGACTCGAGGAGAAAAAACATGAATAAGCATCGCAAACAAAAAATAGGGATATATATCGCCGCGATTCTCGGTGCCGGCTATCTTGCCGTTGCCGTGGCAGACGATTTGCTGCGGCCAAGGCCTCTGAGCGGGCTGTCGCTTGCGCCGGATCAGCGTGCTGCAATTTTGAACGCGTTGGTGCAGCGAGGCGCCAAGACTGAGGCGGCGTGGAAGGATAAAACCAAGCGCACAAAATTAACCAGCGACGTTGAATTTTCGCGTCAAGCTAGCGCGCTTGCTGCAAAGCTGCGCGAACGACGCGCGCGACAATTGGCCCCCGCTCAGCCAGCAACGCCGATCACAGGCGAACAACGCGCCCATGTCGCCGCGCTAAACGGTGCGTTTCATGCTGCCGGTGGCGTCGAGACGCACTTTGCTAGTGAAAACGGTACCGTAACTTATTTGGCGCTACCGAAAAAAGCCTCCGCAGGCATCAAAGCGAATCCTGCGAGTGCGGCGAAGGCGCAGCCACAAGTGGTCGCGAAGAAATTTCTCGCGGAAAATCGAGCGCTTCTCAAATTGGACGATCCCGACGCCGAGACACAACTGACCGGCGAACAGATCGAAAACAGCGGTCAAAGTCATTTGCGTTTTCAGCAGACCTATCGCGGTATCGCGCTATTCGGCAAGGAGTTGTTGGTGCATTTGGATGGCGAGCGCGACGTGTATTTGCTGCAAGGCCGCTACGAACCGACGCCGAGAACTATCGATACGCTTCCGAGGATTGCGCCAGAAGCCGCCACCAGCGCGGCGTTCAAAGACATCGGATTGGGCGTTTATAAGCTTCCGACCAGCAGCAGCGCGTTAGTGATTCATACGTCGACACGCGGCGCCATGAAGCTAGCATACAAAATCGTCACGACGCCCAGACTCGACGAGCGCTGGATTCATTTTGTTGACGCCAATAGCGGCGCGGTGATCGATCGAATTTATGATGTGCAAGAGGCCGTCGTGTCCGGCAGCGGAACCGACTTAAATGGCCAAGTACGCAGTTTCAATGTTTGGTCGGCCGGCAGCGGATTCAATTTGATCGATCCGACTACGCCAACAGTCGATGTGCCTGGATACGACCCAATCGCCGCGATTAATGCGGGCAATCCAAAGAGCGATACGTTCATCTTAACCGCTGAGAATCTCGATGGCTCGAATCTAAAGTTTGTCACGAGCGCGTCTGCCAACTCGTGGGATGCGACGGGAGTAAGCGCCGCAGACAATACCAGAAAAGTATTTGACTACTTTCAAAGAACGCACGGGCGAAATAGCATTGATGGCAAAGGCGGCAGTTTGCTTGCCGTTATCCATTTTGAAGAAAAGTTAGAGAATGCATTTTGGAGTTCGCCGTATATGGTCTATGGAGACGGTGGCGATACGTTCAAGCCGCTCGCCGGTTGTCTGGATGTCGCGGGACACGAGATGACTCACGGCGTGGTGGAAAATACCGCTGGCCTGATTTATCAAAACCAGAGCGGCGCGTTAAATGAATCATTCGCGGACATTTTCGGTGCCATGGTTGATCGCGCCGACTGGACGCTTGGCGAAGACTGCACCAAGCGTTCGCCGTTTTATTTGCGCAACATGGCCAATCCGGCGCTCGGGCTTTCACGACAGCCGACCAAAATGAGCGAATATCGACAATTGCCGCAAACCAAGCAAGGCGATAACGGCGGCGTACACGTCAATAGCGGCATTCCCAATCGTGCCGCGTACCTGATGGCCGAAGGGCTTGCGCTGGAAGGCCTTGGTACGAGCATCGGGCGAGGGCCTACGGAACAAATTTTTTACCGAGCATTGACCACGTATTTGACGCAGTCGTCGCAATTTCTTGACGCGCGGCGCGCAACGATTAAAGCGGCACAAGACTTGTTTCCGGGTAACGACGTTTCAGTTGCAAGAGCGTGGGATGTGGTCGAAGTGACCGACAACTCAAATCCTGCACCCGTGCCAACGCCGACCGATCCGGTCGCCGGAAACGATTTGATAATTTATTTGAGTAAACCGGTCATTCCCGAACCGGCTGGGTCTGGATTCGACATTTTCGTGCAACGCTTGGCGAATCCGCTCACTGCGTACAACGCGATAAACGACAAGCAATCGACGGCGACAGGTGCTGAGCATACGCGGCCCGCCGTATTTTCGTTTAATGACACGACTACCGGGAAATTGCTGACGGATATCTTATTCGTTGATGGCACAAACAATATTTTCGCGACCGAGTTGGATCCTTCGAATTTAACATTCACTGTAACCGATCCCATTACCGACACCGGTAACTTCTCTAGCATCGCCGTTTCTCCGGACGGACGTTACTTTGCCTATACCACGATCAATGGCGCAGACAATAAAATTTATTTTCTTGACGGCAACGACGATTCGGGACTGAGTGATTTTGAGATCACGATCGTTCCAGAAAATCATCAAGATACTTCGTCAGTGCAAAACACCGTGCTCTACGCCGACGCATTACATTTCGACTATAGCAGCCGCTACGTCATTTTCGATGCGTTCAATTGCGCGTCGGTTCCTACCAGTCCATGTTCAGATACGGGCGGCGGTTTCAACTATTGGTCGATTGGTCGAGTGGATCTGCAGACGAAGCAGGTGTTGTACCTAATCCCTAACCAAGATCCATTAGTCGACACCGGTAATCCGGTTTTTGCAACGAACAGCCAAAGCGTTATCGCGCTTGATGTGGCGGATCGCCGCGATGTGGCGAATCCCCAATACAAAGTGGTGACGTGGGATTTGGAGCAACAAACGGAAAATCTCATTCGTGACTTGGGCAGCAACGGTTTCGGTAGCGGTAGCCGTCCAAGTTTTTGGGGAAACGACGATTTCATTACATTTTTGTTACCGGATGTCGCCAAAGGCCGTAAGGCGTTCCGTATCGGCGTAAACAAACAAGGCGTCGCGACGACGACTGTGCCAGAGGAACTTAATCCGAACGCGGCAACCACGCCTATCATGCACCGTGCGGGGGTACGCGCGCTAACGGGTGCGCTATTGTTGAACGTATCGCGACTGGACTTTGGCGCCGTCGGGCAGGCCGACAGCAAAACGCTGGCGATCACATTGACAAATGGCGGCAACAGCGACGTGTCGATAACTGGAATCAGCATCGATAAGCCCGAGGCATTTCAGACGAATTTAACCAATGGCCTGATTCCTCGCGGAACCAGCGCGACATTCAATGTGACGTTTTTGCCGACCGGGCTCGTCGGCACTCAAATCGGGACATTGCGCATCACGACGGATGCACAGACGGCCAGTGTCAATGTGCCGCTGAACGGTACAGCGACGGGAACGCCGTCGGGTGGCGGCGGAGGAGGTGGCGGTTGCACTATGGCGGTCGGCGATTCGACGGTAGATTATGGGTTGACCTTAATTTTGCTACTCGCGATGGGTGGCGGTTTAGTGCGTCGGTATCGTCTAATGCTGAAGCATAAATAAAACATAATGCGCGGCTTCTACTGTGCCAGAAGCCTCGCTGCGCTTGGCTCTTGGCAAGGGACGCTTGGAGAGCCGCATCCCTATTGCCTCCTGGTATGGCCTTTCTAGAAACCCATTTTTGATGCCGTGACACTTGTCGGAACAAGCCCAGCTATGGGATCTTTCGCAGGCGATTTGGCGGACGTTTCGGTTTGATCGCCTTTAGAGTGAGATAAATGGTTAGTTCAAGCGAAGTAAACGCAAGTCCGATACTCGCAGAATATTGCCAAACGACGGCATGTAATGTGTCGCTGAGCCGTGCAGGACCTCGCTTGTTTCTCGGGCTGATATCCTTAAATACCGGTGTGCTTTCCATGAACCCTACCGGGATTGTCACCTTTAACATGTCATCCTGAACCCTTCGCTACGCTCGAGGGTAAACTCCGTGAAGGATCTGCTTTTGTCGTGCCGTGAAAACAGATCCTTCGCGTTGCTCAGGATGACATGTTAAAGGTGACAATCCCGGTAGGGTTCATGGAAAGGCGAGTGGACGTTGGTTACGATGGCATGGAACATCAAAAGGATGGCGGCAATGGTCCGATAAACGCGCCGGTACGGCGACGCCGACGCTCCATCCAGTGCGCATGGCGTCCAATTGACCGCTTTCTCTTTCCCGCTTGCTTTCCATGGTCGATATTGATCGCAACTTCAACTTAAAGTCTGACGGGCTGCTAGGCCACCTGTCTGGAAGCCGCGTCCCGCTTGAATCCCGGCGGGCTGTGCCACCAACAACTGCTCGATAACCTGGCGCGAGAGTTGGCCCAGCACGTCTTCAATCGACCATTGCATCTGGCCAATCATGGCCATCAAGGGCGGCGCTGCCTCGGGGTTGGTGCTGAACAGCAACTCGGCAATCATCCTTTCTACTTAGGATTTGCTCACAATGGTGGGTTTTCGTATAGACTATTTCATGTTGGTTGAGCTTTCGACGTTCACAGTTTGACGGTGTCGCAATCCGTATTCTGCGGGCGATGACTGTTTTAACCAACAACTCACTCTTTGACTATGAGTGGGACGACGCCCAAGTGATAACCAAGAGGAGGTTAATTGTGCACATGCAAAGGCATTATTTCATCAGCAATAGCCTAGATGACCTGGAAGTCTTCGAAGAGCAACTGGAGGCCGAAGGCGTTTCGACAGCGCAGATCCACGTTCTCAGCCGCAACGACGCGGAGGTGGAGCACCATCATCACCTCCATGAGGTCCAGTCGTTTATGAAGAACGATATTATCCATTTGACGATGCGCGGCGCCTTCGTCGGGATTTGCGCTTTCGTGCTGGTTCTTTCGTTCGCTTATTTTGCCGGATGGACGACAAGCGCCGCAGGTTGGATGCCGGTCATTTTTCTCGCCGTCATAGTGCTCGGATTTTGCACGTGGGAGGGCGGCTTGCTTGGAATCCAGAAGCCTAACCATAACTTCGCCCGCTTCGAAAAAGCCCTGAGCGAGGGCAAGCACATCTTTTTTGTCGATCTCGAGCCCAAGCAGGAAGCCGTATTGGAAAAGATCGTAAAGTTGCACCCGACCGCCGAGATGGCCGGAACGGGACCATCCACGCAGCACTGGCTTATCACTCTGCAGC
>JANOLP010000231.1:0-13820 GCA_031419835.1 Pseudomonadota bacterium | reverse complement strand
TGGCCGTTATGTTGCGCTCCACATAATGGCCAGCGGCGTAAGAACAAAGCCAAAATACCTCGGTGTAATTGAAAATGTGATTCAGTTGAATGCGTACGCGACTGCGCACCCGGCATTAAGCTTCGAGCGTTATTGTCGCCCGCACATTCAGTTTTTCAGTCGCTTCATCGAGGCGGCTTGCATCAGCATATCCAATTGCGCCTCCAAGCGAATTACGCGCCTGGTCAGATCCTCGATCTTGGTCTGTTGTGTTTTCATTGCGTCGGATTGACGATTTACCTTATCTTCCAGCTTAATAATTGACGTCAGTGCGCCCCAAATTTTGTCGGTGACACCCATTAGCGAGCTTTCCGCGTTGGTTGCGCCGCGGCTTTGCTTTCCATCGCGGCAATGCGCTTATTACTCGCCGCGATAAATGCGAGCGCATCATCAATACATCCGCTGGCACGATCGGTCGCACGTTTCGCCGCGTCTGCCAGCGCGCCGAGATCATCATTGCTCTCCCCCGATTCATACGCGAACGCACCTCGCCGCATCAGCTCCGATACCGGCAAGTCGAGTTTCTTCGCTTTAGCGGTGATCGCCTTCTTATCCCGTGGCGTCACTTGCACAACAATTCGTTCAACCGCCGCAACCATCGTCATCTGCTTTGCAAAAACATTGTGTACATGGACATGGTCTGTACATATGGGGAAGATGTCAAATGGTATGGCATGGTAGCGTCTCAAATGGATCATTAAGCCTACCACGATTGGGTGGCCTTGGGCTAGGCGCACCACGCTTGCTTGATGGCGATGCATGCTTGAAGAGTCGCGCCGCTATTGGTTCTACAAGGTCCCTTCCATTCCCGGTACGACGGTATTGAATCCCGCATCGACGTAAGTAATTTCCCCTGTGACGCCCGAAGCGAGATCGCTTAACAAAAACGCCGCAACATTGCCGACTTCTTCCGTCGTTACATTGCGCTTCAGCGGCGCCGTTGCTTCAACGTAGTGAAGAATTTTCCCGAAGCCGCTGATGCCCGCAGCCGCGAGCGTTTTAATTGGCCCCGCCGAGATTCCATTCACGCGAATGCCGCGCGGCCCCAAACTTTGCGCGAGGTAGCGCACATTGGCTTCCAAGCTAGCCTTCGCTAAGCCCATCACGTTGTAACTCGGCACCGAGCGAATCGCCCCCAAATAACTCAGCGTGATGAGCGCGCCATTGCGGCCTTGCATCATCGGCAAACCCGCCTTCGCCAGCGCGGCGAAACTGTAGGCGCTGATGTCGTGGGCGATGCGAAAACTTTCCCGCGTGATCGTGTCGAGATAGTCGCCGCTTAGCGCTTCGCGCGGCGCGAAGGCGATGGAATGCACGATGCCATCTAAACCGTCCCAGCGCTTACCTAGCTCGGCAAATAGCGCATCGATTTCGCTGTCGCTGGCCACATCGCACGGCAAGATAATGTTCGACTTAAAATCCGCCGCGAGTTTGATCACGCGGTCTTTAATCGCGTCGCCTTGATAGGTGAACGCCAGTTCCGCGCCCTCGCGCTGCGCTGCTTGCGCGATGCCATAGGCAATGGATCGATTGCTTAACAAACCCGTGATTAGAATTTTCTTGCCGGCGAGAAAAGCCATGGTGTCTCCGAATAGAAATATTGCCGGAATGATAAACCAATTTGTTCCGCCATCCATATGTTAAATTAGTGCACAACACGAACCAAACACGCAGAATGCAAAAGCGCCTGGCCCTATTGTTTCTCAGTTTATTGTTCACCGTCGGCGCTCACGCCGCCGACATGAACAAAGTATTGCGTTTGGGTTTCCCGACGGCAGAAACCGGCTTCGATCCGATCGCCGTTTCCGATCTATATTCCAACACCATTATCGAAGCAATCATCGAGCCGATGCTCGGTTACGATTATCTCGCCCGGCCGGTGAAGTTGGTGCCGTTGACATTGAGCGAAATGCCGGCGGTGTCGGAGAACGGCTCGAGCTACACGTTCAAACTCAAGCAAGGCATCGTGTTCGCCGATGATCCCGCGTTCAAAGGAAAAAAGCGCGAACTGGCCGCGCAAGATTACGCTTACAGCATTCGCCGCTTATTTGATCCGGCGCTGCGGTCGCCGTGGTTATTTTTGCTCGATGGCAAGATCATCGGTATGGACGAAGTGGTCGCGAAAGCGAAAGCAAACAACAAATTCGACTACGACGCACCGATCGCGGGATTAGAAGTGGTCAACCGCTACACGCTGCGAATCAATCTGAAAGAGCCGGACTACAACTTGCTCTACATTCTGGCGATGCCAACCCTTGGCGCGCTCGCGCGGGAAGTGGTCGAGCAATACGGCGACGACATCAGTGGCCATCCGGTCGGTACCGGGCCCTACGAATTGAAGAATTGGGTACGCGGCCACAAAATGATTCTCGAAGCGAACCCGAAATTTCGCGAATCGTATTTTGAATCGGTGCCGGGCAACGATGCCATCGATCAACATATCGCTGCGCGGCTCAAGGGTAAGCTGTTGCCGATCATCGGTCGCGTTGAGGTGACTGTGATCGAAGAGTCGCAACCGTTTTGGCTGGCATTCCTTGGTGGCGAGTTGGATTTGAGCGGTATTCCCGGCGAATTTGTAAATCAAGTGATTCCCGGTGGCAAGCTCATTCCTTCGCTCGCGAAAAAAGGCATTCGCCATTATCAGAGCGCCGAGCCTGATCTCACCTACACGTTTTTCAATATGGACGATCCCATCGTTGGCGGTTACAGTAAGGAAAAAATTGCGTTGCGCCGCGCGATTTCGAATGCGTACAACACGCCGCAAGAAATTCAGATTATTCGCAAGAACCAAGCGATTCAAGCGCAATCGCCCATCGCGCCGGGCGTAGCCGGTTACGATCCGCGTTTTCGCACCGACTACAACGCCTATAATCCGGCCAAAGCGAAGGCTCTGCTCGACCACTTCGGCTACAAAGATCGCGACGGTGATGGCTACCGCGAAATGCCTGACGGCAAAGCGCTAGCTATTGAACAGGCATCAGTTGCGGGTGGCGACAGCCGCCAGTTCGACGAATTGTGGAAACGCAATATGGACGCCGTCGGTATCAAGATGACATTCAAAAAAGCGAAGTGGCCCGAGTTAGTCAAAGCATCCAAACTAGGCAAGCTGCAGATGTGGGGCGCAGCATGGATCGCGGATTATCCCGACGGCGAAAATTATTTGCAGTTGTTGTACGGAAAAAACGAAGATGCGAATACCGCGCGTTTCAAATTGCCGGCCTACGACAAACTCTACGAGCAGGTGAAGCGAATGCCCGATTCGCCGGAGCGCACCAAGCTTTACCAGGAAATGTCTAAGCTAGTGCTGGTTTATGCGCCCTGGAAATTGGGCGTGCATCGTATTGCAAATTCTGTCGCGCAGCCTTGGGTTTCTTCATTGAAACGTCACCCGATCATGCATGCGCCGTGGAAATATCTCGATATCGATCTTGAAAAGCGGAATGCGAAGCGATGATAAAGCCCCACTTTCTTTTCCTCTTGTCATTCCCGCGTAGGCGGGAATCCATGTTGACTTTGAACGGCCAAATGGATTCACGCTTTCGCGGGAATGACAATAGTAGGGGTTAGCGGAAAACAATGACCGCCTACCTCATCCGCCGTCTTTGGCAAATGATTCCGACCATGCTCGGTGTGATGTTGCTAGTCTTCTTGTTGTTCCACACGTTTGCCGGCGATCCGGCGCAAGTCCTCGCCGGAAAAATTTCCAACAAGGCCGACATCGAAAATATTCGCAAACAACTGGGTGTAGACGAACCCTATTGGAAACAGATGGCGATTTTTGCCAAGCAAGTGGTCACCGCGGATTTCGGTCGCAGTTGGTCAACCAAAGAACCGGTGTCGGAAATTTTCGCCAAGCGCATCGGCCCAAGTGTGACGATTATGGCGCCGATTTTGATCATCGAAATGATTCTGTGCGTGGTACTCGCGATGCTCGTGGCCTATTGGCGTGGCTCGCTGACGGATCGCATGGTCATGATCATTTGCACCATCGCCATGTCCATCAGTTTTCTTGCGTACATAATCGCCGGCCAATATTTTCTCGGTTATCGCTTAGAGTTATTTCCAGTACAGGGCTGGAGCGATAGTACATTGAAGAACCTAACAACCTATGCGCCGCTGCCGGTCTTACTCGCCGTACTGGTTGGTCTTGGCCCCGGCATTCGTTTTTACCGCTCGGTATTTTTGGATGAGATCAATCACGATTACGTGCGCACCGCGCGCGCAAAAGGTTTACCGGAAAGCCAGGTGTTATTCAAGCACGTGCTGCGTAACGCGATGATTCCGATTATCACCAACGTCGCGATGTCGCTGCCGTCGCTGATTTTCGGCGCGTTTCTGTTGGAGAAATTTTTCTCGATTCCCGGCCTTGGGCGCGAGGTGATTAACGCCGTCGACAAAAGCGATTTTCCCATTATCAAAGCCGTGACGATTTATCTCGCGTTCGCGACCATGCTATTTAATTTGCTCGCCGACGTCTTGTATCGCGTCGCCGATCCGCGTGTGGAGTTCAAGTGAGTGCCGTATTAGATCGGCCTGAGAGCCAATACCAGAGCGCTTCTTCAGGCATATGGCAATTGGCCTGGCAGCGCTTGAAGCGTGATCGCGTGGCGATGGTATCGTTGGTGATCGTTGCGCTGTTTATGTTTGTGATTCTGTTATCTGCGCTGGGATTGATTGCAAGTAACTGGGATGATCAAGTCGGTGTCTCCTACGCCAGCCCAACTTTTATGGGAAAGGTCGACAACAGCGAAGCCCTGAGCGCCGAAGCGGCGCTACCGGAATTGGCGGTGCCCAAAGATGCAGCCGTCGTCGATTTAAGTGACGTCGACCCGCTTGCCGATGTGCTGCCGGCGATCGCGGCGCAGGCAAAATTACTAGAATCCGCTGTTCCCGCAAAAGCGCAGAGCTTGCCGTTCGGCGGCGACAAATGGGGGCGTGACATCATCGCTAAAACCATTAAGGGCGCGCAGTCGTCGATCTTCGTCGGCTTCGCTGCGGCGTTCATCGCGGTATTTCTTGGCACGTTGCTCGGTGCGCTGTCGGGCTATTTTGGCGGCTGGGTGAATGACCTGCTCGAATGGGTTTACAACGTATTCACGTCGATTCCCAACCTCTTGCTCATTCTTGCTTTCGCGGCGGTATTCAACAAACGCGGCTTGTTAACGGTCATTATGATTCTCGGCATCACCGGTTGGACCGGCGTGTATCGGCTAATCCGCGCCGAGTATTTGAAGCACGTCAATCGCGAATACGTTAAAGCGGCCGAGGCCATCGGCGCGTCCCACTGGCGCCGTATGTTCGTGCAGATTTTGCCGAACGTCAGTCATATTATTTTGGTGAATTTGTCTTTGCTGGTGGTCGGCTTTATCAAAGCGGAAGTGATTTTGAGTTACCTTGGCTTTGGCGTGCCCGTTGAAATGACGTCTTGGGGAACCATGCTGCAAGAAGCGCAGAACGAATTGGTCATCGGCAAATGGTGGCAATTCGCTGCCGCTGCTTTTTTGAGCATGGCGGTATTGATTACCGCATTCAGTTTACTGACCGACGCGCTGCGCGACGCGCTCGATCCGAAAATAAAATGAGCGATAACGTTCTCGTCGGCGTCGAAAATTTGCGCATCGGTTTTCGCGTGGATCGCAACACGATATTCGAAGCGGTGAAAGGCGTGAGCTTCGACATTCCGGAAAATTCCACCGTCGCGTTAGTCGGGGAATCCGGTAGTGGCAAAACCGTCAGCGCGATGGCGATCATGGGTTTGCTGCCGCCGGAATCGGCTGTGGTGTCGCCGTCGAGCGTGATTCGTTACGCGGGGAAAAATCTGTTGCAGGCGGACAAAGCTGCACTTCGGGCGATACGCGGCAAAGAGATTTCGATGATTTTTCAGGAGCCGATGAGTTCCTTGAATCCCGTGCTGCGCGTCGGCGATCAGATTGCGGAAGTGTTGACGTTACATCTTGGATTGAGCCGCGCACAGGCGCTGCGGCGCGCGCAAGAATTGCTGCAAGAGGTCGGCATTCCAGAACCGGCACGGCGCATTAATGCTTATCCCCACGAGTTATCGGGTGGGCAGCAGCAACGCGTGATGATTGCCATCGCGATTGCCTGCGCGCCCAAGCTCATCATCGCCGACGAGCCGACCACGGCGCTCGACGTCACGATTCAGCGCCAAATTCTTGATCTCATCGCCTCGTTGCAACAGAAACATCGCATGTCGGTGTTATTCATCACCCACGATTTAGATGTCGTTGGCGAAATCGCGGATCGCGTAGTCGTGATGCAAGATGGCGAGATCAAAGAAGCGGGCGAGGCCGCACAAATTTTCGAAGCGCCGCAGCATCCTTATACCAAGGCGCTGTTGGCGTGCCGGCCCCGCGTCGACCGCCGCCCATTGCGCCTGCCAGTAATCGAAGATTTTCTCAATGGCAATGGATACGCACAATCCGAGCGCGCGCGCGGCGTAAACGACACCGATCAAATTGTTCTGGAAGCAAAAGGCATCAGCAAAGATTTCATGGTGCGCAGCGGCCTCTTTCGCAAGCGTCCATTCCGCGCCGTCAATGATGTCTCGTTTCGTTTACCGAAAGGTAAAACGCTGGGTTTGGTGGGCGAGTCCGGCTCCGGGAAATCTACGCTAGGCTTAACGTTGATGCGGCTTCACGCGGCGACGACGGGCGAAGTTTGGCTTGACGGAAAAAATATTTTAGCGCTGAGTAGCGATGAGTTTCAACACTACCGGCGCCGCATTCAAATCATTTTCCAGAATCCCTACGCGTCGCTCAATCCGCGCTTTCATGTCGGGAAAATTCTGACGGAGCCGATGCACATTCATCGTATCGGTGCAAATGAGCAAGAGCGAACCGAAATGGCAGTGACATTGTTGGACAAGGTCGGATTGCCGACCTCGGCAATGCGCAAGTATCCCCACGAATTTTCCGGCGGACAGCGCCAACGCATCGCAATTGCGCGCTGTTTGACGATGAAGCCGGATGTGTTGATTTGCGACGAATCGGTTTCCGCGTTGGACGTGTCGATTCAAGCGCAGGTGCTGAATTTATTGCAAGATTTGCAAGACGAATTCGGAATGAGTTATTTGTTTATTTCCCACGATCTTGCCGTGGTCAAATACATTTCCGATTTTATTTTGGTGATGCAAGATGGCAACGTTGTCGAGCGCGCGAACTCCGATGAGATTTACCGCAATCCGCAGCATCCCTACACGCGGCAATTACTTGCTGCTGTGCCGATCGGTTGGCGCGGGAAAGTGAACTAGGCATCGCACCAGAGGCCATGTCCCGATTGCCGTTTCAATGGGTATGTCTGTAGGGGCAGTAGCCCAAGGCCACCCAGTATCCATGAGGCTCTTGGAGCTATGGTACTGACTGTCATTCCCGCGAAGGCGGGAATCCATGAAGCGTATCGAATTTAAGACGGCTCTATGGGTCCCCGCCTTCGCGGGGGCGACAATAGCGACTGAATTAGCTTTTGATATGAGCGGGAATTTCTACACGCGTGCCCGACATCAAACCGCGTTTGTCGGAAATTTTATTCCAACGTTTGAGTGCGACCAAGTCGACATCGAAGCGGCGCGCGATGCTGTAAAGCGTGTCGCCGCGTTGCACGCGGTAGGTGATGGTTTGGGACGCTGCGGATTTTTTGGTGTTGGACTTGCGAGCGAGTGGAGTCACAGCGGCGAATTGCGTCCGCGCGCCTTTACGAATGGTGAGATGTTGGCCGACAACCACGTGACCTTTGCGCAGTCCGTTCCATGCTTGCAAAGCCTTAGTCGATACGCCATAGCGCCGCGCTATTTCTCCTAGGGACTCCCCGCGCTTGACGGTATGGATGATGCTGGGCGGCGCGGTATAGGGCGCTGCGACAGAAGCTTCCGGCGTGCCGTTGTGATCGATATGCGCTTCCTGTTGTGCGGTGAGCGAAACAGGTACCAAAATCATGCCACCGCCGGCAATTTTCTTGCTCGATGGAATGCCGTTGACTTGTTTCAGTTCGCTCGAACTGATACCAAATCGATCGGCGACTTTTTCAAGCGCTTCGCCGCGCGCCAATTTTTGGCTGCGCCAACTCACTAATGGACGGTCTGGATTCTCGAGTTTTGCAATGAATATATCGGCGGTTTCGGCCGGGATAAGAATGCTACGCGATTCTTTTGCCGCGATCACTGGCCGGTTGAATGCCGGATTGAGCGCTAGAAATTCATCCACAGGAATCTCTGCGAATTCAGCCGCACGTTTCAGATCGATGTGCTTGTGGGTCGAAACGGCGACGAAGTAAGGCTTGTCGGGGATGTAGGCGAGAGTCAGGCCGAAGCGCTCAGGTTCACGCACAATGTTGCGAACGGCGATGAGTTTCGGCACGTAGTTGCGTGTTTCTGTCGGCAATTGAATGCTGGAGAAATCCGTCGGCAATCCGCGCGCGCGGTTGTAGGCAATTGCGCGGCCGACGCGGCCTTCGCCGGCGTTATATGACGCGAGCGCCAACTCCCAGTTATTGAAACGCCGATGCAAACTTTCCAAATAATCCAGCGCGGCGTTCGTGGCGGCATGAACGTCGCGGCGTTCGTCGTGCCACCAGTTTTGTTGCAAGCCGTAATTTTTTCCGGTGCTCGGCATGAACTGCCAAATACCGGAGGCGCGGGCATGGGAATAGGCATTAGGATTAAACGCACTTTCGACGATCGGGAGCAGCGCAATTTCCATGGGCATGCCACGCTTCTCCACCTCTTCGACAATGTGGTACAGGTAGCGGCGGCTGCGATCAACAATGCGCGCGAGGTATTCGGGCTCCGATGCAAATGCCGCTTCATGACTCGCCACGCGTGGATTGTTTAACTCGCGAAGCTTTAGCCCTTTGCGGATGCGTTCCCATAAATCGCTGATTTCAACGTGTTCAACAGGTGGCGCGATCGGCGTGACGGGCGCGACCGGTTCCGCTGCTTGAAACGGTTGTTGGATAACAATATTGTTTTCTTCGGGCGGGGAGGTTTCGGACTGCGGTATTTGCACTTCGGGTAGCCATTCGCGCTGCTCTTCGATTGGCGTATTTTCCGCCGAGCCTTGTTCGGCGCCGATGGGCCGGTATTGTGCATACGAGGTCGAAACCAAAACGCATGACAGCGAAAATGCAAAAACCGCGTGCTTAAGCTTGGTCATTATTCCGTACGGCCTAGGCCTCGAAAATTCATGACGCATGGTAAACAAGCAACCCGCTCGGGTCAAGCAAAAATTTCCAAGCGGTTGAATGGGTTAGGTCTAAAAGTTATTCTTCCACTCACGAATCGTCGCCAGAACCTCGACCGGCGTTGAATGTGTCTTCCCGGCGCGATTATTCGCGGCTTGTCGCACGGTGGGCACGTGGCTGCGCATGAAAGGATTCGTGTCGAGTTCCAGTGCGATCGTCGAGGGAACGGTGGGGATGTCGCGGCCACGCTTATCGCGCTCGACAAATTCGCGCTTGAGCAAGGCATCGTTGCCGGGCTCAACCGCGCGAGCAAAGGCGATATTCGCGAGCGTGTATTCATGGGCGCAATAAACTTTCGTTTCACCGGCGAGCGCCGCAAGTTTGCTGAGCGAGCTATGCATTTGTGCCGGCGTGCCTTCGAACAAACGGCCGCAGCCGCAGGCGAATAAGGTATCGCCACAGAACACCATGCCGTTGCCGACATAAGCGATATGCCCAGCCGTGTGGCCAGGAATGTCGAGTACTTTGAATGTGAGATCAAATGCGGCCAGTGTGATCTCGTCGTTTTCCGTCAGGCGTGTGGTAAGCGTATCGATTGCCTCGCCGGCCGGTCCATATACCGGCACGGGATAATGAGCAAGCAATTCTCGATTGCCGCCGATATGATCGTTGTGATGATGGGTGATCAATATCGAATTCAGCGTAAGTTTGCGGTCACGCAAAAATGCGAACACGGGTGCCGCATCGCCGGGATCGACGACGATGGCGTTTTTTTCATCGTGAATGGCCCAGATGTAATTGTCGCGGAAGGCGGGAATCGGAGTCACTTGAATCATAGTGGTTTGAATTTTACTCCGATGCGGTTTTGCCCGTGAGACAATCCGGCTATGAACTGCGCCATCGATCACTTGGTTATCACCGCGCCCAGCTTGGCTCTTGGCGAAAAAATGCTCCACGAAGCGCTTGGAATATGGCCCCAGCCCGGTGGTGAGCATGCGCGCATGGGTACGCACAATCTTTTGCTGCGACTCGGGGAAAAAATTTATCTTGAAGTAATCGCAGTCAATCCCGTTGCGCCGCATCCCAATCGACCGCGCTGGTTTGGTCTCGATGCGTTAAGCGAAGAAAGCGCGCCGTGTTTGGCAACCTGGGTTGCGCGATGCGACGACATTCGTGCTGCCCACCGCGCGTGTAGTGGCATCCACGGCGAAATTACGGCGATGAGTCGCGGCGATCTGAATTGGCTGATCACTATTCCCGCTGACGGCAGCATGCCCTGTGATGGCGTCGTGCCGACCTTGATTGAATGGCAATCGCCACAACATCCCGCAAGTCGTTTAGAAGATCGTGGCTGTACGTTGTTGAGCCTGGCGGGTTTTCATCCCGATGCAGAACGCGCCAACGATTTACTAAGTAACTTAGGTGCCGGAGTTGACGTTAGTGTCGCAAAACACCCGCGCCCCCATCTCATCGCCACAATCAAAACGCCAAGCGGCATACGAACCCTTGGCACGTAGTATCGATATTCGTTTACGATCGCTGCGGTCTTCATGAGCTATCCGTCCTGGCTTTGGATTCCCATCGTGTTTGCCGCGGCGGCGGCGCAGACCGTGCGCAATGCGGCGCAAAAAGACTTAACCAAAACCGCAGGCACCATTGCTGCGACGTCCGTTCGCTTCATTTTCGGATTGCCGTTTGCGATTCTCGCGTTGATCATTTGCCTCGGATTTTCGACGGCGCCATTGCCATCACCGAGTGCGAACTTTCTAGTTTGGACGACGCTCGGCGCTGTCGGACAACTCGCCGCGACCGCATTATTACTCGCGGGTATGCAGCAACGCAGTTTCATCGTCGCCGTTGCGTATTCGAAAACAGAGGTGTTGCAAGTAGCCCTATTCTCGCTGCTATTACTTGGTGAGCGCGTAGGAACGTCGTCGCTGTCAGCGATTGTGATTGCGTCGCTTGGTGTGATCTTGCTATCGGTGAAGCGCCCGGCGTCGAGTCAAAGATTTCTTGGCGGCTGGCTATCGCCGACGGCTTGGCTGGGATTGGCGTCAGGCGCCGGATTTGCGATTTCCGCAGTGGGTTATCGCGGCGGCGCGTTGACGCTCGGGCCGATTTCGCCCTGGCTAGCCGGTGCCTATACCTTGGTTTGGGCGCAAATCATTCAAAGCGTGCTAATTGGCGGTTATCTTGCCTGGCAGCAACCGGAGGCGATCAAAAAGATCCAGCAGGAATGGCGCGTATCGCTTACTGCTGGATTTACCGGCGCGCTGGCATCGTTCGGCTGGTTCACTGCGTTTGCAATGCATAACGCCGCCGACGTGCGCACGCTGGCGTTGGTCGAGGTGTTGTACGGTTATCTCGTTTCGTGGAAATTTCTCAAGGAAAAAATTTCACGGAAAGAAACCATCGGAATTGCTTTCTTGATCGTTGGAATCATCATCGTTTCCGCTCGTCTTTAATGCGCGCATAGCGTTCGCCGTGCCGACGCGGTAAAATCGCGGGTTGTCCGAAAACGCAGGCATTTTTCGTAGCATGGCTTTAATCGTACACAAATACGGCGGCACATCCGTCGGCAGCCCCGAGCGCATCAAAAACGTCGCAACGCGCGTCGCGAAATGGCACAAGGCGGGCCATCAATTGGTCGTGGTTGTCTCCGCGATGAGCGGTGAGACCAATCGATTGCTCGGCCTTGCGAAGCAAATTCAAGCCGACCCCGATCCGCGCGAGCTGGACGTGATCGCGGCGACCGGCGAGCAAGTGACTATCGGCTTGTTAACCATGGCATTAAAGGCGCTCGGTTTGCAAGCAAAGAGCTACACCGGTGGGCAGGTGCGCGTGCTAACTGACAGCGCCTTTACCAAGGCGCGCATTCTTGAAATCGACGACGCAAAAATGCGTGCTGACTTAGCGGCCGGCACCGTGATTGTTGTCGCGGGATTTCAAGGGGTTGATGGCGACGGCAATTTGACGACCTTAGGTCGCGGCGGCTCCGATACATCCGCTGTTGCGCTAGCAGCAGCGCTGAAGGCCGATGAATGCTTGATCTACACCGACGTCGATGGGGTTTACACGACCGATCCGCGCATTGTTGAAGACGCGCGCCGACTTGCCACGGTAACATTCGAAGAAATGCTCGAGATGGCCTCGCTCGGATCGAAAGTGTTGCAGATTCGCGCAGTCGAATTCGCCGGAAAATACAAAGTGAAGCTGCGCGTGCTGTCGAGTTTGACGGATCCCAATCTGCCGCTGACTGAGGAAGCCAACTCCGGCACGCTGATTACATTCGAGGAAGAAGACAATATGGAACAAGCGACTATTTCCGGCATCGCGTTCAATCGCGACGAAGCAAAGATCACGGTGCTAGGTGTGCCCGACCGACCGGGTGTTGCGTACCAAATTTTAGGGCCGATTGGCGATGCCAACATTGAGATCGATATGATTATCCAGAATGCCAGCGTCGAAGGCACTACGGATTTTTCTTTCACTGTGCATCGCAACGACTATCAAAAGTCCATGGACATTCTAGTCAAGCAAGTAAAAGGCCATTTGAAGGCGCGAGATGTCATCGGCGACAACAAGATCGCCAAGGTCTCGGTCGTCGGCATCGGCATGCGTTCCCATTCCGGATTGGCGAGCCAAATGTTCCGCGCTTTGGCAGAAGAGGGCATCAACTTGCAAATGATTTCCACCAGCGAGATCAAAATTTCCGTCGTGATTGACGAAAAATATTTAGAGCTGGCGGTGCGAGTGCTACACAAAGCATTCGCGCTGGACCAGCCAAACGCTGCTTGAGTTTGATCGGAAAGGCCGAAAAGAGTATCCTTCGGCCTTGGTAATTCGGAGAGATGGCCGAGTGGTCGAAGGCACTCCCCTGCTAAGGGAGCATACGCTCAAAAAGTGTATCGAGGGTTCGAATCCCTCTCTCTCCGCCAATACCCAGTATCAAGTCGTCTCAATAGCGCCAAATCTCCCTCGGCAAATAAGCGTTGGTGGTCCAAAGAAGTTTAATCAATTTTTGTAAAATCCGTGGTAAATCGACGGGTTTTGTAAATCACGTTAACACTCGAACTCTCGCAAGATGCAATCAGTGCGCACCGGCCAAAAGCGGCCCAATGCGGTGCACAAAACCAAGATCACTACGCAGCGGTTGCCGCCATTCACGGCAGGGTTGTAAGTTTTCTCGAAGCGGATCTTCGTGTCCAACAAGCTCGTAAATTGCTGCCGCTCGCGGGGACGCGACTTTAAATAGGGTGGCAGAAGTGCTACCAAACTATAATGAGGATCGCTGTTGATACCAATGTGTTGCTTAGCGCCTGTCTTGTTGGCACGGGAATGGCAAATGCCGTCGTTGCAGCTTGCCTGAAGGGGCAATTGTGTGCCCCTGATGGGGGAATGCGCTGTTTAACGAATACGAGGATGTTTTCGGCTGCGACGACTTGTTTAAAAACCGCAAGCTGAGCCGAGGTGAGCGAGACGAATTGCTCGACGTATTGTTTGCCAGTTGCGAATAGACGCGCGTTTATTACTTGTGGCGACCCAATCTGCCGGATGAGGCAGACAACCATCTGGTCGAGCTTGCA
>JANOLP010000230.1:0-10612 GCA_031419835.1 Pseudomonadota bacterium | reverse complement strand
ATACGGTGGCACCGAAACTGAATCAACCGATGAAATCCGAGCGCGTTACTCATCGCGGCTGGATTGCCTTACTCATCTTCGCGCTGTTCATTGCTTTTCTGCTGGGTACATCAAGCTTTCAAATTTACTGGAGCAAAGAGCGCCGCTTGATTTCAGCGGCAAATGAAATCGTGACAGCGTTGAAAGCCTATCGTGACGCGTCGCCCGGTACGGCAAAGGAATTTCCGCTAATCCTGGCCGACCTACAACACGATTCGCGCTTGCTTGCGGATAAGGCCTATCTCGTCACGCTGCCGGTCGATCCGATCATGCAAACGCAAGAATGGGGCGTGGTGCGTAACAAGAACAATCAAGTGATCGGCGTGCATAGTTTGTCGAACAAATCGCCGACGCTATTTGCCAAAGTCTTTTCTTTTCGTGGGGGCGAGAAATATTCTGATTGGAATTTTACGGCGGAGTAATCCAATCGGGGGTGGCGATCAGTTCTCAAGGTTGCGAACTGGCTCCATCCGCTCATGAAAAAGCCGAGCTACGCGCACTTGTCCGTCGATCACCTCGTAAAGCACCAAATGGTGTTCGATCCGATGGCAGCGGCAGCCCGCAAACCAATCGTCTCGGCGCTTGCCAACAGCATGAAGCCCTGCTCCAACTGCGCCGCATAACGATCCATTTGCACGATGCCCCAAGTCTCGAAGGTGTATTGGAGGATATCGGCTAGATCAAGCTCGGCAAGTTCAGAGAGAACAACCCGATGCTTAGGGCGTGACAAGTGGATTTACTGCACGGCGTTTCTTGGCGTTGGCGGTTGCGGTGCGCTTGGTTCGCTTGATATCGAGCGGGACGGTCTTGCCTTGGCGCAGTTGTGCGAAACCTTTTGCCGTTTCGGCGTGAATCAATGCTATCCGATCTCGGGAATCCATAAGGCGCAAGGCTTCGCGGACGACCTCGCTTGCATTGTTATACAAGCCGCTCGCGACCTTTTCTTTTACCATCGTTTCCAATTGCGGGGTGAGGTTGACGTTCATCGAATTCGTTCCTAGGAAAGTTCTGAAAGATTATCATGCCTTATCAAAGATGGACAATATCGGCGGCACCGGTGTTTACATCTACTCGGCTTCCGGCGCGGGAAGCGTTCGACTCCGTGCGATGAGCAGGTAGATATTATTTGAAAGAGGACCATCATTTATTTTACGAAGCCCAATAATTTGGAACCAACTTTGGGTACCTATCCGGCAAATCATTGAACGCTAAAGAAAAATCGCGGTAGAATCGCGACTCACCCACACTGTGGCGGCGCTGCACGCTTGCCCCCAATGACGCTTGTTACGCGTTTAGTTCAATGGCTGCGCGACTGCATCGGCGCGCCCGATGCATCGGCTGTGCTTGCGCAAGAAATTCGGACGCGGCAATTTCAAGCGGCGCTGCAACTCGTTCCTTTTACGTCTTCAACAAACGTCGCGATTGGCATTGCGACGGCTTTGGGTTTTCGCCACACCACGCCAACGTTCGCGACGCTGATTTGGCTCGGCGCGCTATTCGTGTTGGAGTTGGATAGCCTGCGCAGTTTTAGGCTGAGTAAGTTGCCTGGCCACGTGGTTCGCCCGCAAGATTTGCGTCGATTTGCATGGCAATCCGGCATGGTTGCTTCGTTATTGGCGATGCCGGTGATATGGCTTTTGCCGCAAGTCGACGCTGATCACCGCGTGTTAATTGCCACCGTCGCAGCGGGCATGATCGGTACCGGCGCGTTCGTGTTAGCGCCGGTGCCCGCTGCCGGTCTGCTGTGGACTGCGTGCCTCGGGTTGGGTAGCGGGATTGCGCTGAGTTTGCTTAGCGGCCCCATTTATTTTGCGATCCTTATCTTGCTCGTGGTCTACAGCATTTTGATGGCGGTCACGGTGCTGTTTAATTCTCATCTGCTGGTCTCGCGAGTGCGCGCGGAAGCACAGGCCGAGCGCCAGAGCCAAGTGGTGGAGCTGTTGCTAAAAGATTTCGAGGGTTCGGCGCGGGATTGGTTGTGGGAGACCGATGCCACGGGCAATCTGCGCCACGTTTCCGCGCGCCTGGCGGAGGCACTGGGGCGCGATATCGCATCGCTGGCCGGCGCGCCGCTGATCCAACTTTTACACAAAACATTTCCCAATCTTAGCCGCGCCGAAGCGCTGGCATTAGAAGCGTTGCAATCGCGGCTCGATGGGCGGCGCGCATTTCGCGATCAAGTGGTGCCGGTAATGGTCGGCACGGAATTGCGTTGGTGGGCGTTAACAGCCAAACCGCTGATCGACGGCGAAGGCGAGTTCCACGGCTGGCGCGGCGTCGGCTCGGACACGACGGAGATTCAGCGACGCGATATGGAAATGACGCGGCTGGCGAATTTCGATTCACTCACAGACTTAGCCAATCGCCGCCAATTTCAAGCGTGCTTGGATGCGTTGATGCCGCTTGGCACACTGCATCAAGGCCTGCTGCTGATCGTGCTGGACTTGGATAATTTCAAGGCGGTGAATGATACGCTCGGCCATTTAATGGGCGATCAAATGCTGCGCGAAGTAGCGCGGCGCTTGAGCCCGTTGGTCGGCGACGGAGAAGTGTTGGCGCGTTTGGGCGGTGACGAATACGCGATGATCGTGCCCGGCGAATTCACCGATGAACAATGCATTCAACGCGCGCACGCCTTGCTAGCTGCGCTACGCGAGCCGTGCTTCATCAACTCCATGCGCATCGAATTGCGCGGCAGTGTCGGGATGGCCTGCGCACCGCGCCACGGCGGCAGCGCCGATCAATTGCTCAAGGCCGCCGACGCCGCCCTTTATGCTTCGAAGGACGCGGGCCGCGACACCGTGCGCCTCTTTGATGAGCAGATGGACGCGCTCGCGCGCCATCGCATGAGCGTGCTCAACGATTTGGGCAAGGCGCTCGAACGCGGCGAACTCGAATTGCATTACCAGCCGCAAATTAATGTACGAAGCCGCGCCATCGTCGGCTTCGAAGCGCTATTGCGCTGGCGCCATCCACAGCGCGGCATGTTGTCGCCAAACGAATTTATCCCGATCGCCGAAGAAACCGGCATGATCGTTCCGATTGGTGCCTGGCTCATGCGCCGCGCCTGCATCGAGGCGGCAAAGTGGCCGGAGCAAATGATCGTCGCGGTGAATCTTTCTGCCGTGCAATTCGCCAGCCGCGACTTGATCGAGGACGTGCAAGGCGCGTTGGCCGGCGCACGCTTGAGTGCCGAGCGCCTAGAACTTGAGATTACCGAATCGTCTCTGATCCAAGACAGCAGCGGCGCTCGCGAGACGATGAAGTCGCTACGGTCACTCGGTGCACATGTCGCGCTTGATGACTTTGGCACCGGTTATTCGTCGCTCGCCTATTTGCGCAGTTTCCCATTGGATAAACTCAAAATCGATCGTGCCTTCACCAACGCGCTCGATCACGATGAAGAAGGCGAAGCGAGCGCGATTGTGCGCGCCATTATTCAACTTGCAACAGCGTTGAAATTGAGGACGACTGCAGAAGGCGTCGAGACCGCAAGCCAAATGGAAGCGCTGCGCGCCAGAGGTTGTAGTGAGATGCAAGGTTACTTTTTCGCCAAGCCGATTCCGCCGGAGAAAATTCCCGTCTTCATCGAGGAGTGGGGCGCCGGCCGCGGCGCCACGATGGCGCAAGCGATTTCGGCGTCTAGCATCACTTAAAGAGTATCGCCGCGAGGCGCGCCGATACTGGTTCTTCGGGCATGCCGTGCCACGAGGCAAGTACCGAGCGGCACCTGGAACTCATCTCAAAAAAATTCACTAACGTGTACGATTGACGGCGCGTCGCTTGAACGTTAGATTCAGCACAAACTCTTGAGGAGATCCAATTGGAAATTGTCGGCAAAGTCGCCATCGTCACCGGCGGCGCGAGTGGTATTGGTGCGGGCATCGCACGGCGCTTTGTTGCCGAAGGTGCGCGCGGAGTGGTAGTCGCGGATGTTAACTTGGAACGAGCGCAAGGCGTTGCGAACGAAATCGGCGCGATCGCCATGCGTTGCGACGTCAGCCGTGAGGCGGACATTCAAGCCCTGGTCGCGGCGACGCGCCAGCGCTTCGGCCAGGCGGATATCTACATTTCCAATGCCGGCATACTCGGTGACTTAGGCGGTTTCGAGTTGGAAGATACGCTGTGGCAATCGATGTGGGAGATTCACGGTATGGCGCACGTGTGGGCGGCGCGTGCCGTCGTGCCCGAGATGGTGGCGCGCGGTGAAGGCTATTTTTTGGTGACCGCATCCGCCGCCGGATTGCTCTCGGTGGTTGAATCGGCACCCTATGCGGTGACCAAACACGCCGCGCTGGCGTTCGCCGAATGGCTACGCATCGCCTATGGCCGCCGTGGTGTGCGCGTGTCGTGCCTGTGTCCGCAGTCGGTGCAAACCGATATGGTCAGCGGTGACGGCGGCTCTGCTGGGGTTGATGGCATTCTTACGCCCGCGCAAGTCGCTGCAGAAGTTGTCGCGGTGATGCGCGACGAACAATTTCTGGTTCTGCCCCATCCCGAGGTCGCGCAATACTTTCGCAATAAGAGTGAAAACTACGATCGCTGGATCGGCGGCATGCAGAAGTTGTTTGCAAAACATTCCCAACGAAGATAGTGCCCGGATTTCCTAGTGTAGTGCTTCGGAATTAACGCGACATTCCTCCCCTTCAAGGGGAGGGTAGGGTGGGAATGGGGTTTAATTGAAACGCCGAGGAACCCATCCCCATCCCAACCTTCCCCTTGAAGGGGAAGGAGTTATCGCTTCGCGTCGTGGCAACATAAGTCGCAAACAGAATGAAGCACTGCACTAGCTGCTCTTCTGTTCGCCACTCAATAGATCGAGTGTGTATTTCTGCCAAGCGATGTATCCCAGCAACATGAAAATCGCCATGCCGATCGCCATTCGTAGTGGCGAATGATATAGAAGCGGCACCACGAGCCCTGCAGATACGGTGCTGATGAGCGTTTGAACAAAGGCCTGAGCAGAGGAAACCAACCCGCGCATGGTCGGGAATAAATCCAGCGCGAGCAGCGTGATGGTTGGCATCGCCAGCGCCATGCCGAAGTTGTAAATCATCACCGGGATCACGCTCCACGGCACGCCGGGCTCGACGAACAGGCACATCGAAATATTTAGCGCGGTTGCGGCAAACATGACTTTGTAGGCAATATCGACGGTTTGCGCCGGCGTGCGTTTCCCCGCTAAGCGGCGCGACGCGTAGGAGCCGAGAATCATGCCCGTGACCGTCGGCACGAAAAGCCATGCGAAGCCTTGGTTGCTGACTTTCAAATGCTCCAGCAAAAAAACGGGTGCGGCCAACACGTACAGAAAAAATCCGCCGAAGTTGCAGCCTACCGTGAACGCGAGCGGCAGCATGGATTTGTGCGAGAACACGCGCTTGAAATTACTCAGCACTTTTTCCGGCACGAGCGATTGGCGCTTGGCAGGGTCTAAGGTTTCCGGCAAATATTTCCAAACTAGAATCATCAATGCGATCGCGAACCAAGCGAGGAACCAAAACGTCGCGTGCCAATCGAAAATCCCGAGTAACCAACCGCCGATAATTGGCGCAATGGCGGGCGCGATGCCGAAAATCATTTGCACTTGCGCCATTAAGCGCTGCGCCGCCGCGCCTTCGAATAAATCGCGAATCATCGCGCGGCCGACCACCATGCCGGCGCCCGCGGCCAGCCCTTGAATGCCGCGGCACACCAGCAACGCTTGGATATTCGGCGCCGTCGCGCAGCCGATCGAAGCGAGGGTGTAAACCGCCAATCCGATCAGCACGGTTTTGCGACGGCCAATCGAATCGGAAATCGCGCCGTGCCACAAAATCATGAAGCAATAGGGCAGCAAATACGCAGTCAACGATTGCTGCAAACTCGCGTGGCTTGCGTTCAGGCTGGCGCGAATTTCGGGGAACGCCGGTAGATAGGTGTCGATCGAAAACGGCCCAATCGCCGCGAGGCAGGCGAGGATGAACGCGATTAGATTGCGGTTAATTTTTGGTGTTGCCTGGGGCATGAGATCATTCAAACCGTATAGGTCTTAACGTTCGCCGCCCCTCATCCCAACCTTCTCCCACTTGTGGGAGAAGGAGAAGATACCCTCTCCACTCTGGGGAGAGGGTGCAGGGGTGAGATGCGGAATTCGCGACGTATTCGTCGCGCGCGTTGAACGGCTCCGGCTTGCAAGCCGGAGCGCGCCCTGCAAGGGAGGGGCAAACGCCTATTGCCACATTAACCATATTTTTTCCCAAAGAGCTTCGCCGCCGCAATCGTATTCGACAGCAACATCGTAATCGTCATCGGCCCCACGCCGCCGGGCACCGGCGTGATGTACAAGGCTTTTTCCTTCACACTTTCAAAATGCACATCGCCCGCGAGCTTGCCGTCGGGCAGGCGATTGATGCCGACGTCGATCACCACTGCGCCGTCTTTCACCATGCCCGCCGAAATCATATTGGCCTTCCCCGTCGCGACGACGAGAATATCCGCTTGGCGCGTGATCGAACCAAGATCGCGCGTCTTCGAGGTACACACCGTCACCGTCGCGCTGCGATTAATTAACATCAGCGCCATCGGCTTACCGGCAATATTGCTGCGGCCAACGACCACCGCGTGCTGGCCCTCGATGGGAATGTTGTGATGCTCCAACATTTTCATCACGCCATAGGGCGTGCACGGCTGAAAGGTCGGCTCGCCGACGACCAACGCACCGAGGTTGGCATGATGAAAACCGTCGACATCTTTTTCCACGGCGATTGCTTCGATAATGGCTTTGTTGTCGATGTGTTTTGGCACCGGAAGCTGCACTAAAATGCCGTGAATCGCAGGATTTTTATTTAACGCATCAATCTTTGCCAGCAATTCCGGCTGAGAAGTTTCTGCCGCCATCGGATGTAATTCCGAATGCATGCCGATATTCGCGCAGGCCTTCACTTTGTAGCGAACGTAAACGTGCGAAGCAGGATCGTCGCCGACGATGACCACCGCGAGGCCAGGCGTGACGCCGCGATTTTTTAGCGCGTCTACTTCAGTTTTGAAATCGGCTCGCAAAAGTTGCGAAAGTGCATTGCCGTCGATTATTGTTGCTGACATTCTTAATTGGGATTGCTATCAAAAGAGAACGCGCAGTTTACCGCAAAGCGCCCGCGCGATGGATGGCCTGACAGACAATACCGGTGTGGCGTCCAGCCAATGCATCGCCAGAAGCCAATATCCATAAGGCTTCCAGCGATGCCTTATTTCATTAGGTAGCCCGGAAGGAGCAAAGCGTATTCCGGGATGACATATTGCTAAGCCCCGCCACCTACGCGCTAATAGCCCGTAGGTTGGGTTGAGGAACGAAACCCAACGTCGGTGCATCGATCACAAGGCATGTAGGGCATCGTTCCTCTGCTCAACCTACCGTTGGTTTTGATAACGAAGGGTAGCGGAGGAAGCGAAGCGCATTTCGGAATTACCTATTGGCAAAACCCGCAGCCTACGCCCTGGCGGCAGTCTCGCCACGATCCGCCCCGTACTTACCTCGCAGTCATGTATGCTCGAAAAGCCGCTCCCCGCTTGCCATTCCAAGCGTAGTCAATTACATCGCACCCGAAAAACGCGGTCGATGTTGCTTGTGTTGTATGTATAAAATACATATTATATGGCATGGCCATCGAATTTGATCCGAAGAAAAGCAAAGCCAACTTGAGCAAGCATGGTTTATCGTTGTCCGATGGCGATGGCGCGTTGGAGGACCCGCTGGCGGTGACGTTAGAAGATGCGTCGTCGCAAGGTGAGCGACGATGGATAACGCTCGGGATGAATGTCTTCGGCACGTTGTGTGTGGTGATTTACACGCAGCGGCGCAACAACATTCGCATCATATCGGTGCGTAAAGCCACCACTAAGGAAAGGCGTGACTATGAAAAAGGAATATGATTTCAGCAAAGGCCGTCGCGGTGAGGTTATTCCCGCCAAGGGCAAGACGCGTATCACAATTTATCTGGACGACGCGATCCTACAGGCCTTCAAACAACAATCGGAACAAACGGGAAAAGGCTATCAAACGCTCATCAACGAGGCCCTGATTGCGTTGTTGAATGCTAAGGACAAACCGCTGAATCAAGCGACGGTACGTAAAATCGTTCGCGAAGAATTGCGCGCATTGGCCGCTTAATTTAACGTCGAAATACAAAAAAACGAGGAGTCGCAGTGAACCACATCGCCGCTTGGAATGTCGTCCGTATTATTGTTTTTCTATTCGCGTTCGCCTCGGCCAACGCCGCTGATTTCCCGCAAAAGGCAATCCGCCTCATCGTTCCCTTTCCCGCCGGCGGTACGTCGGATATCGTCGCGCGCATCATCTCCGAACGCGCGTCGAAAAGTCTCGGCCAGCCAATCATCATCGACAATCGCGCCGGCGCGGGCGGCAATATCGGCATGGAAGCTGCGGCAAGATCTGCGCCGGACGGCTACACATTGGGCTATTGCAGCATCGGCACCTGCGCGATGAACGTTGGCGTGTATCGCGAAAAATTGCCTTATCATCCCGAGCGCGATTTTGCGCCGGTGATGTTGATCGGCATGATTTCCAATATCCTTGTCGCGAATAACAAATTGCCGGCAAAAAATATCGCCGAATTAGTTGCGCTCGCCAAATCAAAACCGGGCGGATTGACCATCGCTTCGTCCGGCTATGGTTCCTCGCCGCATCTTTGCGCGGAGTTATTGAAAGATTTTGCTGGGATCGATCTCACCCATGTTCCCTACAAAGGTTCGGCGCCCGCTATTTCTGATTTGGAAGGCGGGCAAATCGATTTATTTTTCGATAATTCGCCGTCGATTTTGCCGCACATTAAATCTGGCGCGTTGCGGGCGCTGGCGGTGACGGGCGCGAAGCGTTTACCCGCTTTACCGAACGTGCCCACCTTGCAACAAGCGGGGTTTAAAGAATTTCTCGTCGAGCCTTGGTTTGGCATCATCGCGCCGATAAAAGTGCCGGCGCCGGTGCTCGCGAAACTCAATCAGGCGTTCGCGGATGCGGCAAAAGATCCGGCCGTGATCGCGAGATTACGAGAATCTGAAATGGAAGTGGTCGGCGGAACGCCGGAGCGCTTGGGCATCTTGATTCACAGCGAAATCGAAAAATGGAATCAGGTCGCGCGAAAACATAACATTCAATTGGAGTAACGCGATGCAAAAAACAAAACGCCCTGAACTACAGGGCGTTTTTTGTAGCGAAAGAAAAAATTACTTGACGTTAATGATTACTTCGACGCGGCGATTCGGCGCCAAACAAACGAGCAACGCTTTGTTTGGCTTGCCACCGGGGCAATCACTCACTGGATCCGTATCGCCTTTGCCGATGCTTTCCAGCATCGCCGCATCGACGCCGCGCCGCACTAGATAGTTCATCACCGTCGCCGCACGCTTTTCCGAAATCTTCATATTGCCTGTTGGCGTGCCTAAGCGATCGGCGTGGCCGACAATGGTAATGCCCGCAATGGTGTCTTTTTCCATCGCGAGAATCCTATCGGCGACTTCATCGAGCCGTTGCTTGCCGCCGGGTAGCATGGATTTTTCGTCGGCCTTGCCGAATTGAAACAGCGCATCCCCTTGCAAGGTGACTTTCTCTGCCATCGTGCCGTCTTTGTTCGCCATTTTGTCGCCGCTGCCGTCTTGCATTTTGTCGGTCGCCGCGTCGATTTCGGCAGGCGCGTCTTTCATCGGCGAAACGGTCGCGCCCTTAGCATCTGCCGCGCCCGCTCCACTACTTTTATCTGAGCCCGGCTCGGCCATCGGTGTTGTCGTTGCGCCACCGGCACCCGGACCGACTTGAGCACCCTCGGCCGCAGCGGCTTTCGCAGCCTCGTCGCGCGCTTTTTTCTGATCGTTGGCAAAGGTAACATCGGCCCCTGGGCTATCAATGGAGCTGGCATCCCGTGTCGGCTCGCTCGTGCGCCAATGAACCCAGCCACAACCACTGGTTAGCGTGGCGACGAGTAATCCCAATATCAATAATTTCTGACGTGACGTAACAATCATGTCCACTCCTGGTTAGTAGTTTGCACCCAGTATGATAACCGGAAATCTTCTGCCTGCGTCAAAAAACCTAAAGGGATTGCACCTTTAGCGATGATTCTTCATAGTCAGTCGAATCGCGACAACATGAATAACAGCTTCACAACGTAATCTAACAATTTTAGGCGCCTTGAGGAGAATTGTATGGTCAAGACGGCGCGGTGCCGATCTTGTGTCCATATTGTTGATGTCTTGTTTCTGAGTGTCATGGCGTTCGTTCCCATGGCCTCGGCGCAATCGCTGCCGGACGGCGGGACCATCCTACGCCAGATCGATGCGGTGCCGCAATCCTCAAACACGTCGACGCCTACCATCCAGTTGCCGGCCGAAGCTCGTCCTGCTTTGCCGACCACGACAAACATCACCATCGAGTTGCGTGGATTCCGCGTCACCGGCGCGACGGTCTTCACCGAGAGCCAACTGCTGCCGCTGTTAACCGATGTCGCCGGCAGCGCGCTGAATATTCAAGAACTCGATGCGATTGCCGATCGCATCACGCGCTTTTACCGCGATCGCGGATACT
>JANOLP010000229.1:0-1837 GCA_031419835.1 Pseudomonadota bacterium | reverse complement strand
GGCATTAACTTGCCTCATCGTTAGAATTGATTTGAAAAGTTTTTCATTGTTACCAACGTTCGTGTCAACTTTACCGCCAGTGCAGCACATTACATCGCGCAGATGGCCATGAGCATAGAATCCAATCATCGGAATCGGCAGCTCATCTTCGGTAATTTCCGGGCACGAAAGATGCTTACCTATCGGGGGAGTTCCTAAGACGCTACTGATGCCACAAACCCCTTCCACTTCTCTGATATCCAATTCCGCTACCAACGGTCAATTGAGTCTGAACGGCTTGCGCATCTTGGTTGTGGACGATGATCGCAATACCCTGGAAATGCTAAGTGAGCTCCTCAGTAGTCATAACGCCGACGTAAGGACCGCGGAATCCGTTGCCACCGCGCTCATATTGTATCGGTCGTGGGCACCGGAGCTACTGCTCTCTGACCTGGGTATGCCTGAACAAGACGGTTATGACTTGATTCGAAGTATCCACGCTTTGCCCTATGGCCTGCTGCGGAAAGCGATCGCCATTACTGGATTCTCGCGAGACGAAGATCGCGAGCGCGCACTCGCTGCCGGTTACGATAATTTCTTCACCAAACCCGTGGACTTCGGGCAACTTATCAATCTCATTGCAGAAATAAATCGGCCTTAGTTTTCGCTAGCAACACGTAGGCTATCGCGAGTTAACCATTCGCGATCCTTGGCGAATTCTTCGCGCGTCGCTGCGAAAAATTGCGGCATGTTGCGGAATTTTGCTAACACCGCGAGCCACAGCCCCAATCCGGCGAGCGCAAAAAATCCCGCCGCGCCTCCCACTGCAAGTAGGCGATGCGAATCCCAAAATATCACCACCACAAATAAAGTAGTCAGTATCAACGCCAATCCGAAACAGGTGAGAATAATGCCCGATAACACCAGCAACGATAGCAAATTCAACCCTGTTTCTTGCACATCCAACGCCAGCAGTTTCAGCCTAGTTTCTGCCATTACGACGATATTTTTAGTAAGGCCGGTAAGTGAATCGAGTAGCTTCGGTTTACGATTTTGCATCTGATAATTCTCCACACCCTAAGTTAGTTTGCCCACTAGTCACGAATGCGAACGTCAGTTTGAATCTCAAAAAACTAGCACCCGCAGCCATAAGTCCTCAGATCGATCGTACAGTCGAAATATTTTGTAATTCTTACAAATATTTTTGTAAGATTGGGGTATTTGGTTAACCTAACGCTGTGAGCGAATTCCTCGTTCCACGAACTGATTTGATCGATTGATGAGGTCATACAGTGAAAAGTTTAGATATCCTTTAACCACTATGAGGCAACTCCTGTGCCAAGTTTAAGAACGGCACTGCGATTGCGTCACGGCGAACCATACTCGCGCAGCCGGTTATAAAGCGTCTTTAGGCTGATACCCAACATCTCCGCCGCTTTTTCCTTGGTTCCACCGCACTGATCCAGCGTGGCAAAAATAAGCCGACGCTCGACGTCGGCTATCGTGGCGCCCACAGCGACGTTGACGTAGGGCCCGCTGTCCGGTGGCGGCGAGCCTAAATCCTGCGGTAAGTCACGGCTGTCAATGGTGTCGTCTTCCGCCATGATGTAAGAGCGCTGCACTACGTTGCGTAGTTCGCGGACGTTGCCGGGCCACCGGTAGGCGCGCAGAACGTCGATTGCGTCAGGCAGAAAGACCTTCGCCGTTCCCTCGGTCTTATTCATCTCGGTTAGAAAATGATGTGTCAGTATTTCGATGTCCTCGCGACGATCTCGCAGCGCGGGCAACTGCAGCGGAAACACCTCAAGCCGGTAGTGCAAATCCTCGCGTAACTTTCCGCTCGCAACGGCTTCCATCG
>JANOLP010000228.1:0-27983 GCA_031419835.1 Pseudomonadota bacterium | reverse complement strand
GGATGTGTTGCTGTCCACACTCGATCACTTCACCGCACAACTTGATACAACCGATGTGGTGATCTTGTCGGACTATGGCAAAGGCGGCCTTGCTCACATTGAACGCATGATTGCGTTTTGCAATGCCGCCAATAAACCGGTATTGGTCGATCCGAAGGGCAGCGACTTTTCCCGCTACCGAAACGCAACGCTCCTCACCCCGAATAAGTCGGAATTCAAGGCCGTCGTCGGTAGTTGGAAATCGGAAGACGAAATGACGGAAAAGGCTGAAGCGTTACGCGCTTCATTAAATTTGAAGGCACTGCTTGTTACCCGTTCGGAAGAAGGCATGACGCTCTATCGTAAGGACGATGTGTTCAACATGCCGTCACTCGCACGCGAGGTGTTCGACGTGAGCGGCGCGGGCGATACGGTTATTGCGTCCCTGGGTGCGATGCTTGCAAGCGGTTCGGATTTGGTCGATGCGGTGCGACTGGCCAATCGTGCGGCCGGAATCGTAGTGGGTAAACTGGGCACCGCCGTGGTCGAGCGCCACGAATTAGAGGAGACTTCTTGATGTATATCGTTGTGACGGGTGCGGCCGGATTCGTCGGCGCCAATCTTGTTAAAGCGCTGAACGCGCGCGGCAAAACCAACATTATCGCCGTTGATAATCTGAGCCGCTCGGAAAAATTCAAAAATTTAGTCGATTGCCAAATCGCCGATTATTTCGACAAAGAAGAATTCATACAGCTCGTCGCCGATCATCGATTCGCTGGTGACGTTAGCGCGATTTTTCATCAAGGCGCATGTTCGGACACGATGGAGACCGACGGCCGCTACATTATGCAAAACAATTATCGATATTCAGTCGACCTACTCGATTTTTGCCAGGACCAATCGATTCCTTTCATCTACGCGTCGTCTGCTGCGGTATACGGAACCGGAACGGCCTTTAAAGAAAGCCCCGAATTTGAATCGCCACTGAACGTCTACGGTTATTCGAAGTTATTGTTCGATCAACATGTGCGCAGCCGCGCTCGCGAGTTTCGTTCGCAAGTTGTCGGTATGCGTTACTTCAATGTGTATGGTCCGCGCGAAGCGCATAAACTGCGTATGGCGTCGGTCGCGTTTCATTTTTTCAATCAGTTTAATAAAGACAAAAAGGTTCGGTTATTTGAAGGCGCAGAGGGCTACGCCGACGGTGAACAGCAGCGCGATTTCATTTCGGTAGAAGATGTTATTAACGTCAATTTATTCTTCCACGATCATCCCGAGCGCTCCGGCATTTATAACGTCGGCACCGGCGCATGCCAAACATTCAACGACGTCGCAGTGGCTACCGTCAATACCTGTCGCGCCCAGCAAGGTCAGTCGGCGTTATCGTTGGCCGAACTGCGCGCCCAGGGATTCATCGAATACATTGCGTTTCCTGAAGCCCTGCGTGGCAAATATCAGAGCTTCACGCAAGCCGACAATAGCGCGCTGCGCAAGGCCGGGTACGACACGCCGTTTCTTACGGTTGAGCAAGGTGTCGAGCGCTATTTGCGACAATTAGAAGGTGAAAAATCCGTTGCCTAGTGAAGCGCTTGAGATTAGAGTAAGTCTTGTAGTCTAGGTCTGGTCGTCTCGCGCTGCATCTTTGCGATGACATCAATAAACTTTCTAATTGGGGAATGACGATGAAAAAACTGCTATCAATATTTGTTTCGCTGATGGTGATGTGTACAGCAAGTTTCGCGGTTGATCTAAACAAGGCCACGCAAGCCGAACTCGAGGCACTCAAGGGGATCGGCGAAGTCAAAGCTAAAGCCATCATCGATTACCGCACTAAGAACGGCCCGTTCAAATCGGCTGATGATTTAGACAAAGTGAAGGGTGTTGGCAAAGGCATCATCGCCAAAGTCGGCGGTGACCTTACCATTGACGGGAAAGCACTGGGCATGCCAACTGCGGGAGACAAGCCGGAAAAGAAAATGAGCAAAGCCAAGAAAGCTGAGGAATTGACGCCTGCCGCTGCCGCAGTTGCCGCACCGGCAGATGAAAAAACCGTTAAGGCAGAAAAGAAAAAGAAAGAGTAAGAGTAAGCTTCGCCACAAGGCACTCCAGTATTGGCTGTTTGCCATGCCATGCCATGCTGGAGAGCCGCACCACTATTGGCTCTTAGCCGATAGTGCTTTTCGCTGTTGTCTCATGTGCGATAATTCTGTTTGACGATTTTCCTACACGCCGCATGTACAAAACTCTCGAAGATTTCGTTGGCGAAACGCCGCTGGTGCGTTTGCAGCGCATTCCCGGCGAAACCAGTAACATCCTTCTCGCTAAATTAGAAGGCAATAATCCTGCCGGCTCGGTGAAGGATCGCCCCGCGTTGTCGATGATTGTTCACGCCGAAAAGCGCGGCGCCATCAAGCCGGGTGATACGTTGATCGAAGCCACCAGCGGCAACACCGGTATTGCACTGGCGATGGCGGCGGCGATGCGCGGTTACCGGATGATTTTAATCATGCCGGAAAATCAAAGTCTGGAGCGGCGCCAGACCATGCGTGCGTTCGGCGCTGAACTGGTGCTCGTATCGAAAACCGGCGGCATGGAAATGGCGCGCGACGTCGCGGAGAAAATGCAAGCGGAAGGCAAGGGCGTGATCTTGGATCAGTTCGCCAATCCCGATAATCCGCTGTCGCACTATGAAGGCACCGGTCCGGAAATTTGGCGCGATACTCAGGGCAAAATCACGCATTTCGTCGCGACCATGGGTACGACCGGAACGATCATGGGGGCGTCGCGATTCTTGAAGGAGAAAAACCCGGCGATTCAAATTATCGGCGTGCATCCGAAGGACGGTGCGAATGTTCCCGGCATTCGAAAATGGCCACAGGAATATTTGCCGAAAATTTTCGATCACAGCCGTGTTGATCGCGTCATCGAAGTGAGTCAGCCGGAAGCGGAAGATATGGCGCGGCGCTTGGCGCGCGAGGAAGGTATTTTCGCCGGAATTTCCTCCGGAGGCGGCTTGGCGGCCGCACTGCAAATTTCCGCGGAAGTTAAAAATGCGGTGATCGTCCATGTCGTTTGCGACCGTGGCGATCGCTATCTGTCGACGGGTGTGTTTCCCGACTAGCGGGCCGATGTTTAGTCGGATTCGTCGCTTATTCTTCTTTTACTTCGTTGTTTGCGTAGCGACGCCGAGCGTTGCGATTACGCGAATCTCAATCGGCTCTGACGAAGTTTCCAATCCCAACATTTCGGCCAAGCGAGTTTCCGTTTACTGGCGTTTGCACGAACCGGCCGGTGACCTTAGCGTCAAAATCGGCGAGCTGGTTAACAATGGCAAACGCCTGAACGACACGGAACTCACCTGCACGCGCCTGATTGTATTGACATCCGGCATCGCCTGCAAACAAGGCGCGCTCAAAGAATCCGGCGAAGTTATTCCCCTCACGTTCAATGTCGCTAACAGCGAAACCTTCAGCGTCGCGTTGCAACCCAAAAACGAATCTTGGCAGGTGAATTCAAGCCGTGCGAGCGGTCATTGGAACGCATCGATCGATATTAAAGAGGGTGCCGTTACGCGTTTTGCGCCGCTGATCCCGGCGACGTTGCCGAAACTCACGAAAGGCTCGATTTCCGGCCGCATCGAACTCACAACGGATCCACAAGAAAACGCGAAAGTTCAAGGCCGTCTTGCGCTGAAAGATGTTGATTTTAGCGATGCCGCTGGTCTGCACGCGGGTGAAAAAATTTCCGCGGTGATCGACCTGAACGCGAAGAGACTGGGACCGCGCTGGCAATTCACCACAGTGCTGGATTGGCCTGATGGCGAGATGCTATGGCAACCGATATACCTGGCGAAAAGCACGAAGAAATTTAGTGCGACCGGAACGTGGGACCCGGCGTTCATTCAAATCGATAGTGCGAATGTCGAGCTTGCGCCGATTGGAAAAATCACCTTGAGCGGACGCTGGAAAAACGATCCCGGCAAACTCGCCGATCTCAATTTGCATGGCCAGAACCTAGATCTGGAGCCATTTTTCAGCACATTGGTAAAGCCGTTCCTGGACGGCACAAGTTACAACACGTTCAACGCGACCGGAAAAGGCGATGTCGATCTTGCAATGGTCAATGGCCAAATTCAGCGCGCCAATATCAAGCTCAACGACGCTACGCTTATCGACGCCAATAATCGATTCAAGATCGACAAGTTGCAAACCAATATTCCCTGGGTCAACGCTGGCGCAGGGGAGGGCGTTATCGCGTTTGACGGTGCGAGTGTTGGTGGTGTGCCGATCGGTGCGGTGAAGACCAAGGTTCAGTTTAAGGGCGAGAGTTTTTCGATGCCGGAATTAACCTTGCCGATGCTTGGTGGCGCGATCAAGATTCGCAATGTGAACGCGCGTCGTGAAGGCCAGGAATGGGTTGGCGAATTCGAAGGCGAGGTGGAGCCGATCCCGTTACCGAAGCTGACGGCAGCGCTGAAATGGCCGACCATGGCGGGTTCACTGGAAGGCGTGATTCCGCGAGTGCGTTTTGACGGCAAGAATATTTTTATCGACGGGGCATTGCAGTTTAAAGTGTTCGACGGAATCATGGTTGCGACGAATATGCAATTAACCGATGCGCTTGGCGCTGCGCCGCAATTGCAAGGAACATTGGTGATGAGTAACTTGGATTTAGATACGCTGACGAAAACGTTTTCCTTCGGCAAAATGCAAGGGCGAATTGATATGGCGTTGGAGAATATGTTGTTATCGAATTGGAAGCCGGTGAGCTTTGATGGGCGCGTGATGTCGAGCGACGGCAAGTATCCGCGCAAGATCAGCCAGCAAGCGGTGCAGAATATTTCGTCGCTCGGCGGTGCCGGCGCGGCGGCGGCGATTCAGCGCAGTTTCCTGCGTATTTTCGAAACGTTTGGCTACAAAAAAATCGGCCTGACGTGCAAATTACGCAACACCGTCTGCGAAATGGGCGGCGTCGAAAATACCGCGCAAGGCTACGTATTGGTACAAGGCGGCGGCATACCGTCGATTACAGTCATGGGATACAATCGCCAGGTCGGTTGGGAAGAATTGCTCGCACGCATAAAAGCCGCCACGCAAAGCAACGCCGGGCCGGTGGTCAGATAGTTTTTGAGTGAAGGAAACGCGAATGAAGAACTACGTTAGCTTGTTGCTGTTTAGCGCTGCACTGAGTGCCTGTGTCACGATCAACGTTTACTTTCCCGCCGCCGCTGCCGAGAAGGCTGCCGATAAGATCATCGACGAAGTGTTGCAGAGCAGGCAAGCGAACAAACCGGTGCCTGCCGTGAAGTAGTTGTTGTGATTTTCAACCGAGGAATGACTATGAACAGAATTTTTACTTTGCTGAGTTTGATTGTGTTGCTGGCTACTGCGAATACATCGTGGGCGCAAGCAAACTTGGACGCTAACACGCCCGCCATCACGGCCATTACCAATTCGATGAAAGCGCGTAATTCGCAGTTAACAGGCGCTTATCAATCCGGCGCGGTGGGTTTTGCCAAGGACGGCAACGTTGCGGTACGCGATGCCAGCGCGTTGCCGCTGAAGGATCGCGCAGCGATCAATAGCTTGGTTGCGCAAGAGAATCAAGATCGCGCTGCGCTCTACAAGGAAATCGCCAAAGCCAACAACCATCCCGAATGGGAAGGCGATATTCGCAATACCTTCGCGCAGCGCTTCATTCAAAAAGCCGGTGCCGGTTGGTATGTGCAAGACGGCAGCGGCAATTGGGTGAAGAAATAGCCGTCGTCTCTTGCCGCCGATTCTTGTTTTTGACATTGAAACCATTCCGGATACGGATGGCCTAACCAAGCTTTACGATCTTCCTCGCGATACGCCCGCCGCCGACGTTGCCGAGCGGGCGTTCGCCGAGCGGCGCGAAAAAACCAGTAACGATTTTTTGCCGTTGCATGTGCATCGCGTCGTCGCTATTTCTTGCGCATTGCGCGATCGCGATAGCTTCAAAGTCTGGACGCTCGGCACGCCCGAGGATAGCGAAGCGACGCTGATTCAGCGCTTCTTCGACGGCATCGAAAAATACACACCACAACTTGTTTCGTGGAATGGCGGAGGGTTCGATTTGCCGGTCCTGCATTACCGTTCGCTGGTGAATGGCATCGTCGCGCCGCGCTATTGGGAGCTTGGCGAAGAGGATCGCGACTTCAAATGGAATAACTATATCAGCCGCTATCACACGCGCCACCTCGATTTAATGGATTTGTTAGCGCTCTATCAGCCGCGCGCCAACGCGCCACTCGACGCGCTCGCCAAGCTGTGCAGTTTTCCCGGCAAGCTCGGCATGGACGGCTCGAAAGTGTGGCAAGCATTTCAAGATGGCGAAATCGTAGCGATTCGAAACTATTGCGAAACGGATGTGGTGAATACCTATCTGATGTTCCAGCGGTTTCAATTGATGCGCGGTCACGCGACTCGCGATCAATATGACAAAGAAATAAAATTGGTTCGCGATACGTTGAGCGCGCAAGAAGGTACGCACTGGCGTGAATATCTAAACGCGTGGAATTAATCAATATCCTTTCCATGAACCCTACTGGGATTGCCACCTTTAAACATGTCATCCTGAGCAACGCGAAGGATCTGCTTTTTAACGGCCGTAAAATCAGATCCTTCGCGTTGCTCAGGATGACATAGGGATGTGGCAACAAGAGCGCCGGCGGTTCATGGTCCGTGGGCAGTATTGGCAGTGCTGATACAGGCAACTTGCAATGACGGATTGAGATGTTTTCGTTAATGGAACAGCGCCTACGCGCAGCGCGCGCCCAACTCGTGTTGCAACATCCGTTCCTCGGCGCATTGTTGTTGCGGCTGGCGATGATACCTGATGACCAATGCCGTTCAATCGCCACTAACGGCGCTGAAATTCGCTTTCGCCCTGCGTTTCTAACGAACTTTTCGCTCAGCGATATTCAATTCCATTTAACCCATCAAGTGCTGCATTGCGCGCTAGGCCATCCCTGGCGGCGCGGTCATCGGCTCGCCGCCGTGTGGGATATGGCGTGTGACTACGCGGTCAATCAATTGCTTGTCGATGAAGGGTTGAAGCTTGCATCTGGCGCAATCATTAACGAGCGCTTTCGCGGATTAAGCGCGGAAGAAATTTATCCCTTGCTTGAGCTAGGCGAAAGCGGTGAGCCACTAGACGATCATCCGTGGTCGTCGCCTTATCGTCAATCGTTTGGCTCGCCATCAACTGCAATGATGACGCCGAAAACCGTAAGCGACGCTGAGACACAAACTGATCAACGCAGCGCCGACGGCACGAAAAGCGACGACATTGCCGAACAATGGCAATCCAACGTCACCCATCTCGCGCAGCAAATGCGCAGTAAAGGCCGACTAAGCGTATCGCTGCAATGCGCTCTAGATGTGGCTCTCCAGCCAGTATTGCCCTGGCAGGCAATACTGGCGCGCTTCTTGGCAAGCCATGCGCGTGACGACTACAGTTTTCATCGCATCTCGCGGCGCGGCGGCGATGCGTTGCTGCCGAGCCTGCACAGCCAACAAACCAACCTCGTCGTCGCGATCGACAACAGCGGTTCGATCAGCGCTGCGGAACTGAATGAATTCATCAGTGAAATCGACGCATTAAAATCGCAGGTTCGCGCACAGGTGACACTGCTCGCTTGCGATGTCGCGCTACACGCGGATTGTCCATGGCACTTTGCGGCCACCGATGCTATTTGCATACCCGAAAAATGGACCGGCGGCGGTGGCACGCGTTTTACACCCGTGTTTAGTTGGGCGGAAAATTGGGGTGATGTGCCCGATGCGTTGATTTACTTTACCGACGCGATGGGAGAATTTCCTGAATGCGCGCCCGCGTATCCGGTTCTTTGGTTGGTGAAAGGGCGAGGGAAGGTGCCGTGGGGAATGCGAGTGCAATTGAATTCCTAGCCGGCACGAATTTTAAACATTAATTTCCTCAACGTGTCGATTGACGCTCCGCCGGCTTAACGATAGAGTGGTCATCAGCAAAAATGGGGGATGAGTTCCTAATTCGCTGCTAGACATGCATAGGTGCCACGTATCTTGAGACATGCTGCAAAAAATACAATTTAGTCGATGATTTCCAATTTCCGGCAAAAGGCTTTTGCCACGTTGCGCAAACTTGCGGACGCCGTATCTTGGCGGGTTCGCGCCGCCCGGGAGCGGGCCATCATGAAAGCGGCGCGATTGAAGCGTCCCTGGCTGACAACGCCTGAGTTTATTGGCGTCACCGGCAGTGCCGGCAAGACCACCGCTAAGGACTTAATAGCGGGCATTCTTGCCAAGAAATTTAGCGGGCGCGCCAATCCGCTTTCGGAGAACCAGCTACTGGACGTAGCACGGACCATCCTTGCGACTCGCAGGAACGACGGGTTCTGCGTGATGGAGATGAGCGCCAACTGTCCGGGATACCTAGACCCGCTGTTAGAGCTGTTCAAACCCAATATCAGCGTAGTGACCTTGGTTCGCTCCGATCACTTGAGCGCCTACCATACTCGAGAAGCAGTGGCGGCGGAAAAGGTCAAGCTGGTCAAAGCGCTGCCCAGCACCGGTACAGCCATTCTCAATGCCGATGACGATTTGGTGTCGGCTATGGCCGCCAATTGCATCGGCAAAGTGATCACGTTCGGGTTTGCCCCCCATGCCGATATTCGCGCTGAGGACGTAATCGCGGAATGGCCACAGCGGTTGGGATTGACGATCGTAAGTGGTGCTGAACGCGTGCACGTGAGCACTCAGCTTTGTGGAATCCACTGGGTGCCTGCCCTACTTGCCGCAGTCGGCGTCGGGCTCGCGATGGGGCTAAGCTTACAAGAGTGCGCCGATGCGATAGCATTGGTTGAACCAACCGTCGCGCGGATGCAGCCGGTTCGGACGGCCGATGGGGTGGATTTCATTCGGGATGAGTGGAAAGCGCCTGTATGGACGCTCGATGCTTGCTTCGATTTTATGCGTAGTGCCAAGGCAGGACGCAAGATCACCGTGATTGGCACTTTGTCGGATTACAGCGGCGACGCGTCCGCGCAATACGTGCGCGCCGCGAAGAAGGCGCTGGAAGTCTCCGATGACGTGGTGTTCGTCGGGCCATGGGCGTTTCGCGTGCTGCGAGCGCGCCCGTCGGGACGCGAGGATGCGTTGCACGCCTTCACTCACGTGCGCGAAGCTAGTGCCTATGTCAACTCCATTGCCAAGGCAGGGGACTTGGTACTGCTCAAAGGTAGCATGAAGCAGGACCATTTGACGCGCATCATCTTCGCGCGCGAGGACAAAATTGCTTGTTGGCGCGACGATTGCAAGTTTAACGAGTTCTGCGAGGTTTGCCCGAAGAGGATGATTCCCTCTGGTATGCCATTGCTCGACAGTAAATCAGTACAGATCAGCTCCGCTTTATCCGCGAACGCTGCCACGCTTGAATCTAACGGTTTACAAGTCCTAGTGGGTCTGGGTAACCCAAAATCCAATCTGGTAGGCACGCCCCACAATGTCGGCTACGAAGCACTGGATAGAATCGCCGCCACGCTTTCCACAAATTGGGAAACGCAGGGCGACGCCCTCGTCAGTCACGGCCGATGGAAAGAGCGAGACCTGTGCCTGGTGAAGCTACAAACGCCCATGAATTTGAGCGGCCCAGCATTGAAGGCCTTAACCGAGCAAATCCCATTCGCACCGGAGAATTGCGTGTTGCTGCACGACGATCTGGATCTGCCCATCGGCACAATCCGCACACGCCATCGCGGTAGTGCCGGTGGCCACCGCGGCGTGGCCTCTATTTTGGACGTTTTCCAGACTGATACTTTTCGACGAGTGAAAATTGGCGTGGGCCGCGCAGATCAGAAAATTAATGCCGCGGAATATGTCTTAGCTCCTTTCCGCGAAGCGGATCGGGAGCCCGTCGCTAAATCGCTGGATGCCGCCGCGGACCGCGCACTGGCTCTCGCTTCGGGGCAAAGAGTCTAAGAAAAGTCTGAAAAAATTAACATCAACTTGCCCATCGTGATAATCGGGGCTCGTTCAGTTCAAGGTAAAAGCGTACCAAGTTTCGCCGTCAATTTTTTCGCTAGCTTTTGATAGCCGGCCTTAGTCGGATGAATTTCGTTCAGCCAATCGTTGCTTTCGCCAACCGAGCCGAGGGCGGCGCGCGTAATCGTGCCCTGGGTATCGACAACATGAAAATGGGCGAGTTGCTTTGCGCCGGGCGTGGTGAGTTCGACGATGGTGTCGCGAAGTTTTCTGAGCAAATAATCGGCGAGTGCGAGCCAATCGGATTCAGGAATTTTCGCGCGCTGCAGTGCTGGGAAAAGCCAAGGGCCGAGGACGATGGGGCCGAGCGTGGCGGGAGAGTCTGTTGGCGTCACTAAGTCGTAAGTGTGCACCATGATCGGCGCGCCGGTGCATGAGCTGTTCGGTCCATCGCGCAGATCCACGATGCGGCGAAAGCCTTCTTGAATGTAGTCCATCAGTATGGCGAGTTTGCTTTGATCGACATAGTCGGCCGGGCCGTTAACCACGCCGCGCGCCTCGGGCGGAATGAGAATACTGTCTTCTGTGGTTTTGCCGCTGGCGTAGTCGATTAGGTCGTTACCGCCGGCGCTGAGCAAAATGGCATCCCATTTATAGCCATGCAGTTTATCCATTGCAAAGCGCAGGTCGGAATTATTGACGATGTCCGCTATGCTTTTCAATGTGTCGCCCGGTTTGGCAAGCGTCACAACGACATTCGTAGTTGGAAACTCTAGCGAGAACAGTAAATTCCACGGCGGCACGCCACCGATCGTGAACCACGAATCGCCCTCGGCCAACACCTTGTGGCGATGAAAAATATGGTCGGGATTGGTTTCGGGGCGGCTTAATTCGATATCCATCCAGCGCAGAATGTTGCTTCGTGCCATGTTGTTTCTCCTCAAGTTTCGTCGGGCGCATAACTATTCATCAAATTCCGTCTCGCGTCTATATGTCGAAAGAGTTAGGACGAACGACTCAATGATATAGCATCGGGCTGCGAGCCAGTATCCATGCAGCTTCCAGGCCATATCTATTGCCATTGAGGTGCGCGTGCCTACGTGAGAGCGGCGGCTACTGCATCGTTCATTTCATCGGAGTAAAATTCCCGCAAGGAGGCTTTTCCCATGGCAATTAGCGATATGAATCACTTCACCGTGTTGACCCACGATTTGGAGGCGACGCGGCAATTTTACATCGACATTCTTGGCTTGAAAGAGGGCTATCGGCCCGATCTGGGTTTTCCCGGCGCCTGGCTTTACATCGGCGATCGCGCGGTGTTGCACGTCATCGCTGGGCGGCCGGTTCCCAATCCGCCCGCCGGCGTATTGGATCACATGGCGTTCAGCGCGAACCATTTGCCGGCTACCGTGGCAACGCTAAAAGAACGCGGCATCGAGTATGTTTTGCGTAAACAAAACGATTCCGGCACCTGGCAATTGTTTTGTTACGATCCGAGCGGCGCGCGAGTTGAATTGGATTTTGATGGCAACGAACCGGCGCCGGCGGCATAGATGAATCTCACGCCTCAAGCGGTATTGCCCGAAGACGCAGCGCAAGCGACGCTGATCGGCCGTGCGCAAATACCTGGAAATCCCGCCGGCCCCAGCCCAGTTCTAGTTGATCCCGAGCTGGTTTTTGATTTGTCCAGTATTGCGGCGACCTGTTCCGAGTTGCTCAGTCGTCGCGACGTGCTCGAAGCCGTAAGAAGTGCACGCAACAAACCAATTGGCAAACTTGCCGACGTATTGGCCAATAGTAGCGCCGATAATCGCGATTCCAATCGACCTTATTTTTTAGCGCCGTGCGATTTGCAAACCGTGAAAGCCTGCGGCGTGACGTTTGTGTCCAGCATGTTGGAGCGGGTGATTGAAGAGCAAGCGAAAGGCGATTTAAAGTTAGCGGAAACGATTCGCAAAAGTTTGGGCGAGGAAATCGGCGCCAGCATTTCCAGCGTCAAGCCCGGCTCGCCCGAAGCGATGCGCGTCAAAGAATCGCTGGTGAAGCGCAATCTTTGGTCTCAATATTTAGAAGTCGGCATCGGCCCGGACGCCGAAGTATTCACCAAAGCGCAACCGATGTCCGCCGTCGGCCTCGGCGCGGAGATTGGCATTCACCCGGCGTCCCACTGGAATAATCCCGAACCCGAATTGGTGATGGTGGTCAATCCGCGCGGCGATATCATTGGCGCGGCGCTCGGCAACGACGTCAATTTGCGCGATTTCGAAGGCCGCAGCGCGCTGCTACTCGGGCGCGGCAAAGACAACAATGGCTCCTGCGCGATTGGGCCATTCATTCGATTATTTGATAAGCATTTCAGTTTGAATGACGCGCGCGAAACGAAGATCGAAATCGAAGTTTCCGGCGCCGACGGATTCAACATGTCCGGCGTCAGCGACCTCAAAAAAATCAGCCGCGACATCACCGATCTGGTGGGCCAGACGATCAACAAACATCATCAATATCCCGACGGCTTGATGCTGTTCCTCGGTACCATGTTCGCGCCGATTCAAGATCGCGACGCGCCGGGCCAAGGCTTCACCCACAAGCTTGGTGACACGGTAACGATTCGCGCGCCGCGCTTAGGCACGCTGGTGAATCGCGTCAATCACACCGACAAAATTCCGCCGTGGAATTTTGGTTCGCAAGCATTGTTTAGAAATTTAGCGGAACGTGGGTTGCTAGCAAACCATCGTTAGGGTTTCACCACTCGATTGACGAAGAAGCTAAACACCGAAATAAACAACGCCAGCACTATGCCGGAGCCCAAATCGGCAATGCGAAAACCTGGTACGAGCCACTGCACAAAAAACAAAATGCCGGTGTTGATGGCTATGATGAAAAGTCCCAACGTCAGCACCGTGATCGGCAAAGTCAGAATTACGATTAACGGTTTGATCATCGCATTCACCAGTCCGAGCAATAATCCGGAAACGATCAAGGTTTCGACGGAATCGAACGTCACGCCACTAAAAATATAGCTCGCCACCCACAGCGGCAGAGTAGTCAGCGCCCAACGCAATAGAAAACTGCTGATGAGATTCATGGCGATCGAATTTGATTGAGTTGACCGACAGCATATGCGCGGGTTGAAACTCGTGCAAGCACCTAGCCGTCATTGCGAGGCGGGCGCAGCCCAACGAAGCAATCTCTTTTTTTTCGGTAGCAAAATACGAGATTGCTTCGTCGCTTTGCTCCTTTCCATGAATCCTTCCGGGATTGCTACCTTTGACATGTCATCCTGAACGCAGTGAAGGATCTGCTTTTGTCGTGCCGTGAAAGCAGATCCTTCGCGTTGCTCAGGATGACATGGGGGAAGTGGCCGCAAGTGCGCACGCGGTTCATCGTACGTGAGCAGTATTGGCAGCGCGGATACAGGCAGCTCGCAATGACAGTGGGATCGCCAGAAGCCGCATGGATATTGCCTCTCCAGGCATGCTGCGCCACGAGTCGCATCCCGCTTGCCTGGCAAGGCATAACGCTAAAACTATGTTGCAAATCAACACGCTGTGGCATCATACGGCTTGGAGGAACATTTTTCGCTGCATAGCCTGACCACGGAGGGTGAATGGCTTTTTTCACTTTTGTTGCGATGCCGTTTGGGATCAAACAGGGTATCGACTTCAATCGTATCTTTCGCGAATATATCGAACCGGCGCTCACCGAGGCGCATTTTGAAGTATTCCGCGCCGATGAGGAAATGCGTGCTGGAAATATCCGCACCGATATGTTTCAGCAATTGCTGATTGCCGATCTCGTCGTCGTCGATCTCTCCATCGATAATCCCAATGTTTGGTACGAGCTTGGCGTGCGTCATGCGCTGCGTTCGCGTGGCGTGATTCAAATCGTTACGCAGCGCGAGCAAATGCCGTTCGATGTCTATACCGACCGGGTGATTCGCTATCACACCAAAGACGGTGTGCCCGATCCGGAGTTCTTGCAGCAAGACAAAGTGAAGCTCGCGCAGTTCGCGACCGAAACCATGGCCTCCTGGCAGGGGCGCAAAGTCAGTCCTGTTTATCATCTTCTGAGCTATTTGAAAGAGCCCGATTGGAAGTCGCTGCGCGTCGGCGAAGCGCAAGAGTTTTGGGAACGTTATGAGCGTTGGGAAGAGCGCATCGAAATCGCACGCGATAAGGGCCGCCCCGGCGACATCATGTTGCTCGCCGATGAAGCGCCGACACAAGCACTGCATCTTAACGCTCACCGCGCAGCGGGAAAGGCGTTAATGAAAATGGGGCAATTTTCTTTCGCGCTGAATCAATACAAAGATGCCTTTGCCATCGATCCCACGGATCTCGATAGTCAACAGCAATCGGCGATTTTGCTCGGGCGGATGAACCGCCCCGAAGAAGCGCGCGTCAAGATCGACAATCTGGTTGAGAAGTTTCCCGACAACGCCGAGTGTTGGTCGCTCAAGGGCCGCATCAGTAAAGAGGCTTGGGTCGAAATTTGGCGTAAGGCCGGGAATACGGCTGCCGAGATGCGCGCTAGCGCGACAGACGATGTGGACCGATTGGAAGAATCCATCAAGGCCTACAAAACGGGATTCACCAAGGACCCGAGTAATTTTTATTCCGGCATTAACGCGGTGGGACTATCGTATCTGCATGAACATTTAACCGGTTCCGACGCCGCGACCAAAGATCGCAAGGCCATGGAGGGCGGCGTGTGTTGGGTGGTGCGATGCGCTCGAGAACGCGATGGGTCGAGTTATTGGGCGCGAGCAACGTTGGCCGACTTGGCAGTTCTCAGCGCGCCGAAAAAGGAAGTCGAGCGCGCGTACAAGGATGCCGTGGCAGCGAACACCAATTGGTTTGCGCTCGATTCCACTTGGCAGCAATTGGCCGTGTTGCGCGATTTGGAATTTCGGCCGGATGAAGTTGGCGCGGCGCTTGCGATTATGGAGCACGAAATTAATCGCCTCAAACCGCCGTGGCATCCGCGCATGACGATTTTGTTTAGCGGTCATATGATCGATAAGCCTGATCGCGAAAAACCACGTTTCCCCGATGCCAAATCGGCGCTGGCGAGCGGTGCGATCTTGAACAAGCTGAACGATCTGGGCGCGACCGAAAAAGATCTGGCGATTTGCAGCGCCGCCTGTGGCGGTGATTTGTTGTTCGCTGAGTTGTGCTTGGATCGCGGTATGGCTGTGCATCTATATTTAGCGCTGGATGAACCGGAATTCATGGAAAAATCCGTCAATTTCGCCGGGGAAGTATGGAAGAAACAATATTTTCGCGTCCGCGATCATCCCAAGTCGGAATTGTTCACTCTGACGGAGGAACTCGGCCCGGGCGAGCCCGGCGCGAATCAGTTTGCCCGCAACAATGTGCGAATGCTCTACAATGCGCTGGCGTTGGGGACCGATCGGGTTCGCTTCATCGCGCTGTGGGACGGCCAGGAAGGTGATGGTCCCGGAGGAACCAAACATATGATCGAAACGGTCAAAAAACATCTCGGCCAGGTGTGGATTCTGGATACTCAGAAAATTTTTGTGTGAGGGCACAATGAATTTCGAAGACAAAATTTCTCGGGCCGGTCCTAAGCGGTTGTTGGCGCTCGATGGCGGCGGTATACGCGGATTGATCAGCGTCGAAGTCTTGGCGGCAATCGAAGCGATGTTGCAAAAACGGCTCAAGCGCGGCGACGATTTCGTGTTGTCCGATTACTTCGACTACATCGCCGGCACCAGCACCGGCGGCATCATCGCGACGTGCCTTGCTTGGGGAATGCGCGTTTCGCAGGTGCGCGAATTTTATCAAAGCAACGGTAAGACTATGTTCGATAAAGCGTCGATCCTGAAACGTTTCCGCTACAAATATGAAGACGAAGCGTTGGCGGCGAAATTGCGCCACGTGTTAAGTGAAGATAGCACGCCAAGCACACTCGGCTCGAAACAATTGAAGACATTGTTGATGTTAGTGATGCGTAACAGCACCACCGATTCGCCGTGGCCGATATGCAACAACCCAGCTGCAAAATATAACGATCCGACTCGGCCTGATTGCAATCTGCTGATACCGTTGTGGCAACTTGTGCGCGCCAGCACGGCTGCACCGACTTACTTCCCACCGGAAGTCATTACCGTAGGAAAACATCGCTTCACCTTTGTTGATGGCGCGATCACGCCTTACAACAATCCGGCGTTGCAATTGTTTTTGATGGCGACCATGCCCGAATACAAACTGCAATGGCCGGACGGAGAAAGCAATCTGCTGGTGGTCTCCATTGGCACAGGAACCAGTCCAGAGGCGAACGAGAATCTTGCGCCAGGCGAAATGAATTTGTTGTATAACGCGGCCTCGTTGCCGTCGGCATTAATGTTCAGCGCGCTATATCAACAGGATTTGCTTTGCCGCGTGCTTGGCCGTTGTTTGCATGGCGAACCATTGGATCGTGAGGTTGGAGATTTGCGCGGCGACGCCACGAGGCCGAAGCAATTTACCTATTTACGTTACAACGCGGAATTGACCCAATCCGGTTTGGCGCAAATTAAACTCGCGGATATCGACCCGAGCCACGTGCAGCAACTCGATTCGGTTGCCTATATGCCAGAGCTGCGACGCGTTGGTGCTGCGTTGGGCCAACAAGTGACGGAAGCGCATTTTCCATCAGCGTTCGATTGTTAGGAGGTTAAAGATATGGCTGGGATCTTCGTAAGTTATCGTGAACGTGATTCAAAAGCCTGGGCGCTGAGTTTGCGTGATCGGCTGGTAGAAGAGTTTGGCGAGGACCACGTCTTCCTCGATAAAGACACACTTAAAGCGGGGAAGTGGAAAGATCAAATCGAGCGGGCGTTAGGCGATTGCAATATTGTCTTGGTGGTCATTGGTCGCGGCTGGGTCAATGCACAGGACGAAGAAGGGCGCCAACGCTTAATGTCGGATGACGATGTGCATCGTCGCGAAATCGCTTTAGCGCTCGCGCGACAGGAAGTAACGGTCATTCCGGTATTAGTGGATGGCGCCACTATGCCCAAACCCGACGAATTGCCGGAGAATATTCGCGACTTGATTCAACAGCAATCTCGCTCAGTTAGCGATAACGCCGCGCATCGCAAAGTGGATTTAGACGGGTTGTCGGCTGACATTCGGCGCGTAGGACGTTTCCCGCCCAAGCCCGGTCCGACGCCGATCGCTATGGCGAAGAAACATAGTGGCAAGGTTATTGCCGCGCTATGTTTGGTTGTATTGATATTTGCCGCCGCGTCTGAGGGCTTGGATCACGATGAGAAGCTCGGCGGTATATTTATTGGTGGGCTGGCGCTATGGCTCGCCTGGAGCGGATTTAAGGACATCAAGGCGGGCCTGGCAAAAGGTAAGGGCCTCGGAATGACTGCGCTGGGTTTAAGTGGGCTTGCAACGTTGGGAATGGTTGGCGCATTAACGCAACCCGTCGTGAACAGCATGGCACCCCAGCCGATGCTGCCGTTGCCAGTTGTTACCCAAAATCAACCGGCACCGCAAACGCAAGCGGCCATCAATCCCGCGGCCATGATACCGATCGCGAAACCACCCAAGCCCGTTAAGCAGCCAAAAGCGGAGCGAGTCGCCAAACTTGAGACAGCGGATTTCCAAGGAATTTGGCAAGATGGACATGACCTGTCGATCTTTTATTTGATCCGTCAGGAAAATGATCTGGTCCATTTGCAAGAGTACAACGCGCTGGGTGCGATGACGTTCGAGTCTACCGGACGGCCCGTGGGCAACGAACTGAAAATTGATCATCCCATGTTGGTCGCTAATTTGGCATTGTCCGATGGCGGTCAACAAATGGGCGGAAGCGTTAAACAACGTGCAACAGGCATGATTAAGCCGATGCTGCTGCGAAAGGTCGATCTCAATGCGATTGACCCGCAGGTCGCGGCATTGCTTCGGCCGCTGGTGGAGTGACGCAAATTCGCAACCATCAGCCTGGCGCCTGCGTTGCAACGCCGCAAGGAAGATAGTGCGTTAGTTAGGCTATGAGATTGACGTTTAGCTCGCTGAAAATTGGCGATATAATCTTTATATTTCATAAAGTTAATTCACTAAAACGAAGGCCAGACGGTGTTGCCAAGAACCAAAAATCGCTGAATTTTTCGGATGGCCTGATAATTGCTTAGCGAAATTCTGAAAAAGTCCATGACAACAAATAGTTGCAAAACAATTCGGAAAGTGTTATCACCATCAGGTGAAAATCGACATCACGTCGCAAAATGAAGATAGATAAGCCCAATAAAATGAATTTAAACCGCTTTAAGATTGAGGAAATCAGAGATGAGTTCTGCTAACCGTAGCGGCCCGTTAACAGCGCGAGACAATATGTCCGTTCACGAAATTCGATCGGCGTCATCCTATAGAAGCACCGTGCTGGTGATCGATGACCAATCGACTGGACGTGTCATTCTCGAGGAAATTGTTAGAGGCGTCGACCCTAGTATTCAGGTACAAACGTTTGCCGATCCGCTGGCTGCAATCGAGTGGGCGAAAACCCATCCGGTCGATCTCGTGCTGACGGATTACAAGATGCCGCAGTTGGACGGCGTTGAGACAATCCGCCGGATTCGTGGCATTTACTCTTGCATGGATGTGCCGATCGTCGTTGTCACGGTGTTGGAAGATCGCGAGATCCGCTATAAAGCGCTGGAAGCGGGCGCGACGGATTTTTTGACCAAGCCAGTCGATCAATATGAGTGCCGCGCGCGTTGTCGCAATTTATTGACGATGCGGCGTCAACAGATCGTGATCAAAGATCGCGCGCGTTTGCTTGAGCAACAGGTTACCGATGCGGTGCGCGATATTCGCCTGCGCGAAGTCGAGACCATTTTCCGCCTCGGCAAAGCCGGTGAATTTCGCGATGAAGAAACCGGTAACCACATCATTCGGATGGCGAAGTATTCGCGTTTGATCGCCGAGGATTTAAAGCTTTCCGATGACGAGTGCGACATGATCGAGTTGGCCGCGCCGATGCACGATATCGGTAAAATCGGCATTCCCGATCACATTCTCCTCAAACCGGGACGCTTGGCGATGGACGAATCGACCAATATGCAGCGCCATCCCCGCATCGGCTACGATATTCTCAAAGATAGTCCATCGAAGTATCTGCGCATGGGCGCAGTAATTGCACTCGGCCACCATGAAAAATTCGATGGGCAGGGATATCCTAGCCAACTGGCGGGCGAAGATATTCCACTCGCCGCACGAATCGTGGCGGCAGCGGATGTGTTCGATGCACTGACGTCCATTCGGCCTTATAAAGAGGCATGGAAAGTTAGTGAGGCATTAGGATATTTGACGCAGCAGCGTGGCAAGCATTTCGATCCGCGTTGCATCGATTCGTTTATGCGACAGCTAGACAAAGTACAGGCGATTCGAGAAACGTTCCAAGACATTACGCGAAGTCAGGCGAAACTTATGTAGTAGCCCCGTAATCAGATAATAATTATGTCAAAAGCGCTGCAGCTTCCTTGGTTAGAAAAAACCAAGGCGCGATTGTTTTCTCGTCCCGATAGTGAGCATGAACAGGCCATACTGCGCCTGGCGATCAGCGGGATTCTTATCGGCTACATTTTCTTCAGACTCGGCGGGGAAGCGACACCCACCGGGTTAGCGGGATTGCGCTGGCCGCTCTCCTGTCTTTACCTTGCACTCGCAAGCTCAATTTTCGCTTGGATATTAGCTCGTCCCGCTGTCAATGTCCCGCGCAGAATGTTCGGCGCGGTGGCCGATATCGGCATGTCAAGTTACGGTATGGCCGTTACCGGCGACGTCGGCACGGTTGTGTTCGGCGTTTATCTGTTTGTCACGTTCGGTAACGGATTCCGTTACGGAAAACCTTATTTATTCTTTTCTCAAGCGCTGAGTGTCGTTGGCTTTATATTCGTGATGACAACCAACGAGTATTGGAAGACCCACATCAGCATGGGCATCGGATTGCTGGTTAGCCTTGTGATACTGCCGTTGTATGTTTCGACATTACTAACGCGCATCACAGAGGCGCGCGAACGCGCTGAAGAAGCCAGTAGTGCCAAGAGCCGGTTCCTCGCCGTAATGAGCCACGAAATGCGCACGCCGCTGAACGGAATCATTGGGATGAATAGTCTGTTGGTGACGACCCAACTCGATGACGAACAGCGCGATCTGGCAAATACAATGCACAATTCCGCGAAATTGCTGCTTTCGCTGATTGAGAATGTGCTGGATATTTCAAAAATTGAGGCGGGTAAATTAACCACCGAGGTGATCGATTTCGATCTGCATGCCTTGGTAAATAGCACAGCAAAAATACTGCGACCGCAGGCGCAAGCCAGAGGGCTTTTGCTAAACCTTCAGATCAATCCACGCGCTAGTTATCTGTTGCGAGGCGATCCCTACCACTTGCGCCAAGTGCTTATCAATTTGATGGGTAACGCTATCAAGTTTACGGAACGAGGCGAAGTTTTGTTGCGAGTGGGCGTGGTTAACGAAAATGATGCCGGTATTCGATTGCGCTTCGAGGTGATTGATACGGGGGTGGGTATTCCGCTTGAGGCACAAGCGCGAATTTTTGAAAGCTTCACTCAAGCAGACCAGTCCACGACGCGGCGTTATGGCGGTACCGGTTTGGGTACGACCATTTCGAAACAACTTGTTGAATTGATGGGCGGGACAATCGGCCTTTCAAGCCGGGAGGGTAAGGGTAGTACTTTTTGGTTTGAATTGCCTCTAGCCAAGCAGCAAATTAGTTCCGAGGTGGCGCAAAGCGTGTTCCGTCTCGATCGTAGCCAGGTGTTGATATTAATGCGTTCCGAACGCGATGTGGCGATGATCGGCGGATTTTTGACTGGTTGGGGCGCCGGTTATGAACGCGCCGAGGATTTAGCTGACGCGCTCGAGCAGATAGACCGCGATGACCGAAATTTCGACGTTGCAATAATTGATGCCCGATCCGTTGCAGACGAAAACGAAGTTGCGCTGCAGATAGCTGCGCGCAGTAAACCTGGCAAGAGCGTTGCGCTTTTGCTGGTGAACGGGCCGATACCTATTCGCACTGACAAGCGCTCAGCGGCGTCGTCCTATTCTGCGGTATTGGAAAATATAAGCGATAAAACTTTGTTATTTAATGCCATTCATGCTGCGGCGACACTAGGCGACATGCGGTTGTCGGCGGATGTCATTCCCATCGCCCGAAAGCAAACCGAGCAGGCCCAAAGTAAACAACGCTTGCGCATTTTGATTGCGGACGACAATGCGACGAATCAAACAGTGCTACAGAAATTACTGGAGAAAGCGGGTCACGTAACCCACGTTGTGGAAAACGGTGAAGAGGCGCTAGATGCGCTTGAGCAAAACCAATTCGACATCGCCATTGTTGATATGCACATGCCAATCATGGGTGGCATTGAGGTAGCGAAGTTTTATCGCTTTGTCGATCGAAAACTACCGCGCATGCCCTTCGTTATGCTTACCGCGAATGCGACAGTGGAGGCAATGGAGGAATCTAAACAAGCCGGCATTGATGCTTTTTTGACCAAGCCAGTCGACAGCCACAGTCTTCTTGCTACGATAGCTAGATTGAGCGGCGCCGACATTGAGACCGGCACTTTGGAGCCCATTAACAATCCGTTGTCGCGCGAAGATAAGAGAACAGTCGCGCTTTCGCCGCAATCAAATTTGCTGAATCTGGAAACCTTGCACGAGCTCGTAAGACTGGGCAACGATAGTCGTTTTCTAGAAAACCTCATCAGCGGTTTTACAATGGATAGTGAAGCCTTGATTAGAAAAATGGAGGTCGCATTGGGCAATTCTGCCCACGAAGAATTCAAAGATCTTGCCCACGGCCTAAAGGGCAGCGCGGGAAGTATTGGCGCGATTGCGTTATTCGATGCGAGCTCGCAGGTATTGATTCTCTCCCACCAAGACCTGGCTGGAAAAGGCGGAGCGATTCTCGCCAACATCGTTACTTTGTTTAGCGAAACGCGGCTTGCACTCAACGACTTTGTCGAGCGCGGCAACGAAGTGGCGCTTTAAGCTGCCGCTTGTTCGGCTGTTTGGTTCACGGTTGTTATCGCCAATTTTCGCTGGGCGCGCACTAGCCGTTCCATCATTCTCAGATCTTTGTTCTCGAGACGAAATGCCGCGTCGACCCAAATTCGAGTTACATCAATCAATGCCTCATAGCTGATGGCGTTACAACGTTGGCGGACCTGCGCCAGCGCGTTCATGGTATTACGCCGACGATTCTGTTTCTTGATGTACTCATATAATGCGGCTTCGCCTTGGCCGTCTTCTGCAACGATATCTACTAATCCGATTTCTCGCAGATCTTCTGCCGTATAGATACGGCCGCTAAGGATAAAATCTTCGGCCCGCTTCGGGCCGATGCGCCGCCCGATTAGGCTGTAGGCGCCCATGCCTGGGAAAAGATTGAACAACACTTCCGGTAAGCCCATCTGCGCACTCTTCTCGGCGATAATGACATCGCTCGACAGCGCCGCCTCGAAGCCACCACCAAGCGCATCGCCTTGCACGAGCGAGATGGTCGTAATCGGGAGATTGTAGTTAACGATATTGGGATACAAAACGTCGATACATGACTTCGCGTAATGGAATAATTTTTCTCGCTCGCCGCGCACGATGAGGTCGTGAAACAAACTCAAATCGCCACCTAAATTAAATATACCAGGCACCTTCGACGCGAGTACAAAATAATCGATCGATCGGATGCGGCCTTGCGTTGCTAGAACGCCGCCCGAACTTTGAATGATCGCCTGGTAATCGCGCATGTCCGCTAAAATGCCGCGGGAGAAACAGGGGATAGGTCCGGGGTTCATATGAGCCCACAGAACACCATACTCGTGATCGAAGCGGGCGGTTAGTTCACGGTAATTCTGATCAAACAGATTAATTTGCTCGGATATCGCATTCATGTGGGCACCTTTTCGTTAAGTTTTGGGTGAGGTTAGGCAAAACGATACGACGGAATCCAGTCCAGTCTGGAATTCCGGAGGCAGCGCTTCTTTTCGATAAAGCCGCATAGGGTCGACTTTTTTGGCCCGTGTTGAGATGCTTGTTGATTAGGCTTCTCGCAGTGACCTGTTCCGGCTACCGTCACTAAGGATCCCGCTTGCAACCGCAAGAACTTTAATGAACGCACCATTCTAGAGCACTGTGTCGATTACACTATCAAAAATTTGTTAAAGATTGCAAACTTTTTTCTGTCGCTGCAATTAGTGGTTAAGCATAATTGAAAAGATTGACGTTTTGCCATGGATCATAAATTGGCTTCACCATCCGATTGGGTAACGCGCTGGGCCAACCTGCTCGCACCTCGCAGTCATGTCCTTGACGTTGCTAGTGGATCAGGGCGCCACACGCGCCACCTGCTTGAGCTGGACCATCGCGTGCTCGCGGTCGATTTGGATGTCTCTGGTATGTTGGACTTGCGCCAGCGAGTTGATTTCCATTTAGTGAAAGCTGACTTGGAAAACGCCCCGTGGCCATTCGATCCTGAAATTTTCGATGGCGTAGTTGTGACTAACTATTTGTTTCGGCCACTTTTCCCGCATTTGTTTGCGTCGCTTAAGCCCGGTGGGAAATTCGTATACGAAACCTTCGCGGTCGGCAATGGCGAATTGGGTCGCCCAAGCAATCCGGATTTCTTGTTAAAACCGGGCGAGCTTTTGGAGATAGTAACGGGGCGAGCCCGGGTAATCGCATTTGAAGAAGGTTATGTAGATCGACCGAAACCCGCAGTAGTTCAGCGAATTTGTGCAGTCAAAAATGGCGCACCGGCGCGCCATTTTCCCGTGTCCCTTAATTAGGGTAAACTCGCGTTTTATTTGATTGTTTTGCCATGATTACGGGAAGTATAGTTGCCATTGCCACGCCGATGTTCCCCGACGGGAGTATCGATTATGAGCGGCTAAAAAGCTTAGTTGAATTTCATGTTGCCGCGGGGACCAGCGCGATCGTTGCCGTCGGTACAACCGGCGAGTCTCCCACCGTCAGTATGGAAGAGAACGTCGCGATCATTGGCGCAGTGATAAAAAACGCGGCCGGCCGCATTCCAGTGATCGCCGGGACTGGCGCAAATTCCACCCTCGAAGCAATCGAACTGTCGCGCCACGCAAAAGAAATCGGCGCCAAATTTAGCTTGTCTGTCGTGCCCTATTACAACCGTCCGACACAAGAAGGCATGTACCAGCATTTTAAGGCGATTGTCGAGGCGGTCGATTTGCCGCAAATTCTTTACAATGTCCCTGGGCGTACCGTTGCCGATTTGAGCAACGATACAACGCTTCGCCTCGCGCAAATTCCCGGCGTGATCGGCATTAAAGATGCAACTGGAAATTTGGAGCGCGCCGCCGATTTAGTGCGCCGAGCGCCGAAAGAGTTCGCACTTTATAGTGGTGATGACGGAACTGGACTCGCCTTCATGTTGATGGGCGGGCATGGTGTGATTTCGGTGACCGCCAACGTGGCGCCCGCATTGATGGCTACCATGTGCCTTGCTGCACTTTCCGGCGATTTTGTTGCCGCGCGCGCCGCCAATGACCGCTTGCAAGCGCTGCATCGCGATTTGTTCGTTGAAGGTAATCCCATTCCGGTGAAATGGGTGCTTGAGCAAATGGGCCGTATCGGCCCAGGTATGCGGTTACCGCTTACGCCGTTATCGTCTGGGTATCATAGCCGTTTGCGCGAGGCGATGCGCGCAGCCGGAATCGATTAATGCCAAAAAAAATAGTTCGTCCATTTTCTTTTTCCGCTCTGTCTGAGGTTTTCCCGATGAAGTCTTATGTGCACGCCGCAATTGCAGCCTCGCTATTGGTTTCCGCGCTGGGTTGCAGTACCCAGTCTTCCTTCCTCGAAAGCAAAAAGATCGATTACAAATCGGCGGGGCAAATCCAGCCTCTGGAAATTCCGCCGGATTTAACGGCGCCTTCCGCCGATGAGCGATTTTCGGTGCCGGACGGAAAGTCAGGCAGCAGCGCGACGCTGTCAACCTACGAGGGTGGAAAAACCGCTGGCACGACCGACAAGTCGGCCAAAGTATTGCCAACCAATAACAAGATCAAGCTTGAACGCGACGGCAGCCAACGTTGGCTAAAGATCAACATGCCTGCCGAAGAGCTTTGGTTGCAGGTGAAAGATTTTTGGCAAGAGACAGGATTTATTCTCAAAATTGATGCGCCCGAAGCCGGTTTGATGGAAACCGACTGGGCGGAAAATCGCGCAAAGCTGCCGCAGGATTTTTTGCGTAACTCTCTCGGAAAAGTTTTCGATGGGTTGTATTCGACCGCTGAGCGCGACAAATTTCGCACGCGTTTAGAACGTGGCAAAGAGGCCGGTACAACGGAGGTTTATATTTCCCATCGCGGCATGCAGGAAATTTATACGTCGGAGTTAAAGAAGGACACGCGTTGGCAGCCGCGCAAGGCCGATCCCGAACTTGAAACCGAAATGCTATTGCGTTTGGCGAATCGACTCGGTTCGGAGGATGCGCGCGCCCAAGCGGATGTGCAGCCGAAACCGGAAGATCGCGCCAAGCTTACCAAGGCCGCTGACGGTAAGAGTCAACTCAACGTTTTGGAGGACTTTGAACGTGCCTGGCGCCGGGTTGGTTTAGCCCTTGATCGCGTCGGCTTCACCGTCGACGATCGTGATCGTTCCAAAGGTGTTTATTTCGTGAGCTACGTTGATCCACAAGACGACAACAAGGTTAAACCGAAAGGCTTCTTTGCGCGACTGTTTGGTAGCGGCGATTCAAAACCCGGCAAGCAAGAGCAATATCGAATTCTTGTCAGTGATGCCGGCGAGTCGACAGCCGTGCGCGTTCAAGATAAAGGCGGCGACCCGGAGAAATCCCCGGTTGGAGACAAAATTCTCGATCTGCTTTACGCCCAACTTAAATAATCGATGCTGCGTTTTGCCTCTCTTGGTAGCGGCAGCGAAGGAAATGCGCTAATCGTCGAAGTTGGTGATACCCGGCTGATGTTGGATTGCGGGTTTAGTTTGGCGGAAACTGAATTGCGTTTAGGCCGGCTTGGCCTTGCTCCAACCGATATTTCCGCAGTCCTCGTCACTCACGAGCACGGCGACCACATTCGTGGCGCCGGGAAGTTTGCGCGCAAGCATCGCGTTCCTGTTTGCCTCACTTACGGCACGTTCGCGAGCCAAGCAGACGATTTTTTCCCGTCTGATCTTGTCCGTGAAATAGATAGCCATGCGCCGTTCGCAATTGGCGCTATCGAAGTTTTCCCTTTTCCCGTTCCACATGACGCGCGCGAGCCGGCGCAGTTCGTATTCGGCGACGGGACGCTACGTTTTGGCGTGTTGACCGACGTCGGCAGCACCACGCCCCACATCGAAAACATGTTGTCCGGATTAAACGGTTTGATGTTGGAAGCGAATCACGACACTGATTTGTTGCAGCAAAGCGCCTATCCCGCGTCGCTGAAGGAGCGCATTGGCGGGCGTTTTGGCCACTTGAGCAATGCGGCTTCGGCGCATCTCCTATCCAAGCTTGATTGCAGCACACTCCAGCATTGCGTCGCCGCGCATTTAAGTCGGCAAAACAATTCGCCCGATCATGCGCGCGCTGCGCTGGCGTCGGCCCTAAATTGCGCGCCGGAATGGATCGGCATCGCCGATCAGGCGAATGGGATATCCTGGCGAAGTCTTGTGTAAGACATAAGTTAGAAGTTACTTGACAACCGGACTCAGCTTCAAAGCGCCCTCAAAAAGGGTATCTAACGCTTCTCTACAAGAGCGGCAAGCAGCAACCATACACAGATTACGATAAATTAAATTCCCTTCGAAGGGCAGAGGAGTATTCATGTTTACGAAAATTAGAATCAGCACACTGGCGGTGTTCGCTGCCATGGGCTTGGCCGCACAACAAGGCTTGGCGAACGACGAGCTATTTAAGATATCTCAAGACCCCAACCAATGGGCGATGAATGGGCGCGGTTATGACAACCAACGCTTCAGCCCGCTAAATCAAATTAACGCCGGCAACGTACAAAATCTAAAGATGGCCTATGTGCTTTCTTTGGGCACGACGCGCTCGCAAGAATCCACGCCCATCATTATCGGCGATACACTTTATGTCTCCAGTTCCTGGGGTCCTAAATTCGTCTATGCCGCCGATGCTAAAACCGGCAAAGTTAAATGGCGTTATGAGCCGGAACTGCCGGACGACATGATGCCCTACGCCTGCTGCGACGTGAATAGTCGCGGCGTGACTTATGCGAATGGCATGATTTTCGTCGGCCACTTGGATGGTCATCTCATTGCGCTTGACGCCAAGACCGGCGAAGAAAAGTGGAACACCAAAGTAGTCGACTACACTCAAGGTTCCGTCATCACCTCGCCGCCGCTCGCAATTAAAGGCATCGTTGTGACCGGCTTTGGTGGCGGCGAATACGGTGCGCGCGGCGCATTGATCGCCTACGATCAAAAAACCGGTAAGCAAGTGTGGAAGATCGACACGGTACCTGCGCCGGGTGAAGTCGGTGGCGATACCTGGAAAGGCGATGCCTATAAGTTTGGCGGCGGCTTGGCATGGAACGTCGGTTCCTACGATCCGAAAACCAATACGGTTTACTACTGGGGCACGTCCAATCCCGGTTCGTGGAACACATCTGTTCGTGGCCCCGGCTCAAGCGACTACGGCAAGTTCACTAACCTGTAAACCACCAGCACCATCGCGCCCGACGGCGGTACCGGCAAGCTCAAGTTTTATCTGCAGCACACGCCGCACGATGCTTGGGATTATGACGGCGTGAACGAAATCGTGTTAGCAGACCTCAACATCGGCGGTAAATCAACGCCGACAATGATGAAGGCCGACCGTAATGGTTTCTTCTACGTCGCCAATCGTGAAAGCGGCAAGCTGATTTCCGCAGAGAAATTCATCTACGCTAACTGGGCCGACAAAATCGATTTGGAAACCACTCGCCCGGTTGAAGTAGTGAAGATGCGTCCGACAGCAACCAACAAAGCCGACGGC
>JANOLP010000227.1:0-3224 GCA_031419835.1 Pseudomonadota bacterium | reverse complement strand
CGCCGCGGCCATTGAGCATTTGCGTGTAGGTAAGGCTGCCGATGGGTTTGGCAATATCGTTAGCGCAGATCCATTGTAATGCGCGCTCGGCATCTTTTCCGACCAAGGAAAATTTTGCGAACGACGATTCGTCGAACAGCGCCACGGCTTCGCGACAAGCGCGATGTTCGTCCCCCACGTGAGCGAACCAATTCTGCCGCCCGTAAGAATAAATATCTTTCGCCTCGACGCCGATGGGGGCAAACCAATTAGCTCGCTCCCAGCCCATTTTTTCGCCGAATACCGCGCCGTATTCTTTTAGTTTCGCATACAGTGGCGACACGCGCAGCGGCCGTCCGCTTTGATGTTCTTCGAACGGCCACGCCATGGTGTAGTGTTTGCCGTAGGCCTCCAAGGTGCGGGTGCGGACCCAGTCGACGGATTGATGGGGTTTGCCGAAACGGCGGATGTCCACGGGCCACAAATCCATCGGCGCTTCGCCGCCCGCGATCCATTCCGCCAGCGCCCGTCCTGCACCGCCCGCAGACGCGATGCCGAACGCGTTAAAGCCCGCGCCGACATAAAAGTTTTTTAGTTCCGGCGCTTCGCCGAGAATGAAATTGCCGTCGGGCGTGAACGATTCCGGCCCGTTGATCAACTGCTTCACTCCCGCCGTTTGCAAAGCGGGAACGCGGCCGATCGCAAGTTCCATGATGGGCTCGAAATGATCCCAATTGTCGTTGAGTAATTGAAATTCGAAGCCGTCGGGAATGCCGCGTTCCGCCCACGCAATCGGGTTCGGTTCGTAGCCGCCCATCACCAGGCCACCGACCTCTTCTTTGTAATAGGTGAGCCGATCGGGATCGCGCAGTGTCGGCAAATTTTTCATCACGCCGGGAATTGGCTCGGTGACAATGTACTGATGTTGCACCGACACCAGCGGCACGTTCACGCCGACGAGTTGCGCGATCTCGCGTGCCCATTGGCCCGCGCAATTGACGACAATTTCCGCTTGAATAGTTCCTTGATCGGTTACAACGCCGGCCACGCGGCGATTTTTTTGTTCAATCGCAGTAACGCGGCAATCTTCAATAATTTTCACGCCGCCCGTGCGCGCGCCTTTCGCGAGAGCCTGCGCAATGTCGGCTGGATTTGCTTGCCCGTCGGTCGGCAAAAACGCCGCGCCGACCACGTTGCTGACATCCATGATCGGCCATAAATCACGCGCTTCGTTCGGCGTGAGAATGTGCATTTCCAAACCAAAGCTGTGAGCCGTTGTCGCTTGGCGTTTGATTTCTATCATGCGCTCCGGGTTGCAGGCTAAGCGCAAGCCACCGTTGCGTTTCCATCCTGTCGCTTGTCCGGTTTCCTGTTCGAGCGTGTCGTAAAGCTCGACGCTGTATTTCAATAGTTGCGTGATGTTGGCTGACGTGCGCAACTGGCCGACTAAACCGGCCGCGTGCCAGGTTGAGCCGCTGGTTAACTTAGCGCGCTCAAGCAATACAACATCTTTTACGCCAAGCTTGGCTAAATGATAAGCGACGCTACAGCCGATGATGCCGCCACCGATAATGACCACTCGTGCCGACGACGGAAACACGTTCACGGAAAAATTACTACGGCTTGTTTCCCGGTAGTGGCGCCGCGTCTTTTTTCTGACCCAAAATCGTCATCGCCGATTGCACCATCGTTGCGACATCCGTCAGATTGCTCGGCACGATCAAGGTATTGCCGGTCTTGGCTAAATTGCCGAATGCGGCGATATACTGCTCCGCGACTTTTAAGTTTGCGGCTTGCATTCCCGCTTCCGAACCAATTGCGGATGCGACGGTGCGCACCGCGGCGGCGGTCGCGTCGGCAATCGTCGTGGTGGCCGTGGCCTCGCCTTGCGCTTTGTTGATGGTGGCGGCTTTCCAGCCTTCTGATTTCAGAATGGCGGCTTGTTTTTCACCTTCGGCGAGATTGATTTCCTCTTGCTTCTGGCCTTCCGATTTTGCAATCAACGCGCGCTTTTCGCGCTCCGCTGTAATCTGAGCTTGCATCGAGTGCAGGATCGCGGCCGGCGGCGTGAGGTTTTTGATTTCGTAACGCAAGACTTTTACGCCCCAGGTTCGCCCGGCCTCGTCGAGTACCGCGACAATTTGATGATTGATGACATCGCGGCTCTCGAAGGTTTTATCCAATTCCATTTTGCCGATTTCCGAGCGGAGCGTCGTTTGCGCCAATTGGGAAATGGCGGAGAGCGGGTCCGATGAACCATAGGACGCTAGGCGCGGATCGGTGACTTGGTAATAGATGATACCGTCGACGGCAAGTTGCGTATTATCGCGCGTGATGCATACCTGTTCCGGGACATCGAGCGGGACTTCTTTAAGCGAATGCTTATACGCGACGCGATCGAAAAACGGCACGATAATGCTCAGGCCAGGCTCCAACGTCCGCGAGTATTTGCCGAGACGCTCGATCACCCATGCACTCTGTTGCGGCACGACTCGCACGCCTTCGATTATCACAACCACAAATAGCGCCAGCATAAGAAACGGGATGGCCCAGCCTTGCGTCGGCGGAAAACTCCACATGGCAGCACTGGCAATCAGAACCGCAATGAGTTTTGCGAGCATCGAAAGTCTCCTTCTAAGTTAGGGTTATTGAGCGGACGGTGAACGCGATACGTGCAATTCGCTGCCGTGGACGCCGCAGATAAAAAGCGTGTCGTTGAGTTGAGCGTTGGCGTCGCCGACTAACTCCGCATCCCAAGTCGAACCTCGATATTTCACTCGAACGCGTTTTGAATTGCGATCAAGCCATGACTCGAGGGTGACCACTTGGCCGATGTCGAGCGACCGATCCTGCGGCTGTGTCGCCGGGCGCGATTGATGCCAACGATGAACAGCGAATAATCCAATGGCTGCGAGGATGCCGGTACACGCAACTTGTGCGAGCGCCCCCGCGCCAAAATACGCAGCCAGCGCACCGGCGAACGCGGCGATGCCCAGTACCAGCAAATAGAAAGTGCCGGTCATCACCTCGATAATGATGAGGGCTAGGCCGACGATCAACCATATTAGATAATCAGACATGAAATAGTTTTTTCACCAAAGTTTCTAAATGTCGGCGCGGCCGCTAAACCCCACCATGTCATCCTGAGCGCAGCGAAGGATCTGTTTTTCTGGCGCTTGAAATGCTAAAGCAGATCCTTCGCTGCGCTCAGGATGACATGGCGGGCGTTTATATTCCGCGCTATT
>JANOLP010000226.1:0-18465 GCA_031419835.1 Pseudomonadota bacterium | reverse complement strand
GGCGTGCCAGTGCCACATAAGACTAGCGGCGCATGATAAGGGCAGCTCGCCCCTCACCCTGCCCTCCCCGCAGGCGGGGAGAGGGGATGTTACCTAAATTTATTCGCTAACCAGCTCGTCGCTCTTTGTGAATGTCCACGTACGCGTGATATGCAACACGTCCGCGTCCTTACGTAATTCGAGCGGGAACGGGCTGTAGGGCGCGGAAAGTTCGACGATGCGGATCGCCGCGGCGTCGAGGATTTTGCTACCAGAGGAGCGGATGATTTCGACATTTTCCAAGCTGCCGTCTAAGCGAACGGCGACCGTAATCAACAAGCTTCCGTATAACTTATTTTGTCGCGCCGCTTCCGGGTAGTTTTCATTGCCGACGTCCTCAATACGTTGGCGCCAATCTTCCACATAGCCGGCGAACTTATATTCCGCCGCGCTGGCGCCGACGAATTTTCGCTTCGGGCGCTGCTGATACGCCTGAAAATCCTTTGAAATTTGTGCTTCCAAATGGGCGATTTGACGGGTGCGTTGCAACACTTGGTTGATCAGCGGATTGTGCAATGGGCTGGTGAACGATGTTACCGGCTCGATCGGCTCGGGTTCGCTAACGGTTACTGATTTCTCGGTGCGCAGAGAATTTTCTGGTGCGGTAAGAATTTTCGGTGATTGGTTCAGCGGCAATTGCGCTTGTTGCGCCATTTTTGCGACGGCTTCTTCAAGCTCAGTGATCTTATCTTCCATTGTTGGCAAGGGCGATTTAGCGCGGCGATTTTCATCGGTGTTGCCGCCGCCGTCGACATTCGCTTGCGCCAGCACTTTTGCGTCGCGCGGCTTTTCCGCCGATTTGCTATTCACCAGCACCACGTCGAGACCGCTTCGATTGGACTTGAATTGCGCCGGATCGGGCACTTTGAAATAAGTGCCGAGCAGAAAAAACGCGTGTAACACCATCGATACGAAGAATGCCGTCACAAAGCGCTCCGTCGTGCCTGAATCAAAAGCACGGCCATCGAAACGAATGATCGGTCCCTGCGTCAAATTCATCCGGTCAACTTGGCTTTGAAACGACAGGTTACCTCGATTGCCCAAAGATCGATAGCCCCGACTTCCACTTCAACTTCGGCGCCGAACGGCAAATTCGGCAGCGACGGCACGCGACAAACAAGCGGCAATCCCGACAGCCGCACTAAGCTTTCGCGTAACACGCTGGCCTTGGCCACTTCGATATTTTCTTGCTGCAAATAACGCAAACACCAATAGCGCTCAAGCTTTCGCTGCACGTCGGCATAGGCATCGTAAGCGATTTCGAAATCGCGGATCGCGGCGCCGAGTTCTTCCGAGGTGCGCGAATAAATCGGTGGCGTGTTGTTCACCCAGGCGATGAGCTGGCGCTGATTCACCAGGTCGACGTAGCGACGCAGCGGCGAACTGGACCAGGCGTAGTGAGACACGCCCAGCCCTTGATGGCCGCCCGGCTCGACGCTCATCGTCACTTTACTGTTGCCCTGTGTGCGATAAATCGCGGCGATGTTGGCCTCGGCGAGGCGCTGGCCCCATTCGGCGTTAGCTTTAATCATCAACTCGGACACGACTTTATCGATTGGCGAACCGCGCAGCCGCGGCACGATGCGAACGTGATCGCCTTCGATGTAAAAATTGTAATCCAGCGGCGGCGGGCCGGCCTCGGCCTTGCCGCGCGCGGCTTCAAGCTTATGCGCGACCTTCCACAAAATCAGCAACTCTTGCTTGTAAGGATAATCGCCCGCGCTGCCGTTGATATTGGCCTCGGTGAAATGTTCGTCCAATTGATCGTGGCGCAAATTGTGTTTGATCGACACGGATTCCAAACGGGTCTGCGATTCGATTAAGGTGTAGTCGTTGCCCGCAAACGTCAAATAAAGCGATAAGGTCGGCGCGGTCCGACCTTCGCTAAGGGTGAATTGCTCGATCACCGCATCCGGCAACATGGTGATTTTATTGCCTGGCATATAGATCGTTGAAAGCCGTTGCCGTGCGATACGATCGGCGGCGTCATTGAGCGCGATGCCAAGCGCTGGTGCGGCGATGTGGATGCCGACTTGAACATTCCCGCCCGGCAAGGTGGTCACGGAAAACGCATCGTCGATTTCTGTCGTCGTCGCATCGTCGATACTAAACGCGCTAACATTCGCCAGCGGAGGCGTGGTTGCGAGCGGCGCGATTTCCAACGCCGGAAAATTCGTTCCATCCGGGAAATATTCAAACAAGAAACTGTTCAGATGGTAGTCGTGAGTTGACGCAATGCCGCCCGCGCTCGCCAGCACTTGTAGCGGCGTTAGCTTTGCGGCGGTTGCCGCCGCATCGAGCGCTTTGTACTCCAGCGAATTTTTATCGGGTTTGTAGATCAGTTCCTGCAACATCGGCTTAAACGCTTCGGGCAATTCGCCTTTTTGCAGCGACTGCGCATACAGCGCTTTCAACGCTTCTTGTTGGCGCTTGCGCTCCGCGCCGGCCAGTGCCGCTTTCAATGCCTCTTGCGGCGCGGCTTTATAACGGCCCTTGCCGCGTTTGTAAAAATACATCGGCGCGCCATGCAGGCGCGTCAGCACCGCAGCGGATTCAACCGGCGTGGGCGCATGGCCATAGTAATCGCGACCGAGATCCGCGAAGGCGAATTCGTTTTCGCCGCAGCATTCCCAGAGGAAATCGACGTCCAGCGATTGCGATTCCTTATCGACCAGCGGCATGAATTCCGTCAGGGACGGCTGCTCGAATCGCAACATCACGGCGGAGGATTTGATTTTCGAGCGCTTGCCGTGGGGCGCTTCGACTTGCAGCGACGTATCGTTATCGGCCATCACAGCGCCGACTTTGAAGCCGCCGTCTTCTTCATAAAAAACTTGGGTCACAGGGGACTAACGCGAGCGTAATTCAGTATTTTATCAAGGTAATTGGCAAAATCGCTCATTCCGTGATCGCTGCCTTGAATAATAATTTGCTCGGCGCCAGCGTAACGTTCAACGCCTTGGCGATAGTCGATTACTTCATCGCCGGTTGAGGTGATGAGCAAATAGCGATCGAGATTTCGCAATTGCGGCACGAATAGCGCACGCATTTCGTTCAGATGTTGCTCGGTCAAAACATATTCGTCAGCGGTGTATAGATTTTTCTGCGGCCCCAAATATTCGCGCAATCCCTCGTGCGGAAAAATAGCGGGATTGAGCAGCACACAGCGCGTGCCGTATTTTTCCGTGAAGTAGGTGCCGTAAAAACCGCCGAGCGAACTACCGACAATCGTAAGTTGATCGAGATGCCGCTGCGGTAACATAGACTCTAACAACGTCATCGCCTCTGCCGGACGGTGCGGCAAAGCGGGGCAGAGAAACTCGTCGGCTCGACCGATGCTCGTTAGGGCGCCTTTCAGCACGTTGGATTTGAACGACGCGGGCGAGCTGTTGAAGCCGTGAATGTAAAGCAACATTATCTTGGGGGAATATGAAAAACCAAGCATTGTATCAACTGGGTTTGCGCGACGCATTGGCCGCGTTGCGCGCAAAACATTTTTCTGCCGAGGAATATTGCGTGGAACTGCAGCGCCGCATCGCCGAACGCGATGGCGATATCGAGGCGTGGGCCCACTATGACCCGCGCCAGGGGCAAGGCGTAGCGCGGCGTTTCGACATGCATGGCTCAAGCTCCGCATCCCGCTTGCCTCTTGGCGGCATGCCTATTGCGATCAAAGATATTATCGATACGGCCGACATGCCGACGCAAATCGGCTCGCCGATTTATCAAGGCCGCATGCCGAAGCGCGACGCTTATGTTGTCGAGCGTGTCAAACAGCTCGGCGCCTACGTCATGGGCAAAACCGTGACGACGGAATTCGCTTGGTCGTTCCCCGGAAAAACCAGAAATCCGCATAACAAAAACCACACGCCCGGCGGTTCGTCGAGCGGTTCCGCTGCGGCCGTCGCGGCGGGATTTGTGCCTGCCGCGCTGGGCACGCAAACGATGGGCTCGGTGATTCGCCCGGCGGCGTTCTGTGGCGTGGTCGGTTATAAGCCGAGTTACGGTTTGATTTCGCGGCGCGGCATTCATCCTTTTGCCAATACACTGGATCATGTTGGCGTGTTCACGCGCAGTGTGACGGACGCGGGATTTCTTACGCATTTACTGATGGGATTCGACGGCGACGATGCGAGCTGCGTTGCGGCCGGAGGATTCGTACCCGGCGAATTTTCCATCAAGAAACTCCCGCGACCGCCTCGATTGGCGTTCGTGCAAACGCCCGCTTGGCCGCTCGCCGACAAAGCGCAACGCAATCGCTTATTCGAAAGTGCTGCGATTTTGCGCCGCGTCGGCGCGCGCGTCGATGACGTCACTTTGCCCGCGTCGTTCGACGGCGCGCAGAACGCCGCGCAGACCATCATGCGCTGTGAAGCCGCGACCATTTTCGCGCCGCTACAAGCGCAACATCCCGATAAAGTCAGCGCGAATATCGAAGAAGTCGTCAAAACCGGCAAAGCGTTTTCCGCATTCGATTATTTACAGGCGTTGGCGTTGCGCAAACAACTGCGCGCAGAACTCCTCGAATTGCTGCGCAATTACGACGCCATCATTACGCCACCCGCCATTGGCGAAGCGCCGGAAGGATTAAGCGCCACCGGCAACCCGGTGTTTTGTATTCCGTGGAGCTTGCTCGGCGTGCCGGCGATTACAATTCCGGTTGCGACTGGGCCGAATGGTTTGCCACTCGGCATGCAAATTGTTGGCGATTATTTTGGTGATCAAAAATTGCTTTGCGTTGCGGTTTGGTGCGAAAAATACTTGTGCGTGTCGTCCCCGTGACAACGGGGACCCATTTTGATTTTCATAGGGCGACATGGATTCCCGCTTTCGCGGGAATGACAAGTCTAGATGTTTGTGGCTCAAAAACAATCCATCAGCTTTTCGTGTATTCCGGCAAACCCGCCATTGCTCATGATCAACACATGATCGCCCGATTTCGCCTCTGCTTTGATCATTGCAATTAGCGCTTCGATGTCGTCGCGCGTATTCACCTTTGCGCCAAGTGAACTCAATGCGCCAGCCGCATCCCATCCTAAATTCGCGGTGTAGCAAAACACCTTCTCCGCGTCGGCCAAACTGGCCGCCAGATCGCCTTTCCAAACACCCTGTTTCATGGTGTTGGAGCGTGGTTCAAGCACCGCGAGAATTCTGGCTTTGCCGACACGATGGCGTAATCCCGCGATGGTTGTCGCGATGGCTGTTGGATGATGGGCAAAGTCGTCGTAAATGGTGATGCCGTTAACAACGCCCTTAATTTCCATGCGGCGTTTTACGCCTTGGAATTTTTCCAGCGCGGCGATGCTGATTTTTGGATCAACACCGGCGTGGCGTGCGGCGGCGATGGCAGAGAGTGCGTTCATGCGATTGTGCTCGCCGAGTTGACTCCAGTTGAGTTTGCCGATCGGCTCGTTCTTGAAAGTGACCGAAAAACTTCCTTCGGCATCGGCCTGGGAGCCGCGCCAGTCATGGCTCTCGCCAAAGCGCTCGATTGGCGTCCAGGCACCTTTTTTCAATACGCGTTGCAAGTTTTGATCATTGCCGTTACTGACGATTAGGCCATTTCCGGAAATGGTTCGCACCAAATGATGGAATTGGGTTTCGATGGCAGCAAGATCGGGAAAAATATCGGCGTGATCAAATTCCAGATTATTTAGAATCGCCGTGCGCGAACGGTAGTGTACGAACTTGGAGCGCTTATCGAAAAATGCCGTGTCGTATTCGTCGGCTTCGACCACGAAAAATTTATTGCCACTATGCGAACTGCCGAGCCGCGCTGAGAGATTGAAATCCTGCGGGATGCCGCCGATGAGGAAACCCGGTTTTAATCCGGCGAAGTCAAGTATCCAGGCGAGCATCGAAGACGTTGTGGTTTTGCCATGCGTTCCAGCAACGGAAAGAACCCAGCGGCCCGTCAGTACGTGCTCCGCGAGCCAGGCGGGGCCGGAGGCGTAAGGCAAACCGCGATTCAAGATTTCTTCCATTAGCGGATTGCCACGCGACACGACGTTGCCGATAACGAAAAGATCGGGCTTCAGCGAAATTTGTGTCGCGTCGAAACCTTCTATGAGTTCGATGCCGAGTGCTTCGAGTTGCGTACTCATCGGCGGGTAAACATTGGCGTCGCAGCCGGTGACTTTGTGGCCGCTTTCGCGGGCAATTGCCGCGATACCGCCCATGAACGTGCCGCAAATGCCGAGGATATGAATATGCATTGAGAATTAGTTTCTAAAAATGAAATAGACCGCACCGAGCAAACATAATCCGGCGTAAAGAAAATCGAGTTTGATAGGCTGATGCATATAGAAAATCGCAAAAGGTACGAACACCGCTAGGGTGATGACCTCTTGCATAATTTTCAATTGCGCCAAACTCATCGCGGTAAAGCCGACCCGATTCGCCGGCACTTGAAATAAATATTCGAACAGCGAAATGCCCCACTGACGATGGCGGCGATGTACCAGGCTTTGTTGTTGAGGTGCTTCAAATGGCGATACCAGGCGAAGGTCATGAAGACGTCGGACTCTCATCAATATGAGCACGCTGAACAAAACCGGATGGGAGGCTGTCATGGACGAAACGACAAAAATCGTGACCTGGAATCATACCGTAAGTTCCCCGTGAACTTTGCGAAAACTTGGCGGTCTATCCACTTGAAGTTTGCCGGATCGACGGCATATTCCAATTCGTAGTTGCAACAAACAAATTCAATGGAGATTATTCAATGGAGAAAAATTTGACTCGTGGAACAACGTTGGCTGTCGCGATCGCGTCCGCGCTCGCAGTGGGTTGGTATGTCCATCAACATTCGCCAGTGAGCGCAGCCCAAGCCAATGCCGTACAGGAACAACCGGCAAAAATTGAAGCGACGCCAATCGTAGTCGGTCGGCAATTGCCGGATTTTGTATCGCTAGTCGAATCGCAGGGTCCGGCGGTGGTGAACATCAGTGTCACCGCAAAATTGGAGGGCATGGCTGGACAGGAAATTCCTGAGTTGCCGGAATTCTTTAAGCGCTTTGGCATTCCGCAACCGAATGTTCCCGCGCCGCAGCCAGAACGCGGCGGCGTCGGTTCCGGATTCATTATTTCCCCTGATGGCTATTTATTGACGAATGCCCACGTCGTCGCGCAAGCATCCGAAGTCACGGTCAAACTCACCGACAAACGCGAATTCAAAGCCAAGGTCATAGGTTTTGATCGCAAGACCGATGTGGCGTTGCTTAAAATAGAGGCATCGAATTTACCTGCGGTGAAGCTCGGCAATCCTGGCGAGACAAAAGTGGGCGAATGGGTCGTCGCGATTGGTTCGCCGTTCGGATTCGATAACACGGTGACAGCCGGCATAGTCAGCGCGAAGTCGCGCGAGTTGCCGGACGAAGCTTATGTGCCGTTCCTGCAAACTGATGTCGCGGTGAATCCCGGTAACTCCGGCGGCCCACTCTTTAATATGAAGGGCGAAGTCATCGGTATCAACTCGCAGATTTATAGCCGTAGCGGCGGCTATCAAGGCTTGTCTTTTGCCATCCCAATCGACGTGGCATTGAATATCAAAGATCAACTGCAGAAAAGCGGTAAGGTCACGCGCGGCAAAATCGGCGTCGGCATTCAGCCGGTGACGAAAGAATTGGCCGAGTCGTTTGGTTTGAAGAATACCCAAGGCGCACTCATCGGCAACGTCGAACGCGGCAGCCCCGGCGAGAAAGCCGGATTGCAGCCCGGCGATGTGGTGCTGGCGCTGAACGGTAAGCCGGTCGAACGCTCCATCGATTTGCCGCGCATGGTCGGCCTGCTTAAGCCGAACGAAAAAGCGACGTTGAACGTGTGGCACGACGGTAAGGAAAAAACCGTCGACATCACGCTGGGCGAAATGCCGAGCGATAACATTGCTGCCATCGATAATCCCAACGTCGCGCCGAGCAAACTAGGAGTGCGCGTGCGTTCGTTGACGGAAGATGAACGCAAGAAATTAGATGTCACTGGCGGTGTTGTGGTTGAGCAAGTAAGCGGCGCCGCAGCGAAGGCCGGCATCCAGATGGGTGATGTAATTTTGGGTTTGAACAACAAACCCGTCAACGATCCGGATCAGTTCCGCAAACTTGTCGACGAAGCAAAAGGTAAAGTCGCGGTACTGGTTCAACGTCAAAACGCGCGGATTTTTATTCCTGTGCCGCTTGGCTAATTTACGATAGCGCAACAAAAAAGGGCCGCGATTGCGGCCCTTTATTTCAAGCGTCGAGCCGGAAGGCGCATGAATATTAGCGCCTGGCAATGCATTGCCGGAGAGCCGCACCCCGATTGCCTGTACGGACAATCTAATGTAGCTCTGATTTATTCAGATTTCGTCGCGATACTGCGTTGCTCGCAAAAAATATCTCCTTACATATCAAACATATGCTGCGTCGATACTTTTCACTCGCGCCTTGTCTCGCTTAGAACACGGAATAAATCAGAGCTTCCCTAACTAGTGGCGCGAATCGAAAAATTCATCGCAATCGACTTGATACAATGCGCGATCTTCCAGGCGCACCGCGCTCAGGCATTGCCCCCACAAACAACCGGTATCGAGCGCTAGTAGCTTGCTTTCCAGGCGCAAGCCTTGCGCGGACCAATGACCGCAAATAATTGTCTCGTCCGCGCTGCGCCGTCCTGGAACGTCCGACCAGGGCATGTATCCTGCCGGAATGTCGGCAATCTCGCCTTTATGGGCGTATTCCAATTGTCCGTCGACGGTACAAATTCTCAGGCGGGTGAACGCGTTAACGATTAATCGCAGCCGATCCCAACCGCCCAGGTCATCACGCCACGCGTTTGGCTGATTGCCGTACAGGTGCGCGAGAAATTCAAGATACGCCGGGCCGCGCAGTGCGATTTCAACTTCGCGCGCGTAAGTCTGCGCTTGATCGATGGTCCAGCGTGGCAGCAAACCGGCATGAACCATTGTATAGCCAAGCGCGCGATGGATCATCGGCCGAAAACGCAACCAAGCAAGTAATTCATCGCGATCCGGCGCATTCAAAATTTCGTCGAGCGTATCGCCACGGTGGGCTTTCACGTATCCGGCCGCGACCGTCAGTAAATGCAAATCGTGATTGCCCAACACGACAACCGCGCGATCCCCCAGGGATTTGACAAATCGCAACACCGCGAGAGAATCGGGCCCTCGATTAACTAAATCTCCGACAAACCAAAGATTATCTTTGCCGGGATCGAATGCGCATTTCTTCAGTAGCCGCTGCAACGGCGCGAGACAGCCCTGGAGATCACCGATCGCGTAGGTCGCCACTAGACGCGCCTAGAAACAAAAAAGGGGCGACCGATTCGCCCCTTTTTGCGCAACCACATTGGCTTTATTTCGCCTCAGCAACCAAATAGTCCACCGCTGCTTTGACGGCATCGTCGGCAATTGCGGGGTTGCCGCCCTTGGCGGGCATGACGCCTTTACCCTTAAGCGCGCTGGCGTAAAGCGCGTCGTTTCCTTGTGCTAAACGTGCAGCCCAGATAGCCTTGTCACCAGTCTTCGGGGCACCCGCTACACCGCCCGCATGGCACGCCGCACATATTGCCTCGTAGGTCGTTTTGCCCTGATCTACGCCGGCAACCCCTGGAACCGCGGGAGCAGCGGCGGAAACGGCAGCGGCGACCGCCACTGGCGCCGCCGCATTGGCATCGACCTGAACCTCGCCGACAGGTTTCAGCCGTTCGGCAACGACAGAAGCGGACATGGACGCGTCGCCCTGTCTGGCGCGGCCGGCATAGGAACCGATCGCGTACTGGGCCAACATGAAAATGATCAACACCAGGCCAATGGAAGCAGCAAAAACCGCGATTGCGTTTTTAATGGTGCCCGCGATTTGGTGATCACCGGAATTTGACGACATAGTTCTTCCCAAAATGAACGATTAAAAATCAAAATTATACCGGCTCTTATTTGCGCATCGCACTAGGTCTGCGTAGACGCCGCGCAACGATTTCGTTATTCTATACGATTCGCGCCCATAGCTCAGTTGGATAGAGTATTGGTTTCCGAAGCCAAGGGTCACAGGTTCGAATCCTGTTGGGCGCGCCAGAAGTGACTGAAGTCACCCATCGTTTTATCAAATAAAATCAAATAATTGCCAGGCTGGCTGAAATTTGTGTCGTGTTTGTGGCATTCACGAACGCCTCACCTATACTTGGACTTATCGTTCAAAGGCATCCAAAGAGATGCAGATAAGGCCGCTTAAAACAACGGGATACGGGGGCATCCCAAAAAAAGGCAAGCATGCTTCGAGTATTTAATCACTATATTCCTATCCCAATTGCTGTATTGATTCTGGTTGAAGCGCTAATTTTGGCGCTGTCGATTTATTTCGGGTCGTCGCTACGTTTTGGGCAGGTAACATTACCAATGCTCACCGAAAAAATAGAATTCGGCGGGATTGCCTCAGTGTTTTCTGCGTTGATGATCATCACCATGACGACCTTCGGCCTCTATCAACGCAACGCCATGGACTCGTTCGCTGGCGCGATGCTTCGCCTGGGCGCAAGCTTTTTGATGGGTTTTGCCATCATGAGCTTCACCTTTTACGTTTTCCCAACGATATTTCTTGGACGCGGCGCCTTTGCACTTTCCTGCATCATTGCCTTTTTCGCGCTGGTCTTGGTTCGCGCTGTATTCCACAAATGGGCCGACTGGGGGCTGCTTAAATCGCGCATTCTCGTTCTAGGGACCGGAACCCGAGCAGACAACGTCGAGGCGTTGGTAAATAATCAAACCACCACCAGCAGTATGGAAATCATTGGTTACTTGCCCGTCAAGGGTGGCCAGGACCACGTGACTGCCTCGCGCATTTTGCCGGATGGGGATGCCTCGCTTTACTCGGTGGTAAAAAAATACGCTGTTAACGAAATCGTACTTGCGGTTCGGGAGCGCCGTGGTGGCGTGCTGCCAATGCAAGAACTACTCGAATGCCGCTTACGTGGAATTCGTATCACCGAACTCTCGACTTTCTTCGAACGAGAACGTGGCCAAGTTCGACTTGACTCGCTGAACGCCAGTTGGTTGATCTTAGGGGAAGGATTTAACAACAATTCTTTACGCGATGTGATTAAGCGTGGATTCGACCTGTTGGCCAGTGGAATCCTTTTGCTGGCTACCTCGCCGGTCATGGCGATCACGGCCTTGTTGATCAAATTGGATTCTTCGGGCCCGCTGTTTTATCGCCAAGAGCGTGTCGGGGCGGGCGGACGAACTTTCGATGTGGCAAAATTTCGCAGTATGCGTGTCGATGCGGAGGTGGCTGGTAAGCCAATGTGGGCGACTGCAAACGACGATCGCACTACTCGCATCGGCCGAATAATTCGTAAACTTCGCATCGACGAACTGCCGCAAATTTTTAACGTTTTTAAGGGCGACATGAGTTTCGTCGGCCCGCGCCCCGAGCGACCGTTTTTTGTTCAGCAGCTCGCACAAGAAATTCCCTACTATGAGGCTCGTCATAGTATTAAACCAGGGATTACCGGGTGGGCGCAGGTACGCTATCCCTATGGCGCATCGGTCGAAGACGCCAAAGAAAAATTACAATATGATTTATATTACGTAAAGAATCACAGCTTATTCTTGGACATCATGATTCTGATCGATACGGTTCAGGTCGTTTTGTGGGGAAAAGGCGCGCGTTAGAGTTTTTCCGTTCAAATACCGTTGCGAATATTTGCCGCCACGATTTTCCACGCTAGAATGCGGTTGCGTTGCGTGTAAAAACCTGTACTATCCCCATACAGTATTGTTTCCAAAGGTAATGATCTATCCATGGTCGGACTGATTGGCACTATCAGTTACGGTCTAGCGGCCGCTGCATTTCTAGTTTTGACCCTCATGTTGGCGAGCAGTTGGCGTGGTCGCGCCAAAGGCGTCCTGCTAATGATCGCGGCGTTGATCTCAATGCTGTGGGCAAGCTTTATTGCATACGAATTTACCACCGATGACTCCGGAGGCCGATGGTGGGGCGTTTTGGAAATTCTACGGAATATCGCCTGGTTCATTTTTTTGTCTAGTCTTCTCACATCGATTCAACCGCGTTCAGGCAATACGCCCTCTGGCATCAAGTGGTTCACCAGAGGCCTGGCCGTCGTGTGTACCACCCTTATTTCCGCCGCAATACTTGCGCCTTCGTTCCCCGAATATGAAAATCAGTTTCGGTTTGGGATTGACATTTTGGGGCGCATTGTTCTCGCCGTCGCCGGAATGGTGTTAATTGAAATCTTGTATCGAAACACAGTTCCAGATCAGCGCTGGGGCATTAAGTTTCTGTGTTTAGGCGCCGGCGGTATGTTCGCCTACGACTTCTACCTATACTCGGATGCGATGCTGTTTAAACATATCGACGTCGAAATTTTCGCTGCGCGCGGAATTGTAAACGCGCTGGTTGTTCCGCTTATTGTCGTATCAGCGGCCCGCAATAGTACGTGGTCTCTCGAAGTCGCCGTGTCCCGGCGCATGATTTTCCATTCGGCTACTCTCCTGAGCGCCGGCGTTTATTTGATGTTGATGGCGGCCGCCGGATATTACATTCGATTTTTTGGCGGAACCTGGGGCGGCGTATTTCAGGCGACGTTTATGTTTGGCGCGCTGTTGCTTCTCATGGTCATCCTTTCCTCTGGAACCATGCGCGCCCGTTTCAAAGTATTTTTGAGCAAACATTTCTTTACCTATCGGTTCGACTATCGCGAGGAATGGCTACGATTCACCCGCACCCTGTCTGAAGGTGAACCTGGCGTTCACTTACGAGAACGCTCGGTACAAGCAATTGCCCAGTTAGTCGAGAGCCCCGGTGGTGCATTATGGTTGCACCAAGACCACGGCGGTTATGATCGAGCAGGACATTGGAACATGCCACAGGCAACCGGTGCCGAACGCGAAGATAGCGAATTCGTCGCGTTTATTCGGCGCAAGGAGTGGGTAATCTATCTCAATGAGTATCATGCGAACCCGGAAAAGTATGAGGGTCTGAAATTACCGTCATGGCTAACGGATATTCCGCGCGCTGGTATGGTCGTTCCGTTGATGTTGCACGAACAATTGATCGGCTTCATCGTCCTAGCAGAGTCCCATGGGCGACTCGCGGTAAATTGGGAAGTCAGCGATTTATTGAAAACCGCAGGCTGTCAGGCTGCCAGTTACCTCGCGCAACTGGAAGCGGCAAAGTCGCTTCTTGTGGCGCGGCAATTTGAGTCGTTCAATCGCATGTCGGCGTTTGTCGTACACGATCTGAAAAATCTGGTATCACAACTGTCGCTGCTACTTTCGAATGTACAGAAACACAAACATAACCCGGCGTTTCTGGAAGATATGATAGAAACAGTTGAAAATTCCGTGGAAAAAATGCAACGCCTGCTTACGCAGCTTCGTAGTGGCAGCCCTGCGCCAGGCGGACACACCATTGTCGATTTGGAAAGCATGTTGAGACGCATCGTTGCTGCGAAAGAAAACTACCAACCGCAGCCTCAATTGGAAGTGCATTCACCGGGACTAAGTTTGCGTGCCGACCGAGAGCGTCTAGAACGTACAATTGGGCATATGTTACAAAACGCGATTGAAGCAACCCCCGCCGAAGGTACGGTTAAAATACGCTTGAAAGAAATGGGCGGCAAGGCGCTCATCGAGGTCATTGATTCTGGACGTGGCATGTCCAAAGATTTCATCCGCGAGACGCTATTTCAACCCTTTGAAACGACTAAAACCTCTGGCATGGGAATCGGCGCTTATGAAACAAAACAATACGTCACTGAGTTGGGCGGTCAAATCGAAGTTCAAAGTGAAATCGGTCGAGGTAGCTCCTTTATTTTGTATTTGCCACTCGTTGTCATGAATACCGCTCCAGTACCCGCAACATCGAATAGGGAAGCTTGATGAGCCAATCCAAAGGGGTCTTGCTGATCGTTGAGGATGATCCAGGGCTGCAAAAACAACTCAAATGGAGTTTTGACGGCTATGAAGTTTTGGTCGCCGGCGACCGAGATGCTGCAATCGCCGTGGTCAGGCGCCATGAGCCTGCAGTTGCGACCGTTGATCTTGGACTCCCGCCCGATCCGGATGGTGCAAGCGAAGGCCTGGCGACTTTAGAGGCAATCTTGTCGTTGGCGCCCGATACCAAAATTATCATGGTCACAGGCAATCAAGAGCGTGCGCATGCAGTCCGGGCAATCGGATTGGGTGCATACGACTTTTACCAAAAACCGGTAGACCCGGAAATTCTCGGTTTAATCGTCGAACGAGCGTTTCGCCTTCACGATTTGCAGCAAGAAAATCGTCGCCTAGTACTGCGTCAGACAGACTCGCCGGTAAGCGGGATTATTACTAACGATCCGGCGATGCAGAAAGTCTGCCGGACGGTGGAAAAAGTCGCCCCGTCGGATTTGTCGGTTCTGCTTCTCGGTGAAAGTGGTACCGGAAAAGAATTGCTTGCTCGCGCATTGCACCAGCTCAGCCCACGTGCCGTCAAAAAATTTGTTGCAATCAATTGTGCAGCGATACCGGAAAACTTGCTGGAGAGCGAATTATTCGGCTATGAGAAAGGCGCATTTACCGGTGCCGCAAAGCAAACGAAAGGCAAAGTCGAACTCGGCGAAGGCGGAACGTTATTTCTTGACGAAGTGGGTGACCTGCCATTTTCGCTACAAGCGAAACTGTTGCGTTTTTTGCAAGAGCGCGTTTTCGAACGAGTGGGTGGTCGTGAGGAAATTGCCGTAGACATACGGATCGTCTGTGCGACACATCAAGATCTTTCGACGCTCATTAAGGACGGTCGATTTCGTGAGGACTTATATTATCGGTTGAGTGAAATCGTAGTCAAAATACCGCCGATGCGAGAACGCGAAGGCGATTTGACCTTACTTGCCCACGCGTTTCTAGAAAAATTCTGTAAATCTCAAAGCCGCTCGCTGCAAGGTTTTTCCCCTGAAGCGCTACAAGCGATCGAAGCTTATCGTTGGCCTGGAAATGCCCGCGAAATGGAAAATTTCATTAAACGCGCCGTTATCATGACCGATGGCCCGCAAATTACGCAACTGGATCTGGGTCTGAACTTGTCTGACGAAGTAGTAGAGCCCTTGAACTTGCGCCAGGTACGCGAAGAAGCCGAGCGAAAGGCTTTGGTACGCGCCCTTGGCCGGGTCGGAGGCAATATGCTTCAAGCATCGGAACTGCTAGGCATAAGCCGCCCGACGTTATACGATTTACTTAATCGCCACGGCATCAAATAACCACGTTTCCGCTATTGAATCTAGTCCTGCTTACTTTTAAATCGAATTCAAAAAGGTGAATTTATGCCCGATTCTCGCCGCGCGTACGCGTATCGACTCATTGGCCAATTGAGTTTTCCCGCGACGCTCAAAATTGTCTTGTTAATGTCGGCCGTGTTTGGCCTTAGCGGTTGCAATCAACAAGCCTCCACTGAAACCCTGTTACAAGAAGCGCAGCGTTTCCAGGATAAAGGTGATCTAAAATCTGCAGTAATTCAACTCAAAAATGCGTTGCAGAATGAGCCAGAAAACGCCGAGATTCGCTACCGTCTCGGTGTGATGTATAACCGCACAGGTGATAGCGTTTCTGCCGAAAAAGAACTTAAGCGGGCATTAGAATTAAAGCCGGATCACCCCAAGGCTTCCATGGAATTTGGAGGCTCGTTGTTGCGCCAAGGTGCATTTGAGCGGGTATTGTCAGAGATGCCGGCGCCGCCCGCAGGCGCAACCAATTTTGCCGATGTTCTGGTGCTGCGCGCCCAGGCCCACGCCGGACTGCGACAAAATAAAGAGGCCGAAGCCGATTTCAAAGCGGCGCTCGCGGCGCGGCCGGATTTTAGTGACGCTCTAGTTGGACAAGCCAGACTCGTGGCTTCCACGCAAGATATTGATGGCGCCCTAAAATTGATTGACGCCGCGCTTGCCAAGGATCCAAAGAATCTCGATGCGCTAACTGCAAAGGGTGACTTCAAGCGCTACCAGGGGCATAACGATGAAGCAATCGCCGCGTATAGTAGCGCCGTTGAGGCACATCCGCAGAGTCTTCCGGCACTATTAAGCAGGGCTTCGGTATTGCTCGCCGCGGGTAAAACGGCGGAAGCCCAAACTGACATCAATAGCGCATTTAAGTTACAACCGAAAAATCTGATAGGAACGTACCTACAAGCGCTGATTCATTTTCGCAGTAACAAAAACGAAGCTGCACGCGATGCGCTCTTGGATGTGCTAAGGGTCATTCCAAATCATTTGCCGAGTTTGCTTTTGTCTGGGGCGGTTTATGGGGCTTTGGGTTCTAAAGAACAAGCCGAAACGAATTTACGCAAAGTCCTAGAGAGCACGCCTGATAACCTCCTGGCGCGCAGACTGTTAGGCGCGTTGTTGTTGCGTTCGCAGCAACCGCAGAAGGCTATTGAAGTTATTGAACCCGCAGCGGCTCGCGCCAATGATGACCCGCAGATCCTCGCTATCGCAGGAGAAGCGCATATGCAAGCGGGGGATTACGACAAAGCAACGCAGTATCTGGAAAGAGCCGCGTCGATCGACCCCAAAAGCGCGGGTATTCGTACTGGGCTTGCCTTAAGCCGCATGGCGGGTGGCGAAGCGAGTGCTGCCATAGCGGACCTTGAAAAAGCCGCGTCAATGGATTCTGGGCAATTTAGGGCCGATATTCTGCTTGCGATGTCTCATATCAATCGGCGCGAATTCGATGCCGCGTTAAAGGCCCTGGAGGGACTCGAGAAAAAACAGCCTAATAATCCCCTCACTTACAATTTCAAGGGCGCCGCATATGCGGGAAATAAAGACCTTGTCAATGCTAAAAAAAGTTTCGAACGTGCGCTTGAACTCAATCCCACTTACTTTCCTGCGACGGCGAATTTAGCTTCCTTAGATCTACAAGAAAAGAACCCCGAAGGCGCAAAAAATCGTTTCCTTGCGATGTTGAGCAAGGATAAGTCCAACATGCAGGCGATGCTCGCGCTTGCCAACTTGGCAGTGGCAAATAAACAATCCGACGTGGCACTTGATTGGATCAAGAAAGCCCGCTTAGCGCATCCCAAAGCGTCTCAGCCGAGCCTGGCGTTGGTTCGTTACTACACGCAAATAGGCGACGCCAAACAAGCCGTTACTGCGGCACAAGATGCCCAAAATCAAAGCCCGGATAATCCCGAGTTACTTGACTTGCTCGGCATGGCGCAACTTTCCGCGGAACAAAATAACGAAGCGATCACAACTTTTGAAAAATTGAACAAGATTCAGCCCGAATCTCCGGTAGGATTTTATCGAACCGCACAAGCTGAATTGGCGAGCAAAAACAATCGCGCTGCGGAAGCCTCGCTGAAAAAGGCGCTGGCATTGAAACCCGATTTCCTTGATGCGCAGGTGGCACTGGCGAGTCTACTTGTCCAAACCAAACGCTTTGATGAGGCGCTGTCGGTCGCGCGCGCAGCGATGAAATCATCGCCGAAGTCGCCTGCTGGCCATGTTCTCGCCGGCGATATTTTCCTGGCGCAGGAAAACCCGACCCAAGCCGTGAGTTCTTATCAGGCGGCATTCGACCTTGCCAATTCCGGTGCTATTCTGATTAAACTGCACAATGCGGAAAATCTTGCTGGCAAAGCCGTTTCTGACACGGTTCTTGAAAATCATCTCAAAAACAATCCGCAAGACCTTCAGGTTCGCATTTATCTCGCCGACCTGCTGTTGATTAAACGGCAATATTTGGAAGCTTCGAGAAACTACCAAGCCATCCTGGAAAAGGATCCCAAAAACCTCCTCGCGCTCAATAATATCGCATGGTCGTTACAGCAATTAAAGGACCCGCGCGCAATGAAATACGCCGAGCAGGCATATGCATTGCAGCCGAGCAATCCTGCGATCGAAGATACCCTGGCGATGCTGTTGCTGGATGCCGGAAAAATACCTCGCGCAATTGAATTGTTGCAAGCCGCAGCGACCAAGACGCCCGATAGCCCGGATATCAGTTTTCATTTGGCAAAAGCCTTCGCCAAGTCCGGCGAACGAGATAAGGCTCGCGCCTTAGTGGAACGAGTCCTAGCCATGGGGAAAAAGTTTCCTGAGGAAGCGGAAGCCCGTGCCTTACTGGAGCAAATCAAGAAATGAGTAACTCATTAATTTCCTTTAAATTGGTCAAAAACAACCAATCGGTCCTCGCCGTATTAATGCTGGCGCTTGTTTTCGCCATCAGCGGGTGTAATAAATCCAACCAAGTCTCGGAAGCACAACATCTTGAGAACGCGAAAACTTACCAGTCCCGCGGCAAACTTCAGGCGCAGATCATTGAGCTTAAAAACATCCTGCAGACCAATCCCAAACATGCCGAAGCACAGTGGATGCTGGGGGAAGCTTATTCCGCGCTCGGCTATGGTCTAGACGCCGAGAAGGAGCTTTTGCGCGCGAAAGAAT
>JANOLP010000225.1:0-15116 GCA_031419835.1 Pseudomonadota bacterium | reverse complement strand
CTTCTTTGATGCCGCCGGGCGCGAGTTTCAAGCTGCCGGGAACAATACCGACCTGTCCCGAGAGATACAGTGTGTCGCCGTGACGAACCGCTTCGGAAAAGGGCAGGTTCTTGGGCAAGACCTTCCCCGAATTCAGGAACTCCGCCGCGTAGGACGTACTGGGATGTAGTAAATGGGCGGCAACCACGAAAGACAACAGTGGAAAAAAGACTGCGGATCGTTTCATACTTTCTCCTCTCAAAATAGTTTGCTCCGCCTCGAACGAATGGCACGGTCCGCTGCATTCTAGATACGAATTGTCACTTTTCCCGTATGCACCGCACTTTCGAGATAACGATACGCCGCGCCCGCCTCTTCAAATCCGAAGCTACGTCCGATGGCGGGACGCATTTTGTTGACCTCGATGGCGCGATTCATCTCTTCGAACATTTCGCGTGAGCCGACGTAGATGCCTTGTACGCGAATATGTCGGCGCAAAATCGCGGCGGTATTAATCTCGCCGCTGGTGCCGGCAATCACACCGATCAGCGCAACGGTACCGCCGAGGCGCGCGGCGTTGATGGATTTTGAAAGCGTACCGCTGCCGCCGACTTCGATGACGATGTCCGCGCCGCGGCCATTGGTGCGCTCGATCACCGTCTTGTCCCAATCAGGCGTTGTTTTGTAGTTGATAGTTTCGTCGGCGCCTAGCTGTTTGGCAATCGCGAGTTTTTCGTCCGAGCTCGATGTGACGATTACCTTCGCACCATTCATTTTCGCAAATGCCAGTGCGATCATCGACACGCCGCCGGTTCCGAGGCAGACCACCGTGTCGCCTGCCTTCATGCCGCCTTGGCGTATCAATGCGTTCCACGCGGTGACCGCCGCGCACGGCAAGCTCGCGGCTTCGTCATCGGTCAAATGCGCCGGCACTTTCACCACACCTTGTTCGGAAAGCACCACATACTCGGCCAACATGCCGTCGATGGCGCCCCCCAGTGCACTTAGCGGCGCTTCAATTGGAATATCGCCGCCGAGCCAAGCTTGCATGAAAGTACCCGCAACGCGATCGCCGACTTTTACACGCGAAACCCCCGCGCCGATTTCGACCACTTCGCCGACGCCATCGGACAGTGGAATTCGCCCGGCCGGTGGCGGCGCGCCGTAGCCGCCTTTGGCCACTAATAGATCGCGATAATTGAGCGAACAGGCTTTCATTTTTAGTAACACTTGCCCCGGGCCGGGTTTGGGATTGGCTCGATCGGCGCGGACGACGTTGTCCAGGCCGCCGCGGTTTTGTAGTTCGTAAAGTTTCATTTGTTTCCTATTTTCTTCTCAAACATCGACCATTACCTCGTTGCGAGCTGCCTGCATCGGCGCTGCCAATACTGCCCGCGGACCATGAACCGCCGGCGTTCTTGCTTCCACTTCCACATGTCATCCTGAGCAACGCGAAGGATCTGCTTTCGCTGCCGTAGGAAAGCAGATCCTTCACGGAGTTTACCCTCGAGCGTAGCGAAGGGTTCAGGATGACATGTTAAAGGTGACAATCCCGGTAGGGTTCATGGAAAGCGAATTCCCGCGGTGTCATTCCCGCGTAGGCGGGAATCCATTTGGCTTATGACGAGAATGACGGCCCTCAAAATGCAACGGCGCTATGGATTCCCGTCTACGCGGGAATGACACATATTAAGCAGCGGCGTGAACTTCACCCAGAAGCGGTCCGAGATTTCCTTGCCCGTCGAATTTAACATCACGCGGCGCCTCGGCGATTTCAAATCGCTCGGGCTGGCGACGCACCTCATCCAACAGCGCATTGGAAACTTCGATCTCGCCCAAATGCAACGTATTGCGAATGCGCACGATACGGCAATCTTCCGGCTTCACGCGCACCACGGTTTTGACCGCGAGCGCGATGGCATCGTGATCATTGTTCATGATGATAGGAATCCCGCCGCCGTCGAGATTCATCGAGGTAATCACATTGGCGTAGGTTGACGCGACATCGAGCTCTTTGTAAAGCCGCATCGTAATCACGTCCGCGGAGCCGATGCCGGTGGCATTGCCCTGACTCACGCGCGTGAGCCCAAGCACAACAATTTTTTTGACCCGCGGCGTCTCTTGCCATTTCACGTTGCGTCGATTGCGGCCGGTGATATTCGGATCGAAGCCCGCACCGGAAATATTTTTTCCCATTTCATCGATAATTAATACGTCGATATCGTCGAAAAACAACTGCGGCATTTGCCGCTTCGCCATCGCTTGCAACTCCGGCTCGCGCGTTTTCAAGTTTTGTGCGGGAACGATTTCGATGTGCGCGGTTTCGTCGTAAGCGTTTTCAACAATGCCGACGCCGAAAATTACATTGCGCTGCGAAATATTCATTTCACGAATTTGCGGCAGCAATTCCGGAAAGCGATCCATTCCATGGGTGTGATAAGTCGCCGCGCCGGTAATTTTTCCGATGCCGATCGCGAGCATTTTCGTCAGCCCACTCTCCGTTGCGCCGCGAAAACCAGTGTGAGGCTTGATGCGATTGATGACCACGATCGCCTCGGCTTCGCTAGCATATTTATCCATATGCACCGGCGTGCCGTCGTCGAGATGGCCGACGATCGTCGTTTCCATCGTCGCGCGAATCGGCACGCCGGTTGAGGCCTCGGTGATGCCGTAGGTCTCCAATACTTTCTTCTGTCCCTCGGCCGTCGCCGCGCCATGGCTACCCATGCACGGAAAAATGAATGGCTTCGCGCCGAGCGCTTTGAGTTCCGCGATCACGGCGATGGCGATTTGCGCGATATTCGCGATGCCGCGGCTACCGCAACCGACGGCGATGACTTGTCCTGGTTTTACCCGTTCACGAATTTCCTGGCGCGAAAATTCTTTGTGAATTGCGCCTGGAATATCCGCCAATTTTGCGGCGTCGAATTTTTGTCGTACGCGCGCCATCGACGGCAAAGGAACATCCAGGCCGCCGGCAATGTTTACTTCGATTTTTTCGGGGATCATGATCGTTACCTTTTAACGTGCGATTTACTTAACTACGACATTATCTAACTTCTGCTGCGAAAGGCAATCATGCTGAAAAATACATTAATACTATGCCTGAAGAACCGCATGGATATTGGCTCCTGGGCCGCCTAATTTTGTGAAAACCTGGGTTACGGCACGTTGCGCCTAACCCAGCCTACATTGTTTTTTCCTTCGCTTTGGAAAGGATATCGTCCGTGCCGATAGCCAGTGGCTTGAAATTAATCGAGCGCTGATAATCCGGGCGCGGGTTCGGCACTGCATTCGGCCCATTCGCCACTTGGTTATACACGACATATATATGCCAACGATCGTGCCGCGACAAATTGTGGCCGGAGGCATGCAAAATGTTGCAATGGAAAAACACGACCGTGCCCGGCTTACCGAGAATGGCGACCGGCTCGGGACTCTGCTTCATGATGCCGAGCAGTTGATCTTTCGGCACCACCCACAAGCGATAGGACGTGGTTTGATCGTCCATCTCCGATTCCAAATTGCCGAGCTTGTGACTGCTGGGAAGAAAATACAGGCAACCATTTAGCTCCGTTGGTTCGTCGAGCATGATCAGCGCTGTCGTCAGCGACGGTTCAGGCACACCGTCGCGCCGCCACGAGCCATAGTCTTGATGCCATTGCCAAACAGAGCCATCGATAGCGCTCTTTAAATTACATTTAGTGTGAAAGACGTACAGCGCGTCATCGCCGAGCAGTTGCTGCGCCGGCTCGAGTAAGCGTGGCGAACGTGCGGCCGGGTGAAATATCGGTGACGCAGTGGGGCCATCAGCCTCATGCACGCGATAAATGGTTTTCGCGACGTTGCTGCCGCGCTCGCGCACCAAGTGATCCGTGTCGATTTGTTGAATGCGTTGCAGGTCGGCCTTCATGGCCTCAACTTCGCGCATCGAAAAAAGCTCGGGCAAAACCAAAAAACCGTCGCGTTCGTAGCTTGCTAATTGATCTTTAGAAAGTTGCATATTTAAATCATCGTTCGAAAAAAATACCGCTCAATGGCGCGCGCATTCATGCACGTGCAGCCGTGATCCTTGGCCGATCTCGCTCATTTCATCGTCACTGATTTTGAAACTATCTAAACGCATGGTTTGAAAGCGATCAAAATATTTTTCGAGTTCTTTCTCGATACCGCGGTCGAACTCTGGCTTGACGACGTGGGTATTGCCACACGTGACTTTGACGATTTTGCCATCTCGAGCGACAAGCTCGCCATTTTTGAAAACGTGCGTCGGCTTCGCGAACATTTTCTCACGATCCGGCAAATCTTCGTAAACCGTGATATCCGCCGCCGCGCCAACGGCCAGATGGCCGCGATCTCGCAAGCCCAAAATCTTCGCCGGGCCAGCGCGGGTCATGATTGCGATTTCGTAAAGAGAATATTCGCGAGTAATCGAGGCCAGGGTGCTCAGCGCAACGGCTTCAGGATTGAGACGCGAAAGCTGCTCATTGCGGAACGTTTTATCCATCAACAATTTTATCAAGTGCGGGTAACTGGTAAACGGCGCGCCGTTAGGGTGATCGGTCGTTAGGAAAATTCGCCAGGGATCATTCACCAGCAAAAATATTTCAAGCCCGATGGCCCACTGCAAGGCATTGACGAAATTTTTGTCGCGATAGCGGAACGGCACCACGCCACAGCCGGCGTCGCATTCGATGTCCATGATGACAAATTTCTTCGGATTGGCGAAGCCGGAATTGCGATGCTGCGCCATGCTGTCGCCCGAAGCCGTTACAGTTTGTCCGAATAGAATTTGGCCGACGTCGGCGCTAACATTTTTACTCGCGTTGATCGCTTCGGCGATGCGCGCTGCGCCGGAAGAAAACTTGCGATCGCCTTCGGTTCCGTAGGCATGAAACTGAATATGCGTCAGATGAATGGGCAATCCTTCGGCCGCATTTATTGTTTCCAGCGTCGTCTCGACATTGCCTGGCACGCCGAGATTGCTGGCGTGAACATGCAGCGGGTGGGGAATCTTCAAATCTTCCAGCGCTTGCGCCAATGCCTTCAAAATATGGCGCGGCGTTTGGCGATAGTGAACGTGTTCCTCGTCGAGATCGAGTTTGCGCTGATTGAACTTGAACGCACTGATGCCACCGGGATTGACGACTTTAATCGCCATACACTGCGCGGCATGCAATGTCCACGCAACATAGTCGTTGATGGCTTTTTGGTCGCGCTTGGCGGCGAGCATGCGCAGCAAAAAATCATCAGAACCGAGCATCGCGTAACCGCCGCGATCGATGATCGGCGTATCGGCCATTTCCAGATGCGCTTGGCGCGCATTGACCGGCAGCAATGCCGGCTCGAAACACGCGGTGTAGCCCATTTCCGTATAGCGATAGCCGGTTGCCAAGGTTCCAGGCGCGGCGTAACCGGCGCTGCTTCGCGTGAGTTCCGTGCGAGCCAAGGGATCGTCGCGATGATCTTCCGGCAACATGGCGCGCGCGATATTCACCTTGCCGCCACCGATATGAGTATGCATATCGATGGCACCCGCCATCACGATTTTTCCGGCGAGATCGTAAATTTGATCGATGCGATCGTTACTTGAAGGCACATCGACAATGCGGCCGTCGCACAGGTATACGTCGCGCAATTCGCCATTGATCCCGCGCGCGGGATCGATGACCTTGCCGCCGGCAAGCTTGGTTAACACCGGGAAACGAATTGGATTTGCATAGCCGTTAGTTTAACGGCTTTGCGCGGGACTGACGATTAGATGTTCTGATTAAGCGCGAGTAACCTCTGTCGCGCTCGGGCTACTTCAAATTAAGCAGTTTCGGAAGAATCACCACGGCCGAGTCGATGAATCGTGCCGGTTTCCGCTAAAAATCGATTGGCTTCGGTCTTTTCTACGCGGCGCGGTTGGCGCAAACGCACCAAGACAAGTGGGAACACCCAATAGGCGAGCATCCACATTAATAAAAAACCGCAAAGGATTAGGGAGGGCAGATTTGTATTCATGCCCGAAGCATAGCAAGGCTAACGTTACGGAATTGTGAACTTCTGTCACGGCCCCCCAAAACAAGCAAATGATATCAATCGAGCGTGAGCTTCAGAGTGCTCAAACAGCTTTGAACTGATTTTTCCATAGTTTCATCGCTTGGAACAGGCATTTGCAAATTCAATATCGTCACGACATTATTGGTGACCGTAACATACATCACACCCTTCATGTCTTCTTTACCCGCCTTGCCCGACCACGCAATTTTCTTGTACTCGCTATTGCCAACGGATTCGTTTGTCACTGCGCTTTTCGTGAAATCTGCGCGGCGACTCTCGATACCACCGATATAGCGATTGATATAAATGTCCTTCACCTCTTCGCGGTGTTCCGGCTTGAGCAACGAAAAGTCATCCTTGGTATAGTTGAAAACCAATTGAATGATCCCGGCGGTTTCGTTCTCTAATTTATCTTCTCGGAACGTGTAGGTGATGCCATTTTGTACGCTACGCGCGCGCAATTCGACAAAACCGGGTGGTGGTTGAAAAGCGAACTGCTCATAGGCGCCTTCGGACTGGCACTCGGCCGCAAAAATACTGGACGAATATAATGCGGCGGAGCACAGGGCGCTGAAGAATTTTTTGTTCATAATCTCCTCGAAGGCAATTTGAGTTGTTAAAGTAGTTGGATGTAGCCATATTCGAGTGGGTATTCTAGCCGAAGGTTCCCGCGCGTTTTACTCGCTTAAAAATTAGGCGTAAAATTCGCAGCCTCCCCCCAAAATATTTGTCATGCAAATCGGCCCCTATCTGCTGAAGAATAATATTGTCGTGGCGCCGATGGCCGGCGTGACTGATCGTCCGTTTCGTCAACTTTGCAAGATGATGGGCGCGGGCATGGCCGTCTCGGAAATGGTCGCGTCCAATTCCTTACTGTGGGGATCGGAAAAAACCATGCGCCGCGCTAATCACGACGGCGAAGTTGAACCCAAATCGGTGCAAATAGCGGGCGCCGATCCGGCGATGATGGCCGAGGCCGCGAAATATAATGTCGATAGAGGCGCGCAAATTATCGATATCAACATGGGTTGCCCGGCAAAAAAAGTCTGTAATGTTATGGCGGGTTCGGCATTACTGCGTGATGAGCCATTAGTCGGAAAAATTCTCGACGCCGTGGTTGGTGCGGTGAACGTGCCGGTGACGTTGAAGATTCGCACCGGCTGGGACAAACAAAGTAAAAACGCCATCATGGTCGCGCGCATTGCCGAAAGCGCCGGCATTCAAGCGCTCGCGATGCATGGCCGCACGCGCGCTTGCGCCTACACCGGCGACGCCGAGTACGACACGATTGCGGCCGTAAAAACCTATATCAAGATTCCGCTGATCGCCAACGGCGATATCACGACGCCGGAAAAAGCCAAGCACGTGCTCGAATACACCGGCGCTGACGCGGTGATGATCGGCCGCGCTGCACAAGGTCGGCCGTGGATTTTTCGCGAGATCGAATATTTTTTACAGACCGGGACCCATTTACCTTTACCCAAGGTGCAGGAAATCCACCGGGTGATGATGAAACATCTGGATGACTTGTATGGATTTTATGGTGAAGAAACCGGCGTTAAAGTTGCCCGTAAACATATTGGCTGGTACACCAAGGGATTGGTGGGCTCGGCCAATTTCCGCCACGGGCTAATGCAGTTGCAAACGAGTCACGAACAAATTCAAACAATCAACAATTTCTTTGGCGCACTTGCAGCAGAGAACGAGCGCCTGAGTTACGTTCCGGAAGAACTTGCCGCATGAAAAAAGAAAATGAAATTTCCGCCTGCGTGCGGAAGACGGTTGGCGACTATTTTAAACATTTGGATGGCGAAAAACCCTGCGCGGTGTATGAGGCCGTATTGGAAAGTGTGGAACGGCCGTTGATCGAAGTGGTGTTGCACCAATCGGGCGGAAATCAAACCAAAGCGGCCGATATTTTAGGATTGAACCGCAATACACTACGAAAAAAGATGTCGCAATACGGCATCGATTAACCTCGCTTTAGTGCAAACATTCCGATGATCAAGATTCAACGTGCGCTGATCAGCGTCTCCGATAAGACCGGCGTTCTCGCATTCGTGCAAACCCTACGCGAGCGTGGCGTCGAAATACTTTCTACCGGTGGCACGGCGAGAATGTTGCGCGATGCCGGTATCGTCGTCACCGAAGTTTCCGACTACACCGGCTTTCCGGAAATGCTGGATGGTCGAGTAAAGACTTTGCATCCGAAAATTCATGGCGGCATTCTCGGCCGGCGCGATTTACCCGAGCACGTCGCGCAAATGAAAGCGCAGGGCTTTCCGCCGATCGATTTGGTCGTGGTCAATCTTTATCCCTTTCGCGAAACGGTCGCGCGACCCAAAGTTTTGTTAGCCGACGCGATTGAAAATATCGACATTGGCGGTCCGGCGATGGTCCGCAGCGCCGCAAAAAACCATGGCAGCGTAGCCGTGGTGACAGATCCGACAGACTACGCGCTAATCGCGAAAGAACTATTGGAGCACGATGGATTGAGCGATGCGACCCGGTTCCGTTTGGCGTGCAAGGCATTCAGCCACACAGCGGAATACGACGGCGCGATCAGTAATTATTTGACATCACTGGATAGCGAATCGAAGCCCGGCGAATTTCCGACCCGGTTGAATATGCAGTTCGAGCAAGTCCAGACTTTGCGCTACGGTGAAAATCCGCATCAGCATGCGGCGTTTTATCGCGATCTGAAACCCGCGCCCGGCGCGCTGGCAAATTATCAGCAGCTACAGGGCAAAGAACTTTCTTACAACAATATCGCCGACGCCGACGCTGCTTGGGAATGTGTGAAAAGTTTTTCGCACACCGCATGCGTGATTATTAAGCACGCCAATCCTTGCGGCGTCGCAACCGCCGATACGCCGCTAGACGCCTATCGCCATGCGTTCGCCACGGATCCGACGTCTGCGTTCGGTGGCATTATCGCGTTCAACCGCGAAGTGGACGCGCCGACGGCAGAGGCAGTCACCAAACAATTTTTGGAAGTACTGATCGCGCCAGGCTATTCTGCTGCAGCGCTCGCTCTGCTTAAACAAAAAACCAACGTGCGCGTTCTCGCGGTGGAATTCGCGTTAAGCCACCATCGCTGGGATATGAAACGGGTCGGCGGCGGATTGTTGTTGCAATCGCCCGATAGCGCGTTAGTGGAATCGCGCGATCTGAAAATTGTCAGCGAAAAGAAACCTAGTCCCGCCCAGTTGGACGATATGATTTTCGCGTTTCGCGTCGCTAAGTTTGTGAAGTCCAACGCGATTGTTTTTTGTTCGCAAGGCCGAACATTGGGCATCGGCGCGGGGCAAATGAGCCGTGTCGATTCAACGAAATTGGCGTCGATGAAAGCGCAAAACGCAGGTTTGGATTTGATGAATTCTGTCGCCGCATCAGATGCGTTTTTCCCCTTCCGCGATGGCTTGGATGTGATCGCTCAAGCGGGCGCAAAAGCGGTGATTCAACCCGGCGGCAGTATGCGTGACGGAGAAGTCATTGCCGCCGCAAATGAGCACGGCATCGTTATGGCGTTGACGGGCGTTCGGCATTTTCGCCATTGATATGGCGCCGCACAAACCACTAGGCCAAGAGCCTTTATTCATGCGGCTCTTCAGGCATGCATTGCCACGAAGCAGCATCCGAGCGCTTCACAGCACAGGTAGTTTGAAAACGTTATGAGGGTTCTGGTCATTGGTTCCGGCGGCCGAGAACACGCAATCGCATGGAAACTGCTACAGAGCAAACGCGTTTCGCGCATCTATGTCGCGCCCGGCAACGCAGGAACCGCGCGTGAATCCGGCATCGAAAATGTCGACATCACCGACATTCCATCGTTGGTTGAGTTTGCGCGTGATAAGGATATTGGACTGACCGTTGTCGGCCCTGAAGCGCCACTTGCCGCCGGTGTGGTCGACGCGTTTCGCGATGCAAAGTTACGAATCTTTGGGCCTACGCGCGCTGCGGCGCAATTAGAAAGTTCGAAAGATTACGCTAAACGCTTTATGCAGCGCCATGGCATTCCGACAGCCAATTCGGAAACCTCATCGGATATTGCCGAAGCACACGCGTATATCGATCGCTTCGGTGCGCCCATTGTAATCAAGGCCGATGGCCTTGCAGCGGGCAAAGGCGTGGTGGTTGCATTGACGCTGGATGAAGCCCATCGCGCGGTAGATTTTATGCTCGCCGACAATAAGCTCGGCGCCGCGGGCGCGCGGGTGCTGATCGAAGAATTTTTGGTCGGCGAGGAAGCAAGTTTCATCGTGATGGTCGATGGCGAACATATTTTGCCGCTCGCCACCAGTCAGGATCACAAGCGCTTGCTTGATGGCGATCAGGGCCCAAACACCGGCGGCATGGGCGCCTACTCGCCGGCGCCCATCGTGACGCCAGCGCTTCATGCAAAAGTCATGCGCGAAGTGATTCGCCCGACGGTGCGCGGCATGAAAAACGAAGGCATCACGTATACCGGCTTTCTCTATGCCGGCCTGATGATCGACAAGGCCGGCAATATGAAGGTGTTGGAATTTAACTGCCGCCTTGGCGATCCGGAAACGCTGCCGATTATGATGCGACTGAAAAGCGACTTAGCAACGTTGCTCGATCACGCCGTGGACGGCACGCTCGATCAAATCGAAGCCGATTGGGATGGCCGCGTCGCCGTGGGTGTGGTGCTAGCGGCGGCGGGTTATCCGGATGCGCCGCGCAAGGGAGATGTTATCCACGGGCTTCCCGCAAATAGTTCCGATCGCGTGGTATTTCACGCCGGAACGACGCTGCGTGATCACGACGTGCTGACGTCCGGTGGCCGCGTGCTTTGTGTGACCGCGCTCGGCGACAACATGAAGCTTGCACAGCAGCGCGCCTACGCTTTCGCAGCAGGCATCCAATTCGACGGCATGCAATTGCGCCACGACATTGGCCATCGTGCCCTCGCCGGCAAATAATGCATGGCTTAACGGTCGCGCGAGTGCAGCGCTTGCGCGTACATTTGGGCCGCGGCGGCATCATCGCCTACGCGACGGAATCTTGCTTTGGCTTGGGCTGCGATCCTGATAATGAACGTGCGTTGCGAAAACTGCTGCGCATCAAACGCCGGCCAAAATCTAAAGGCCTTATTATTGTCGGTGATCGATTCGAGCGATTTTCCTCGTTGCTTAATGGCGTTAGCGAGGAAAATATGAGGCGTATGCAAGCGACTTGGCCGGGGCCACACACTTGGTTGGCGCCCGCGAAGGCGCGTGTGAAGCGCGCACTGCGAGGCCGTCATGCGGCACTCGCGGTGAGAGTGACCGCTCACGAAGATGCGCACAACCTGTGTGCTCGGCTGGCCAGCGCACTAGTATCAACCAGCGCAAATCGCGCCGGTCAACGGCCTGGCAAGACGACGCGCGAGTGTTTGCGCCGGTTTGGTCCCAATGTAATGGTGATTCCCGGAAAAATCGGCGTGCGGAAAAATCCATCGACGATCCAAGATCTTCGCACGGGAAAGATTTTCCGATGATTGCGGTTCGCGCAAAAGAATACTACGTTGGGCTACAAAATCGGATTGTTGCCGCGCTGGAAAACATCGAAGCCAAACTATTTCGTCGCGATAGTTGGGATCGTCCTGAGGGCGGCGGTGGTGTAAGTTGTCTGACGGAAGACGGTAAAATTTTCGAGCGCGCAGTCGTGAGTTTCTCCCATGTATTCGGCAAGCAACTCCCGCCATCAGCAAGTGCTTCGCGACCGGAATTAGCGGGGCGCGGCTTCGAAGCGATGGGCGTGTCGTTGGTGTTGCATCCGCGTAATCCCTACGCGCCGACGGTACATATGAATGTTCGATTTTTCATCGCCACGCACGAATCGGAATCGCCGGTATGGTGGTTCGGCGGCGGGATGGATCTAACCCCCTACTACGGTTTTGACGAGGACGCGCGGCATTTTCATCAAACCAGCAAAGATGCATTGGCCCCGTTCGGCGACGCTTTTCATCCGCGCTTCAAGAAATGGTGTGATGAGTACTTTTATCTCAAACATCGCAAAGAACCCCGAGGAGTCGGTGGGATTTTCTTCGACGACTTAAACGAGCGAGACTTTAATTTCAGCTTCGCGCTGATGCAAAGCGTCGGCGATCATTTTCTATCGGCTTATGTGCCGATTTTAGAGCGCCGAATGGATATGCCATACGGCGAGCGCGAGCGAAATTTCCAAGCTTATCGGCGAGGTCGTTACGTGGAGTTTAATTTAGTATACGACCGCGGCACCCTGTTTGGCCTGCAATCTCAAGGGCGGACGGAATCGATTTTGATGTCACTACCGCCAGTCGTAACTTGGCGCTACGACTGGTCGCCTGAGCCGAACTCGGAAGAAGCTCGGCTTTACAAAGAGTATTTGGTAGGAAAAGACTGGGTCTAAAAGTAGCGTTTGACCTGTGGGAAACGTCTCTAGAACGGCTTTTTCCGACGTACAAGTGCCATACCCGCAATACCCGCAATACCCGCCGCGAACAGCATCAAGGTTGCCGGAACCGGTAAGTCCTGCGTTCCGCCACCACCGTCGCCTGCCCCAACACCGCCGAGGTCTCCGACAGGCTGAGAAACTTTGATCGGTTCAGCTGTTTTCATCCATTTTGGGCTAAGCGGCAGCGCCGACGCCTCGAAAACAAAACCAAACACTATAGTTGCCAAAATTGCTCTGAACGAGAGCGGGGTTGCGCGCTTTAACATATTCTTGTCCTTTCTATGTCCTATCACGTAATTCTAACGATTACGTCGAACAGGTAATTTTTTTGATTCCGAACCCATTAATAAGTTCACCCGCCAGCCATTGCATTCACTACTAGTACTACGTTATTTCTTCCTAACCATTACGCCCTCTATTGTAACTCAATCTACAATGGCGAATTGCTCAGGGCTTTTATTTTTGTATCTGGTAACAAACAAAAGCAATTAATGTGCCCATCAGCCTAACAACAGGCTAATCATATGAAAATAATAGCTAAGTTCTAGTCAAACAAATTCATTCTCAGTCAATGGCATCACCAACTGTAAAATTTTTCGACACTTTAAGTGCCACAGATTACTGATGTCGTCTTTAGAACATCAGGCGGGCAGTTACATGGATGCCGAAGATATCGGTGTCGCTTGAGGGTTCCAGAATTCCATTTTTCGGCGCACTCGCACCCAACTCTTGCCGTTCGTAATAAGGCTCGAAGGCCAGGCCAAAGCGTTGGCCCAACGACCACAGCATTGGCAACCCTAACCGATAACCCGTTCGCGAACCAAGTTCAAGGGTGGTTTCCGGCGTAATGTGCACATCCACTTTCGCTTGAATCGGCCGAATCAGCCTGAGGTCCGCGCCGAAACGAAATCGTTCACTTTTGCGCCATCCCAGTTCCAAGCCAGCCGCAGCGTACATCCATCGATAGTCTTCGCGCAGTCCGCGAACACCGTTGCTGGGCAAAATATCACGCCGCCAAAAACGGTAACCGACTGCGCCATAGGGCGTAAGCGTAAATGATGCGTCCGCCCCAAACTCATAACCAACCGAGGCCATTCCGTTCAGGATCAAGGTATCCGTTTGAGTTTGGTGTGGTCGAAACGCTGAGGTAGCGCCATCATAATCAACCTCACCACCATGAGCCGATCCGCTGAATCCGATGCGCCACGACGCAGCGGAAAATTTGAGCGCGGCATTAATGCCCGGTAAAACACCCGTTTCCTTATTTCGCAGGCGTTCATCGTCGGGGAATTCGGCGTAGTGAAAGGAAAGCAGCGAGAGACCAAGACCTACTGAATTTAATTCTTCGCCGTAGACTGCGCCCGACAGTAAAATCAGAAGGGACTGGGCGGCGACAAAATATCGCCGCCGCCCACGAGTTCGATCACAATTCACTACGTAACCAGTATTGAAGAGCTTATTTGCAGCCGCCGGGAAGTCCTTGGAACAGGTCATTCCAAGTTTGGGCGTTAGCGCACGCGTTATTGTTATTTATCTTAACGGTTGCCTTACCACCGCCCGCCGCCACGATGTCTAGGTTGGTACCGCCGGCACCCGCGATATGAAAGCTGCCGGAACTCGGAAAACCGCTATCGATATCACTGTCGCCAATCAGATCTGCGGTGACATTCACATTGACAAAACCAAGCACGCTGCTGGCAACCTCACCTTGGGTCACGGTATTGAGAATGGTATAGGCGTTATTACTTGCCGCCGTGGCGCACCCTTGTTGATCATCCGTGTACTTGATGGTTGCGCCGCGCAGACGCTCGGTCTCATTGCCGGTCTTGGTCGTCAATCCGGCGATGTCAACAGTCGTAAGCGTAATCGTTTTTGGCGTCCCCTCGACAACGGAAATCACAATATTGCCGTTAATCGTGGACGATCCACGCGTCCCTGTAACCACCAAATTCGTGTAGGTGAGCTTGGTGATAATTTCCGCCCCCGAAACGCCCGTTATGAGGGTTTCCACACGGCCATTCAAGGTCAAATTATTTGGCCGGTCGGACACTTGCACACAGTTTTGCGCTTCTTGCTGAAGGTCCAATTTACAGCCGCTGTAGTCAATCGTCAGCTTGTCATCAACATTTCGAGTGGTTAATTCATTGTCAGAGTCAATGTAAGTCTTGGTTTTCGTGCCCTCGGCGGCAGTTGCTCCGCAGTTTGATGGTCCGTTTTGTGGTGCTGCGCCGATCGGCAATACCGCGCTAACCATTTCGCTCGGCTTTACCTTACTGATCTCAACCAACTGCATGCGCGACATGTTCATCACATTGACTGAGTTACGCGGCGTCTCACCTACGGCTGCGGCGGGAAACCCTTCGTTGTAGTTAGGGGAATCAGCGACGACTAGGCTACTGCGAACCGCTAGGCCGGCCACTGCGCCGAAGTTAGCATTGGTAATGCTGGTCTGAGTATTGATGTCAACGCTGCTGCCTCCGCCGCCACCACCTCCACCGCCACCACCACAAGCAGAGAGAAAAGAAGTGATCGCAATAGTAATTATCGAGAGCGCGCTACGGGTCATTTTTAGTCCTTTCGTTAGGATGAGGTTGATCAGTTAACTTGGCCCAAATCTGAGGACCATTAAACCAGCCAAACTTCAACAATTT
>JANOLP010000224.1:0-15785 GCA_031419835.1 Pseudomonadota bacterium | reverse complement strand
TATTGGCTCAGGGGCCATTGATCGAACATCACGCCGATTTTCCGGCGCGCGTGAATGCGGGTTATATGCAGATCGCCGATCGTAACAACATCAAGCTGCGCGTGTGGGAGCGCGGTGCCGGCGAAACCTTGGCTTGCGGGACCGGCGCGTGTGCTGCGGTCGTGGCGGGTATTCAACGCGGGTTGCTTGATCGCCGTGTAACCGTCGAAACCCACGGTGGAAAACTCACAATCGAGTGGCAAGGCCAAGGCGCGCCGGTTATGATGACGGGGCCGGCTACGAAAGTTTTTGTCGGTGAAATTGATTTATAAAACTCAGGGAATTCCATGCTAATTAGCGCTGAACAAGTTGCGGGCTATCTTCGCGACAACCCCACTTTTTTTGAAGACTACGCGCCGATTTTGGCGGAAATTCAGTTGCCCCATCCTCACGGCGGTCGCGCGATTTCCATTAGCGAGCGGCAGATTTTAACGCTGCGCGAGAAGACAAAAATTCTTGAAGGCAAGCTCAGCGAACTGATTCAATACGGAGAAGAAAACGATAAACTCAGCGAAAAAATTCATCATCTCGCCGTGGCGTTGCTGGGCGAATACGATCCGGAATCGGTCATCGATATGATTTGCGCGAGCCTGGAAGAGCAATTCAACGTGCCGCACGTGACGATGCGGCTTTGGCCAAAATCCGGCGCGTTGGCCGGGCGTGCCGAATTCACCGATGTGAGCCAAGAGATCAAAGAATTTACCGTCGCGATGAATGCGCCCTATTGCGGCCAACACGCGGTGTATGAAGTGGATCATTGGTTCGGCGAAGCAGCGAGCCATTTGCGCTCGTTCGCGTTGATTCCGCTCAAGCGCGATGACGTGTTTGGGTTGTTGGTGCTGGCTTCCGAAGATGCCGCCCGTTTTTATCCGGAAATGGGCACGTTGTATTTGCATCGTTTGTCGGAGCTTGCCAGCGTCGCGTTGTTGCGCGCATTGAAAAAGGCCTGAGTGCTAAACGGCACCGACTGGCGCGCCGGATACTTGGCGCATTTGGCCCACGAGCGGCGGCTGTCGCCGCTGACCTGCCAACACTACGGCCGCGATATCGATGTGTTGTTTGAAGTCGCGAAAGATCAACCACTGGATTCGCTTCAAATCCACGATGTTCGCCGTTTTGTTGCGCAATTGCATAGCAAGGGACTCGGTGGCCGCAGCTTGGCGCGGATGCTCTCGGCATGGCGCGGATTTTTCGGTTATCTAATTCAAAATCACGCGGTAAAAAATAATCCGTGTAACGGCCTGCGCTCGCCGAAGAGCGCGAAGCGGTTGCCGGACGCGTTGTCGCCGGATCAAGCGGCGCGTTTGTTGGATGTAAAGGAGGAGGATTCGCTGGCGATTCGCGATAAAGCGATATTGGAATTAGCCTACTCGTCGGGATTGCGGCTGTCGGAAATAACGGGATTGACTTTAACGTCAGTCAGTGTCGCCGAAGCCCAAGTCAGCGTCACCGGGAAGGGCGGGAAATCGCGCATTGTCCCGGTCGGCCGTCAAGCGTTGCGGGCATTGGCGATATGGCTACCGGTTCGAGCGCAATTTGCAAAACCCGATGAACCCGCTCTATTTATCGGGCGCAGCGGCCGTCGGTTAGGTCCGCGGGCGATTGAATCGCGGCTAGAGCGCTGGTCATTGCGGCAGGATATGGGCGTCAAGGTGCATCCGCACATGCTGCGCCACTCCTTCGCCTCACATGTTTTGCAATCATCGGGGGATTTACGCGCCGTGCAAGAAATGCTCGGGCACGCGAGTATTTCCTCGACCCAAGTCTACACACATCTGGATTTTCAGCATTTAGCGAAGATTTATGACGCCGCTCATCCGCGCGCAAAGCGGCGTTGAAGGCATGGTGCTCTAGGAGCTAATACAGGCGCGGCTTTTCAGGCCTATATCGCCAAGAGCCAGCATCCGCGGGCGTCCTGTCGAACTACTACTCGCGGCGCATCCGAACTACGACATCCACACGTTCCGTCACCTTGCCGTCCGGCAGTGGCGGTAGGCCAACGACTCTTACGTCCGTTCCGTCGATATCGATAATTTCGCCACTTTCAACGTCGAAGAAATGGTGGTGGGGCGAGGTGTTGGAATCGTAAAAAACCTTTTCCGGATCGACGATTACCTCGCGAACCAAGTGCTTTTCTACGAATAATTTCAGGGTGTTATAGATCGTTGCCTTAGAAAGCTCGCCACCGCCCAAATTCACCATCGCCATGACCTGATCGGCCGAAAGATGCTGATGGCGTGCAAACAACACCCGCGCAATGTCTAACCGCTGTCGCGTGGGCTTAACCCGATGGGATTCCAGCAAATTAATCACCGGATCAACGAGTTTGATATTTTCAATATTTTCAGGCATTTCGAGATTCTAGGAAATATCGCGGCATTTGTCTAATCTATCGATTAGGCGCTGCCGAGAAATGCCGTTCCGCTAACAATTCAGACACATTCCCACCGCTCGTTCCACCTAGCCCGCCGCCTGTCGGAAGACCTTTGGCGCTTCTATATACCCCTCCTAAGATTCCATACATCTACTGATAGGGGTATTGCATGAAACAACAGCAAGGTTTTTCGCTAGTCGAATTGATGGTCACCGTTGTGATCGTTTCAATTCTCGCCAGCATCGCGATTCCCAGTTATCGGGACTACGTGACCCGCAGTAGAATCCCTGAGGCGACTGCGACCATGGGCGACGCTCGAGTGCGCATGGAGCAGTTTTTTCAAGATAACCGGACTTATCCCACGGGCGGATGCGCGGTGTCACCGGCGGTTCCGTCGGCGACGCAAATAAGCGTGCCGGTCGGCGATTCGTTTGATTTTACCTGCGCTGCGACCGCGACCACTTATACCGTAACCGCCACAGGCAAAAGCTCGATGGCCGGATTTGTTTACACCCTTAATCAATTCAATACCCGCACCAGCGCAATAAGTGGCGTGCCGGCGGCACAGGGCTGGTCAGCTCACAGTCCTAATAATTGCTGGGTTACGAAAAAGGGTGGAGGTTGCTGATGTTACGGACGACGCAACGGGGCATCTCTTTGATTGAGATTGCGATTGGCTTGGCGATCATGGGTATTAGCGTCGCGTGGGCAATTCCGAGTTATTCCGCCTGGATACAAAATTCGAAGATCCGCAACATGGCTGAGTCGCTCGTCAATGGGTTGCAACTTGCACGGTCAGAGGCAATCGGTCGCAATTCTCAAGTGCAGTTTATTTTGACCGATTCGGATGCGGGTAGTGTCGCAGAAGACACTGACTTGGCAACATTGGGTAACGGCGCCGGTACGAACTGGATGGTACGCGCGATTTTGCCGCTGGCTGCTGGGGCGCCTGACTACGCTTACGTAACCGGGAGCGTCGGCGCAGAAGGTTCCGACAGCGCAACCGTTGAAGCGGGTGATATGGCGATTAGCGGTGGCGTTAATGCGATCACGTTCAATGGCTTTGGACGATTGATGACGGTCAATGACGACGCAAGCAACCCCATCAGAAAGATTTGTGTGCGTTCGTCTCGTCTAAGTGTGGCAAATGGCGCGCGCATTCTCGAAATTAATATTGGCACCGCTGGGCAGGTAAAAATGTGTGACCCAAGCGTTTCGGTCGTAACGGATACGCGCCGATGCGTCAGTCCCGCGCCGCGGTGTACCTAAGGCTAATGGAAATGAAGGCTATGAAATTGAAGAATCGTTCGACCTCATTTAACGCTCAGCACGGCATCATGCTGTTGGAAAGCCTTATTGCAATTCTGGTATTTTCGCTTGGCATTTTAGCGATGGTCGGCATGCAGGCGGTATCGATTGCCCATACAAGTCAGGCGAAGTACCGCGCCGACGCGAGTTTCATTGCCAACAAACTGATTGCTCAAATGTGGGTTGACGCGGACGCGAATATGCCGCTATACGCAACCGGCGGCGCCTCATTTACGAATTGGTTTAACAACGAAGTGAAAGCGAATTTAACCGGAGGTCGCAGCAACGCGACCGTGACTGTAACGCCGTTTGTTGCATCGGCGGTTGTCGGCGTAGTCGCGCCGCCCGTTAACGGTTTCGTCATCGATATATCGATTCAGTGGCGTGCGCCAAACGAGGCGGACTCCGCCCCCGCGCATGTATTCGTAACCCGTACGCAAATCATTCGTAATGCGACGCTCAATCCAGCAGTCCCCGTATGAGTCACATCGGATATCACATGCTTAGTCATAAAAAAGTTCGCGGATTTTCGTTAGTGGAAATGATGGTGGCCGTTGTTATTGGACTTATCGGCACCGTTATCATTTTTCAGGTTTTCGCAGTCTCCGAAGGGCAAAAACGCACCACTGTCAGTGGCGGCGATGCGCAACAGAACGGTGGCATCGCCCTGTTCTCCATGGAGCGCGAATTGCGTAACGCTGGCAATGGCCTGACGCAACTTATCGCGCGTGGCGTGCCGATTTATGGATGGAACAATGTAACCGGCGCGGCGCGGCCCGCGTTAGTGATGCGTCCTGTGACAATTACAGCGGGTGCGACATCGGACACGATCGACATCAATTATGCGACCTTTGGTGGGCTGACCGCGCCGGTCATAGTCACCTCGCCAACAGGATCATGGAATCCCGCGAGTGTCGCAGCCGGCAATATTCTAAGTGTTGCTTCGGTGGTCGGCTTTAATAACGGCGATAAGATCGTGGTATGTCCACCGGTTCCGGTTCCGACCAACCCGCCGCCCGGAGCGACCGGTGACACCTGCATCATCGCGGAAATTACGGATCTGCCAGGGGGCGTTCGGATTCTTGTCGAACCGCCCCCAACCGAGTTTCGGGTATACGACTCCGCACTTGATACGTCCAAATTTAATCCGGCGGCAGGCTTTGGCGTGCTAAATCCGACACTTGCTTTGGACGGAAAAGCACTTCCGGCCACCTACAGTGCTGGAATTGGGGGTATTAGAAGCGCGCTGGTCTACAACTTGGGGAATAGCTTCGTTACAAAGCGCTACGCCGTCGACGTGGCGAATAGCCGCATGACGATCGATACCGGTTCGGGTTCGGGCCCAGAGGAATTCACCGACGGTGTGATTGCAATCCGCGCCCAGTATGGCTTGGATACAAGCGCCGTACTTGACGGTGCCGTTGACGTTTGGGTCAACCCAAAATCAGTTCCCGCAAACGCCCTGGCGGACAATACGCCGGATCACCCATCGTGTGTGACTACTACTGCTGCAGGTATCGCGAATTGTTGGCCGCGCGTTCAAGCCGTTCGCATTGCGATTGTTACTCGAAGTGGCATATTGGAGAAAACTGAAGTGGAGACCCGCAGCTCCATTCCCTTGTGGACAAATCCAACCGGAAACCCCGTCCCTGGACCTAGTTTTGCGGTGGCGGCTGGCGATGCAAGGCGCTATCGGTACAAGGTGTTTGAAACGATCGTTCCACTGCGCAACATGATTTGGCAAGTGCATCGGCCAGACACAACCGGCGAGTAGTTGTGAATTTACAATCTTACTGAGATTAAAGAATATGAAACCAACATTAGCGAAGAGAAACTTTCCAAAGTGCCGGCAGCAGCGCGGTGTCGTGCTGTTCGTTGCATTAATCGTGTTGGTGGCGATGTCACTGGCGGGGATTAGCATGATGCGTTCTGTCGATGCCGGTAATAAGATCGCCGGCAATCTCGCGCAGCGCCAAAGTGCAACGAACGCGGCGGAGTTCGCTTTCGAGCAGGCAATGGCTCAGGTCACTCAATTGGCCGTGTCCGGCCTCGGTATGACTGATAACCCGAGTATTGGTTACAGCAGCTCATATCAAAATTTACGCTACTTCGACCGTAACTGGGAAGCAGCGTGGAGTTTTACGGCAGACCCAACCACCGGAAACACCGTCGCCGTACTCATTGACCGGATGTGCGCGGATAAAAGCTGTCAGTTTCTTCAGTCAAAAACGAGCAATGTAGAAGGCATATCGCACGCTTCCTCAGGGCCACTTCCTGTCAGCCGCGAGCCCTATCGCGTATTAGCGCGCGTAACCAGCCCGCAGGGAATGGTTACCTACCTCGAAGAAAAAATTTACTGATCCACGAAATAATGAATCTGAAGGAGTCGCAAATGAAACTCAACGCGCTGCAAAATCGAAAACTTAAGAAGTCCCTATCGGTCGGAATGGCACTATTCGTCGCGGGCACCGCATTCGCGGTAGACCTAAGTAATAGCCCGTTGGTTACGTCCACGGCAACGAGTGTGCGACCGAATATGATGTTCGTGCTGGACGATTCCGGCAGTATGGCCTCGGACTTCATGCCCGATTACGTCGCTGGCGAATCCCTGTGTAGAGATAGCTCCTCCACTGGCTTCTGGAACAAAGCCGTTTGTGACAATATGGATCCACCTTTCTATGCGCCGCAATTTAACGGGATTTACTACAACCCGTTGTTCACTTACAAGCCTCCGGTCAATGCTGACGGCACGGTTCGGGCCGATCAGGTTCGGGTTTCGGGTGGGTTCGATCTTTGGGACCAGGTCCAGACAGATCCATTCCTCAATCCCAGCAGCAAGGTAAACCTGGCCCTCTACCAGGATCAATATTTCTGCAAATTGGAAAGCTACAATAACACTGACACGGCGAGTCTGGAAGACCCGAGCAAGTGCAGGCGCAACGGCATCGCGTACACAACTGCGCCTACGGCAACCGTCGGTTATAACTACCCAGACGCGACTTTCAAATATCGGAAGAAAAACGGGGGCAGCGACTACTTAAAGAATAACGGGCCTTTTTACTACACATTATCCAGCGTTCAGTGGTGCAGCAATACCGCATTAACGACCTGTCAATCTACCAAAAACGATACTTACAAATATGCGAAATACGGGACGTTAACCCGGTTCGACATTACATCGATCAATTGCACGCCGAAGTGTCCGAGCGGTAGAACCTATTCTGCCGAAATGACCAACTTTGCCAACTGGTTCGCCTATTTCCGAACCCGGCTAAACATGATGAAAACCGGCGTCGGCCGTTCGTTCGTTAACTTGGACGATAGCTATCGCGTGGGCTTCATGACCATCCACACCACGCCAAGCGATACATCGCGCTATATTCCGATTCAAAACTACACGTCGACGCAGAAAACCACGTGGTTCAATAAGTTGTATTCGATTGGGACCGTCGGCAGTACGCCGTTGCGGCCCGCGTTATCCACAGCAGGTAAAATGTATGCCGGTAAAGCGTTGACAGATCCGGTTCAATTTTCCTGCCAGAAGAACTTCACCATTCTGTCTACCGATGGTTTTTGGAACGGTGGCGCGGGATTCAAGCTCGACAATAGCGCGATAGGAAATCAGGACAACAATCTTGCAGCGACCCCGCGTCCGAAGTACGACGGCAACCAACTGCCGACGACCAATGCCGGCGGCGGTACGCTGGGCGGTGCCGATACGTTAGCGGATGTGGCCATGTATTACTACAAAACCGATCTGCGCGACGCCGGCCTTGGTAATTGTACCGGCGTGCTAGGGACCGACGTTTGCCTAAATAACGTTCCTCCGTCAAAAAAGGACACTGCCTCACATCAGCACATGACGGTTTTTACGATCGGCCTAGGCTTGGATGGCACTTTGGCATTCCGACCCGACTACGAAACGGCCACCACCGGCGATTTCGCCGCGATTCGAGCCGGTTCCAAGAATTGGCCGACTGTAAAAAATGACCACGCGACCGCTATTGACGATTTGTGGCATGCGGCGGTAAACGGTAGCGGGGTTTACTACAGCGCGAAAAACCCGCAGGCGTTGTCCGATGGTTTGGGCGACGCATTGCGCGAGGTCGGTGGTCGCACCGGCGCGGCAGCGGCAGCATCGACCAGCAATCCGCAAGTTACCACTCGCGACAACTTCGTATTCACCAGTAACTACCGTACGGCGTTCTGGGATAGTGTTGTGAAACGTCGCCGCATCGACACTATTACTGGAGAATTGACGAAAGCGGTCGATTGGGAAGCAAGTGCGCTGCTAAACGCCCGCGCAACTGCATTCTCTGGCGGTGATACGTCCAAAGAGCGAAAGATTTATCTCTTTGACGGCGCCGCAGCAAACAAGCTTAAAGCGTTTACCTACGCTAACTTGACGGCGACACAGAAAGTCTTGCTTGACATCGGCTCGTGGGCGGACCCAAGTACCAAGCTGTCCCAATGGTCATCTCTGTCAGCGCCAGGCCAAACCGCGGCTTCGGCTCCGGGCGCACTGGTTAAGTATCTGTCGGGTTTCACCAATTTGGAAGACGACATCGGCGATCCTAACCTTTCGTTCCGTGGTCGCGAAAATGTGTTGGGTGACATTGTCAATGCAGAGACTCTTTACATACAACAGCCGTTGCAAGATTGGCAGGACTCGGGTTACAAGGCTTTCGCGTACGCCAATCGGGATCGCGCGCCGACTTTGTATGCGGCGGCCAACGACGGCATGTTGCATGCGTTCGACGGCGTCACGGGCGAAGAACGTTGGGCATACATCCCGACGATGGTTTTGCCTGCTCTGTACAAGCTTGCCGACAAGAATTATTTGCATCAGTTTTATGTCGACGGAACACCGGTAGCGGCCGATGTGAAAATCGGCGGTGTATGGAAAACGATTCTTGTCGGTGGTTTGAATAATGGCGGAAAAGGCTACTACGCACTGGATATTACGGATCCCAGTGCCCCAAAAGCTCTGTGGGAATTCTGTAACGTTGGGTGTTCGCAGAACGACGCCAACATGGGCTTTGGGTATGGGGAAGCAGTTGTGACTAAACTGACAAACGGAAACTGGGTCGTGCTAGTGACCTCTGGATACAACAATGCGGATGGCAAAGGTCGGCTCTATGTCTTAGACCCCGCAACCGGCGCCCCAGTTAGCTCGATTGCAACCAGCTGTACCGGCGTGAACTGCGGTATCGGCAAATTTGCCGCTTGGATTAGAGACTATGAAGACAACACGGCCGAAGCAGTTTACGCGGGCGATCTGGACGGGAATGTATGGCGATTTGATATCAACGATAGTATCGCGCCTTCGGGAAACGAAGCCACTAAGATCGCACAGGTCGGCAATCCGCCGTCATTGGTCCAGTCCATCACCACAAAGCCGGAACTTGCTAAAGTTAACGGCGAAGTCGTTGTCTATGTTGGCACGGGTCGATTACTGGGCCTAAGCGATAAGGCCGATTCCGGTCTGAACTCGATGTACGCAATCTCAGACAAGTGGAACCAACCGGCGAGGACGGGCAGCCAATTGTTAGTTCGAACGTCCGGCAACCTGGTTAAACAAACGCTTACCGCAGGTGTAAGCAAGGGTGGCCGTAACGTTCGCACGAACTCTGACAATGAAGTGAATTGGAGTTCAAAAGACGGATGGTATATCGACTTTCCAAGCACTGGCGAGCGGTTGTTTACTGATCCGTCGCTTAGTGTGGGAACGTTAGTTTTCACTACCAATATTCCCACTACGAGCGATCCATGCTCGGGTGGTGGTATAAGTTGGCTTTATGAGCTCGACTTTAAAACTGGCGGCAGCGTCAAAACGGCCGAAAAATCCACAACAGGAGAGAGGATTTCGTCTGAGTTCCTTGCGAATGAGTTTGCAACCCGACCCGTGCCAGTGCTATTACCAAACGGAAGAGTGGTCGAACTAATCCAGATTAACACCGGCGATATCGATACCGGCGTTAATGAAAGTATTAGCTCGGTTACTGTTAATGAAATGAGCAAAGGCTCGCAGTTCTTAGGCCGCCGAGCGGGATGGCGAGAAATTATTGATGACCGAACTGACTAATTTTTAATTGTCAAAAAAAGCGACCTTCGGGCCGCTTTTTTTATGGTCTTCCTGCGTTAAGTTCTTTTGGTATCGGAAACACGATTGTCTCTAAGCTTCCGGAAAGCTCACGAACATTTTTCGCTCCCAATTGTTGCAGACGGGAAATAACTTCCTCCACTAGCACCTCCGGTGCCGAGGCCCCTGCCGTAACGCCAATGTGGCGCTTGCCGGTTAGCCACGAGCTTTGTAGTTCGCCGGCGTTATCAACCATATAAGCTTCAACACCCAAATTTTCCGCGAGCTCGCGCAGGCGATTTGAATTGGAACTGGTTGGTGATCCAACAACGATAACGAGATCGCATTGCGGCGCCATGAACTTCACTGCGTCTTGGCGATTTTGTGTGGCATAGCAAATGTCGCCGCGCTTTGGGCCACGTATGGTTGGAAATCTCGCTTGCAACGCAGCTACGACTTTGCTTGCATCGTCCACTGAAAGCGTGGTTTGCGTGACATAGGCAAGTTTGGTTTCATCTTGCACGCTTAGCGCCGCGACATCTTGTTCCTTTTCCACTAAATACATGCCCGATCCCGATTGACCCATCGTGCCTTCGACCTCCGGATGTCCCGCGTGCCCGATCATGATGATTTCCAATCCTTTCGCGCGCATGCTCGCAACTTCCGCATGGACTTTGGTCACAAGTGGGCAGGTCGCGTCAAAAATATTAAATCCGCGCTCTTTCGCTTCTGAGCGAACCGCTTGCGAGACGCCGTGGGCGCTATAAATCAGCGTACTGCCCGCCGGTACATCGTTTAAGTCCTCAATGAAAATCGCGCCCTTTGCTTTCAAATCATCGACGACGAATTTATTGTGAACGACTTCGTGGCGCACATAAATCGGTGCGCCAAAGCGCGTCAGCGCGCGTTCGACAATTTCGATCGCACGATCGACGCCGGCACAAAATCCACGTGGGTTTGCCAGCATCACTTCCATACTTTACCTCCCGGCTGCGAGCGAGTGTTCATGCGGGTCTTCGGGCATGCATTGCCACGATGAAGTATCCATAAGCCTCGCAGCGCGATCAACTTGCAAACCTCGGTTTACGAAAACTATCCCAGATCAGCAGCGCCGCGCCGACGGTGATCGCCGAATCTGCGATGTTGAACGCAGGAAAATAATATCCCGCGCCATGAACTTGAATGAAATCGACGACGTGGCCAAGGTGAATTCGATCGATCACGTTTCCAATCGCCCCGCCAAGAATCAATGCCAGCGCGGCGTTCAGTAAGGTGTGATTTTCCGGCTTGCGCATTATATAAACGATGACGATAGCGGCAATCACGGCGATCGCGATGAAAAAAATGCGCTGCCATCCACCCGCGCCGGCGAGAAAACTAAACGCCGCGCCGGTGTTGTAAGCCAGCACGAGATTAAAAAATCCGGTGATCGTCAAACTATCGCCCAACTGAAACGCCGAGGTGATCCAGTTTTTCGTGAGTTGATCGAGCACGATCACAAGCGCGCTTAACCCTAGCCAGCGTGTCCAGCTTGTGTAGTGCTTCGTAGTTAATGCTATTTTTGCGCTCACGATGTGCACCTTAACCCTAACGTGTCATCCCCGCGAAGGCGGGGATCCATTTGGCCGCGGCAGTTTCCCGGGCGACAACAGGTAAGCGCAGGACCCTCTGCGCCCTTATACATGCTCAATGGATTCCCGCCTTCGCGGGAATGACAATTAGTGATCAAGACGATATCGCAATTCATTCAGTCCGTTTGCACCTCAAGGCATCCAAATTCTACATTTCTCTCATAACGCATAAGTCGCGAACAGAATGTAGCACTACACTAGGCATAGTGCCGGGCCTCGCCGTCGCCGAATAGATTCGAAACACAGCGGCCGCAAATCGTCGCGTGTTCATTTTCCGCGCCGACATCGGCGCGGTAATGCCAACAGCGTTCGCACTTCGTATGCGCGCTCGATTGCGCATGAATTGCGATGCCATCGATGCCACTCGGCTGCGCGTCGGCGTGGTTGTCAACGTGAACGCGCGCTCGCGACGTAATGAAAATAAAACGGATATCGTCGTCGAACGAATTAAGAAATTCCGCGTTGTTGCTATCGGCATAAATATCCAATTCCGCCGCAAGCGATGAGCCGATTTTTCCTGCCGTGCGCAATTCTTCGAGTTGCTTTGTTACGGCCGCACGCAATTGGCGCATCCTACTCCAACGCTGTAGCAATGTGTCGCCGTTGGCAATTGCGGGGAGTGAATACGATGTATGGAGGAACACGCTGTCGTCAGCCTTGCCAGTCAATACGCTCCACACTTCGTCCGCGGTAAAGCTCAACACCGGCGCCATCAATCGCACTAAGGTTTGGGCCATGTGATACAACGCGTTCTGCGCCGAGCGGCGGGCGGAGGATTTTTCGCCGGCTGTATAGAGCCGATCTTTCAACACGTCCAAATAAAATCCACCCAAATCTTCCGAGCAGAAGCTTTGGATTTTTTGCATCGCGGAATGGAACTGGAAACGCGCGTAATCGTCACTCACATCCGCTTGTAATTTCGCGGTCAGCGCTAATGCATAGCGATCGATTTCGAGCCAAGCCGTCGGCTCAAGATGGTCGCGCGAAATATCGAAATCGGCAATGTTCGCGAGCAAAAATCGTAGCGTATTGCGAATACGACGATAACCTTCAACCACGCGTTTCAAGATTTCGTCGGAAATCGTCAGCTCGCCAGAATAATCCGTGGTTGCAACCCACAGTCGCAAAATTTCCGCGCCGAGCGAATCGGACACTTTTTGTGGCGCGATGACATTGCCGACGGATTTGCTCATCTTGCGTCCTTGACCGTCGACCACAAATCCGTGGGTCAATAGTGCTTTGTAGGGCGCAACCCCATTCAACATGCAACTCACCAGCAACGAAGCGTGAAACCAACCGCGATGTTGGTCCGATCCTTCGAGATAAAGATCGGCGGGAAAGCGAGAACTGGCTGCGTGAGAACCCACACTTGTTGGGCCGCCCATCACGGTCTGATGCGTCGAGCCGGAGTCGAACCACACATCCAGCGTGTCCTTGTTCTTTGCGTACTGCTCGGCGTCGGCACCCAGCAATTCCGTCGCGCTAATCCGCTGCCATGCCTCGATGCCACTTTCTTCGACGAGCGTGGCGACTTGCTCCATCAATTCTGCTGTGCGCGGATGCAGGGCGCCTGTTTCCTTGTGCTGGAAGTATGGCATCGGCGTACCCCACTGACGCTGGCGCGAGAGCGTCCAATCCGGTCGGTTGGCGACCATGCTATACAAACGCGGTTTGCCCCACTCGGGGAAAAACTGGGTCGCGTCGATCGCGCGCAATGCGGACGTACGCAATGACGTTCCGCCATCGCCATTAGGCAACTTGTCCATGCTCGCGAACCACTGCGTCGTCGCGCGATAAACGATCGGCGTTTTGTGGCGCCAGCAATGCATATAACTGTGAACATATTCGACGCTTCCAAATAGCGCGCCGAATTCGCGTAACTTATCGACGATCAGCGGATTCGCTTTCCAAATCATCTGCCCACCGAAAAATTCCAGGCTGTCGGCAAATTTTCCGCTACCTAGAACAGGCGTAAGCATTGCATCGTCCTTCATGCCGTAGCGACGGCAAGATTCGAAGTCTTCGATGCCGTAAGCGGGTGCGCTGTGGACGATACCCGTCCCGGTGTCGAGCGTTACGTAGTCGCCGAGGTAAACCGGCGAAAAGCGATCGTAAAACGGATGTTTGAAGCGAATGTTTTCGAGATTTTTTCCAATTGTCGTCGCTCGAACTTTTCCGCTTAAACCATAGGCCGTTAAGCAAGCTTCAACGCGCTCGCGCGCGAGGACTAACATGATTGATTCGCCGCTGCTACGCTGCGCCGCGACCAACGCATACTCAAAATCCGGATGCATGTTCAGCGCCTGGTTCGACGGAATCGTCCAAGGCGTTGTCGTCCAGATCACCGCGTACACCGACGTATCTTGAGCTAATTGCGTGGCAAAGGCGGTTGCGAATTTCTCACGATCTTCATCAGCCAACTTAAAACCAACATCAGTGGCGATATCTTTTTTGTCCGCGTACTCAACTTCCGCTTCCGCCAATGCCGAGCCGCAATCGAAACACCAATTCACCGGCTTTAGCCCGCGGTAGACGTAACCCTTGTCCATCAGCTTGGCGAGCACGCGAATTTCGTCGGCTTCGTTTTTAAACGCCATGGTGGTGTAAGGATTGTCCCAATCGCCAAGTACGCCCAAACGAATGAAATCCTTCTTCTGCCGCTCGATTTGTTCCGCCGCATAGGCGCGTGCGAGACGCTGCGTTTCTTCAGTCGGAATATTTTTGCCGTGCTTTTTCTCGATTTGGATTTCGATCGGCATGCCGTGGCAGTCCCAGCCCGGCACGTAGGGCGCATCGAAGCCCGCCAGGGTTTTACTTTTGACGACAATATCTTTAAGAATTTTGTTGACTGCATGACCGATATGAATGTCACCGTTCGCGTACGGCGGCCCATCGTGCAGAATAAATCTCGGCCGACCTTTGCTCGCCTCGCGAATGCGTTGATAGAGTTTATTCGCTTGCCACGCTGCGACCCAGCCGGGCTCGCGCTTGGCGAGATCGCCCTTCATTGGAAAGGATGTGTCGGGCAAGTTCAGTGTTTTTTTATAGTCGGTCATAAATTACTGTTGAGATAAGTTCGCGCGTTTTCCACGTCGATGGCGATTTGTCGACGTAAGGATTCGAGGTCTGGATATTTTTCTTCGTCACGCAGTTTGTGCAAAAATTCGACGCGTACGCGGCGGCCATAAATGTCCGCGCTGAAATCCAAAATATGAACTTCCAGCACGGGCGCGGCACCAGCCATTACCGTGGGCCGCACGCCAAGGCTCGCCACGGCGGGCAATGGCATCGATTCGATTCCATGCAATTTTACCGCATAGATTCCGGTGAACGGGGTGCGATTTCTTTGCAAATGAATGTTCGCCGTCGGAAAACCGAGTCGGCGTCCTAATTTTTCGCCGTGGGCGACACGCCCCTCGATGGTGTAAGGGCGGCCGAGCAGGCGTTGTGCGTGGGCAAAATCGCCGCGTGCCAATGCCTCGCGCACGCCGGTGCTGGACACCCGTTCCCCTGCCACATTCACGCTGTGCATCGTTTCGAGTTGAAAGCCATATTTCTCGGCGGCCCGCGCCAACTGGGCATAATCGCCACCGCGCCGCGCGCCGTAGCGAAAATCGTCGCCGACCAACAACCAGCGCACGTTTAATTTTTCCAGCAGAAGCTGAATGACGAACGCATCCGGCGACAGCGCCGCGAATTCACCGTCGAAGCGGATGACATGGGCGCGGTCCACACCGTATTTCGCGAGGCATTCGAGTTTTTCACGCAACGTCGTCAGACGTGCGGGCGCGCTGCCCGGCGAAAAGAATTCCCGTGGCTGCGGTTCGAACGTCAGCACGGCCGCCGGCAAGGCCAGCGTGCGCGATGCCTCGCACAAGCGCGCGAGCATGGCTTGATGGCCGAGATGAACGCCGTCGAAGTTGCCGATAGTGAGTGCGACGGGTGCGCGGAATGCGCCCCGTGTGCCGCGAAAGACCTGCATGAAACCCAGATAAAGCTCGTATGCTAGCTTATTTCAAAGCGCTCTGCACGGCGGGTGCCGGACCCCTCGCCACGCCACTTTCGAGGTTCAATTAATTTTTTGGGCATCACCCTGCGAGGCAATACCAACGCGGCTCGCAAGCCATGGCTTGCCAGGAACCAATATCCGCGCGGCTCCTGGCAAGGCACGAAGATCGCGAACGCTCAACAGCGTTGTGGCCGTTTCGAATCGATCAAGGCTGGCGCGCCGCCGTGGCGTTGGGGTTGTGCGGTGTCCGAAGCGAGAAAAGGATGTTCAACTACGTAATCCGTGTGGTTTTCCATGCCGTCTATCTTGAGCAACTTCACCGCTTCGAGCAGGTGATAGGAC
>JANOLP010000223.1:0-2503 GCA_031419835.1 Pseudomonadota bacterium | reverse complement strand
TATGATGCGGCTTATGACGTAGTACGAATATTGAGGATCAAACATCAGCGCGAGGCGGGATTTGTTGACTAATGTGTGGGAAGAGCATAAATCGGTAAAATATTTTTACATACCAATATCGAAGATTTAAGCTCGTAGGGCAGAAAAGCGAAGCGCCTTCTGCCGCATGGGGTATCCGCAGGACCACAATTTTGTGTTCGTCAGATTACGCTTCGCTCATCCAACCTACATTTTTATTTTTTGTGCGGCCTAAGTGATCCATACGAAAAGGGTTTACCGCTTGGCTTCAAATTCGCTACCCGCGAGTTTCCTTAAGTAACGCCACTGCCCGATCCATCCGAACATCTTTTTCCTGAGCCATAATTTTCGCCACTCGATCGATCTTGTCACCCTTCGCGCCCGCAGCGAGCGCGATGTTTCGCGCATGTAGCGCCATGTGGCCGCGCTGAATTCCGTCCGTCGCCAACGCGCGTAGCGCGCCCAGATTTTGTGCAAGGCCAACGGCAACGGCAATTTCCGCTAACTCTTGCGCTGATTTCACGTCGAGGATTTTTAGCGCTAATTGCGCGAGCGGATGGGTTTTGGTTGCGCCACCGACCAAGCCCACGGCCATCGGCATTTCGATGGTGCCGACCAGCGCGCCGCTGCGATCTTTTTCCCAGCGGGAGAGTGAAGTGTAGCGTCCGCTACGACTTGCATAAACATGGGCGCCCGCCTCTACCGCGCGCCAGTCGTTGCCCGTCGCAACGATGATTGGATCGATGCCGTTCATAATGCCTTTATTGTGCGTCGCGGCGCGATAAGGATCGATCGCGGCGAGGGTATAGGCATCAAGCACGCCTTCGATAATGTCGGCGCCGGCCCGTTCCGAGGTGGTGAGCACCTCGGGCGTTAGACGCAAGCTCGCTCGCGCGAGGCGCAAATCGGCTAGGTTGGACAAGATGCGCAGCAACACCGATCCGCCGGTAATTTTTTCCACTAGCGGCGCGACGGATTCTGCCATCGTATTCACCGCGTTCGCGCCCATCGCGTCGCGCACGTCGACGATCAAATGCATGACGATCATCGCGCCGCGCGGTGTGTCTTCGAACACATGGACTTCGATATCGCGGCAACCACCGCCCAGATCGATCAACACTTTGTCACGGCTATTGGCGAGCGCAATGATTTCGTCGCGGCGCTTCAGCAACGCTTGCCGCGCGCCATGAGGATCAGTCAAGCCAATCACTTGAACTTGCGCACGCATCAACGGTGCGGAGCTTGAGGTTTTAAAGCCACCGGATTCACGCGCCAGTTTAGCCATAAAAGATGCCGCAGCGACGACCGACGGCTCTTCGACAACCATCGGCACCAGCACGTCGCGGCCATTGATCAGGAAATTGCCGACGATTGCGAAGGGCAACTCAAAGGTGCCGATGACATTTTCGATCATGCCGTCGGCGCGTTCGAGGCTGAGTGCGTCGGGTTTGGCGAGCAGTAATTCTTCTTCCGGTGTGAGCGCAACTTCTTTGGCAATATGGTGTAGGCGCTGCGCTGGTGTCAGCCTGCGGAAATTGGGTAAGCGCGAATCGATGGGCATTGGGATTTTCTCAACCGTAGGACGAATTACTCTGAGTGACGTTGTAGTGTACTTGTAGGGTGGATCAAGCAAAGCGGATCCACCATCTAGAAAAAAGCCACTATAAATTTGGCGGCTTGGTGGATCCGCTACGCTTGATCCACCCTACCTTACTCGGTCATTGCCACGAGCCGTTTCTCGCTTGCCTTACAGCCAAACATGCCTGCAGAGGCAGTATCCATGCGCCTTTTCAAGCATATGAATTTCTATACCGACAAGTAAAGCTGCTTCACTTCGGCGTTGGCTTTCAACGCGGCAATTGTGTCGTTATAGACGTCGCGACCACGATCGATGATGACGGCGCGATCGGCGAGGGACAAACAGAAATTGAGATTTTGTTCGGCGAGCACGATCGTCGAACCGAGCTCGCGCAGTTTTCTAATCAGCTCGCCGATCTTTTGCACCATGATCGGTGCGAGACCCTCGCTCGGCTCGTCGAGCAACAACACGCTGGGGTTTCCCATCAACGCACGGCCGACCGTGAGCATTTGTTGTTCGCCACCGGAGAGTTGCCCCCCCATGCGATCCTTAAGTGGCTCGAGCAGCGGCAGCATGTCGTAGACGCGGCGTAGGTTCCAAAAATCTTCGCCTTCTTTGCCGCGCTTCGCGGCGATAATCAAATTGTCCTCGACGCTGTGCTCGGGAAAAATCTGCCGATCTTCCGGCACGAAGCCAACGCCAGCGCGCGCGATCAAATGCGCAGCGCGGCCATTGATGCCCTGCCCTTGCAGCTCGATTCGCCCCGCGCGTAGCGGCAACAATCCGGCGATGGCTTTCATCGTCGTGCTCTTACCCGCACCATTGCGGCCGAGCAGCGCCAACGTTTCGCCTTTGTTGATGGTAAGCGACATGCCAAACAAAACCTGGCTGGTGTCGTAAAAAACT
>JANOLP010000222.1:0-3048 GCA_031419835.1 Pseudomonadota bacterium | reverse complement strand
CTACGCATTTCTACCGGCGCCGAATTTAAGCCCGATGTTGGAATATTTCATCTATGTGCAACGCGTGTTCCATGACGCGTTACTGCTGCGTTTTGCTGCCGGCTATAGACGCGATGGAAAGCTCGGTGCCGTTTGCCCATTTCTTACCGGTTTGCAGCGCGATTTTCGCGGGATGGGCCGAGACGCCGGGCAGCCGAGCAATCGCCTTCGGCGCATTGGCAGGATTGTGCTTTACCGCGATGTCCGCCGCCTTGATCTTTTGCGCATAGGGAATAATGCGATTGACGCAAACGTGAATAGGCTTGGTACTCGACGACTTTTTCGTTGCCATGGCCAACCCTCCCTGGGTATTACAAAACACGGTTAGATTACGCCGCAAATATGGCGCTGTACATTGGCCAAATGATATAGAGTACGTTGAAGTATTAGGTACCTGAAGGTGCTCGCCGTGCAGGGGTGGTCTTGGACCATTGACAGACGGTAAAGGCATTGCCAGGAGCAAGTATCTACGCGCCTTCTGGCTTAACCGATAGTAGGTAAAAAAAGCGCTGGTTAGCGCCTTTTTTTGTTAACCCCAAACCCTACATTCTTGTCATTCCCGCGTAGGCGGGAATCCATATTGCCTCACCTCTCGCCGCCGCCTAATGGATTCCCGCCTACGCGGGAATGACAGCTAGTGAAGATATGGGTGAAAAACGCGGATCAGCGTGCTTGCAACACAAAATCAAACGTCGCTCGGATTTTTTCTTCGGCAACACGCGTCGACGCGACGATTTTTCTGCTGATTATTTCGTGAGGCTTCGACGCTTCTGATCATGAAACTCCGTCGAGACCATCCGCTAAACTACTGCGGACTGCCTTACCTGAATACACCATTTTGTACAAAGGGTTAGGACAGATCTCGCAAGCGATCTGCCAACGACGTTTTGTTGCTGATCCCCAGCTTTAGGTATATTGACTTTAATTGGTTGCGCACGGTGTGAGGTGAGACGCCGATCTCCCCGGCGATGCTTTTGTTTACTTGGCCCTGCGCGAAGAGGCGCGCAACCACGAGCTCGTGCGGCGTCAAGATATCAAGAACATTGCGTGTTTTCGTGCCGCCGCTGATCCAGTGCTGGCGAGGGCCGGTATTTTCTTAGCTCGCGATGGGTTTAGCGCCAAATTCCTGCTGGAAATTTTAAGTGCAATGGGTCAGGGTGAGGTGACCTTGGGCGAAACCAATCGATGGATTTTTGACCACGCCATTCAAGAGAACAAGGATTTGGTGGCCGACTTCGAGAAGAGCAGCAAGCGGCTCCAACGGCTCTCCAAAGCTGCCGTGGCGGTCGCCGCGGTTGATCTCGCCATGACCGCGCTCGACATTGGCGCCGTGATCAAAGATTTACAAGCCTCCAGAAGTGCTGAGAAATGGTCGGCAACTGTCACTACCTCGAGAGTCAAAATCACACCGAGCGATCCCACGGTAAACCGGACATCAACCGGCGTAATTCTCAAGGCCAGTGTTAACGGCGCGCCGGACGGCAAGTTTGTCTATCGCTGGAAAACCACCCACCAGCACGGCAATATTTTTGCTATCAACAACGATCAAGAAGGCTCTTGGCGCATTGGTTAGTCGACGATCGGAACACAAAGGGCGCTGGTTGGCGCCCTTCGTGTTTGATATCGCGGCATTGTTGAGGCGCGATTAACCCCCTTTCGTCATTCCCGCGAAGGCGGGAATCCATTCGGCGTTTGAATTTGCAAGCGCACTATGGATTCCCGCCTTCGCGGGAATGACAAAAAAAGGCGGGAAGTGATGTTTATCAGCGCGCCTGCAACACAAAATCAAACGTCGCTTTGATTTTGTTTTCTTCGGCAATCAGTTTCGATACTAAAAGTTTCTCGATAATGACTTCGTAGGGCGTCGACGTGTCTTTAAACATGCGCTGAATCGCTTCTTTGAGATTGATTTCCAACACGTGCGGCGCGGCGGATTTGATGAATACTTCGATTAGCGGTCGCCACACCATGTTGGTTGCATCGTCGACCTTGACGTCGTCCATCACCAATTTGTCGTTGCGATAAACCGGCCGGCCGGACACGGTGATATCGAATTCGTCGCTGGTGCCGACACATTCGCCGCCGACCTGTGAGGCGACTTGCGAGATGAAATGGCTTTTGATTTTTAATCGGCCTGCGCCGATGGAAACCTGTGGTGATTCCAAATAGCTATAGGCGCACGTAGTCGGATCGATCAAATGGTAGCGGCCGCCTTTGGCGTTGAAGACATCACGCTTTAGAGTTTTTTCGATGGCGGTGTGTTCTAGGATGAGCTCGCTGGCACTTGCGCTGAAACCAAGCAGCAGCGCGGCAGCACAAAGGCAGTGCTGGAAGAGGCGCATGGATGTTGGCTCTACAGGCATATGCGTTTTGAGTTGTCATTCCCGCGAAGGCGGGAATCCATAGAGCCTTTAAATCTGCGAAGGCCTAATGGAATCCCGCCTTCGCGGGAATGACGGAGCGGCATTTAGGCAGCCTTCACTGCAGGTAACCCCGCCAAGGCCATCGCCAATTCCTGCTGATCGTAGTCCTGATCAGTGAGTTTACCGGCGAAATAATCCATGTAGGCTTGCATGTCGAAATGGCCGTGGCCGCACAGATTAAATAAAATCGTTTCCGATTTTCCTTCGGCTTTGCAGCGTAGCGCCTCATCAATCGCGCCGCGCACGGCGTGGTTCGCTTCCGGCGCGGGCAGAATACCTTCGGCTTTGGCGAACTGCACGCCGGCCTCGAAACAGGCGATTTGGTGATAGGCCTTCGCTTCGATTAAGCCCAACTCCTTCACGTGCGACACCAGCGGCGCCATGCCGTGATAGCGCAGGCCGCCGGCATGGAATCCCGGCGGGACGAAGGTCGAGCCGAGCGTGTGCATTTTCACCAGCGGCGTGAGGTGGCCGGTGTCGCCGAAATCGTAGGCGTATTGGCCGCGCGTCAGGCTCGGGCAGGCAGCCGGCTCGATCGCGACGATGCGGCGCTTTTTACCGCCGCGCAATTGTTGGCCCAAAAAGG
>JANOLP010000221.1:0-3165 GCA_031419835.1 Pseudomonadota bacterium | reverse complement strand
TTCAATCGAGCCGTCGCCTAAACGCGACACCCTCGAATCGGAAAGTTTACTGTCGTCCGATAGCCGCTTGTTATAACCATCCCAACTGGCCAGGGTGCCATTCAGTTTCAGCCACTTTTCTTTTTCGAAGCGCGGATTGGGAAATTTGCGCACACCCAAGGCGCCGGTAGAGGTGCCGAATGCGAGATCGCAGGCGCTGTGGCGCTGATCGGTTTTGCCGTCTTTGCTATGGACATCTTTAGTGTCAAGCGCCGCATCTTTAAAATCGCAAGCCGGATCACGATAACCATTCTTACCGACGAATTTCAACAGCACATCGTCGCCGACGCAATATTCGAAGCCATAGGTTTCTTCCAGACTTTTTGCCGGACAATTCTCCGATCCCGGCGCGCAGCAGCCGGGATCATTGATCAGGCCCCACGCTTTGAAACGGTCATTGTGCTCATCAGCACGCAGCACGCGGTGCCAATCAATTAGGACGCCAAGACGTTGCGGGAAAGTGTAACTGTAAAAGCGCGAATTGCCCGCGGTCGCGAAGTACCAAATGTGCCGCCCTGCACGCTCGCTGTCGCTTAAGCCTTCGTCACCGACGAAGAAACCTTGGGCAACATAGGCGCTCGGTGGACCATTATTAGTTGGCGTTGCCGCCGGTGGCGAATCTTGCGCTTGGGCCTGTTTAATTTCAACCACCCCGGCGGGCCTAAGCCAAGCGCTTACCGCAACCACCACCAGAATTGCCGCCATCACCCCGATCATTCGTTTCATTCGTTCACCCTCGTAGACGACCCAACCACTCGCTACTGTAGCGCGTGCGTTGAAAAAATGAATTAACCTAAAGTTGTAGGCCGAAAGAGATAGGCCGAAAAACCGCTCTGGGGCGGTTCAATCGATTGCAGCTAATGTGTTTTGATCTATGGAAGCTCTGAATAAGTTCGAGTTCTAAATGAGACAAGGCGCGAACAAAAAATATTGACGCAGCATATGAGATGATATGTAAGGCGATATTTTTTGTGAGCAACGCAGTGTCATGACGAAATCGGACTTATTCAGAGCTTCCTTAACGGTAAACTAACACCGGTATCGTTGTATGAGTTAGCACTTTATGTGTTTCGCTGCCCATGAGCAAGCCCGCGATGCCGCGCCGCCCGTGCGAAGCCATAAAAATCAAATCGCAGCCTTTGGCGTTTGCCGCGTCAATAATCGCTTCGTAAGGCGAATCGTTGATCGTCGTGTAAACCTCGTGGGCAACACCGGCGGCACTCGCCTTCTGCGCGAACGCATCAAGAATCGACTTCGCTTGGGACTCGGTGAGCGAGGTAAAACTTTCCGGCGTCATCGCGTCAATCGGTATACCGCCTTCGTAGTACGGCACGCTATATTCCGGCTGTGCGTAAAAGCCGGTGACGCGCGCGTCGATCTCGCGCGCAAATTCGATCGCCTTATCGACGACGCGATTCGACAATTCCGAACCATCGCATGGAATTAGAATATGTTTGAACACAGAGCATCTCCTTAAAGCCGAACGATCTAAACGGTAAGTTATGATATTACGACTATGAAAGTTATACAAAGCCAATATTACGCAGTTGTGCCGTACATCACCAAAGATGGTTCGGAAATTCGCGAACTGATGCATCCGAATGTACAAGGCAATCGCCAGCAAAGCCTCGCGGAAGCCACCGTCATGCCCGGTAGGCGAACGGCATTGCACCAACATCTAATCACCGAGGAAATTTATTATTTCACCCAAGGCAGCGGCACGATGCGCCTGGGCGATAAAGCGTTTGCTGTGGCGGCCGGCGACAGCATCGCGATCCCGCCGGGTTCAGCCCACTGCGTACACAATTCGGGCAACGAACCAATGAAAATATTGTGCGCATGCTCGCCCGCGTACTCGCACGACGATACAATTCTATTGCGCGAATGAGCATCAAACTCGGCGTCGATCTCGGTGGCACGAAAACGGAAATTATTGCCCTCGATGAAAATGGGGCGGCCTTGTTACGTCGGCGCGTTTCGACGCCCGAGAATAATTATCAGGCGACGCTGGCGATGATCCAAAAATTGGTAACGCAAGTCGATACGGACCTCGGCGCGCGTTATCCGATTGGTTTTGGTACGCCGGGATCGCCCTCGCCCGTTGACGGCAAAATGCGCAACTGTAACTCTACCTACCTAAATGGCCAGCCACTGCAGCACGATCTCCAAGAAATTCTTCAACGCCCGATCGCGATCGCGAACGACGCCAATTGCCTGGCACTGTCGGAAGCGACCGATGGCGCCGGCGCCGGTGCACATAGCGTGTTCGCGGTGATTTTAGGCACCGGCGTCGGCGCGGGAATCGTGATCGGCGGCAACGTGTTGCAAGGCGCGAATGGCATCGCCGGCGAGTGGGGGCATAATCCCCTGCCCGCGCCGCGAGATGACGAACGCCCCGGCCCGCGGTGCTATTGCGGCCGCGACGGCTGCATCGAAATGTTTCTTTCCGGTCCCGGAATGAAACTCGATCATTTCAACGCCTGCGGCCAGAGCCTGGCGCCGCAAGAGATTGTGATGCGCGCCGATGCGAATGACGAAAATTGCCGGACCACATTGCAGCGCTACGAAAAACGCCTCGCCCGTGCGCTTGGCAGCGTGATCAACATCGTCGATCCCGAGGTCATCGTGTTGGGCGGCGGGCTATCGAATGTTTTACGGTTGTATAACAATGTTCCGCAAATCTGGGATCAATATATTTTTTCTGATCGCGTACGCACGCGGCTCGTGCAAAGTAAACATGGCGACTCCAGCGGCGTGCGCGGCGCGGCCTGGTTGGCGGAATCGAACCTTTGAATTGTCATCGCGAGCGAAGCGTGGCGATCTCGCCTTTCAACGGACTGATGAATGCGAGAGCGTTGCGTCGCGAAGAGCACTCCTTTCCATTAATCGCCTGACTAAAGCCTATGGCTTAATGTTATTCCAGGTAGGCTGGGCACGTCGTTTGTGCCCACGCCGCAGTGGGTGATCAACGCTCGCGTGGGCAAACGATCAAACCGTTTACCTACCCTACAATTTGTCATTGCGAGCTGCCTGTATCGGCAGCGCCGATACCGCCCACGAACCATGAACCGCCGGCGCTCTTGTTGCCACTTCCCTATGTCATCCTGAGCAACGCGAAGGATCTGC
>JANOLP010000220.1:0-9807 GCA_031419835.1 Pseudomonadota bacterium | reverse complement strand
ATTTTTTGCAGCACTTGCATCACCGGAATTTCGATGTCGTGATAAATGCGTTTGAGTTTTTCGTCGCGCTCGATTTGCGGAAATAGATGGTGATGTAGCTGCAATGTAATATCCGCATCCTCGGCGGAATACTCCGTCGCTGTTTCCACGCTCACTTGATCGAAGCCGATTTGATTCGCGCCCTTGCCGGCGACTTCTTCAAACTTGATGGTCTTCACGTCAAGATGGCGCGACGCCAAACTATCCATGTCATGGGGCCGATGACTTTCGATCACGTAGGATTGCAGCAGCGTATCGTGTTCCACGCCTCGCAGATGGATGTGGTGGTTGGCAAAAATGTGCTGATCGTACTTGAGGTTTTGTCCCAACTTCTTGATCGCCGGATCTTCCAGCAACGGCTTCAATCGAGCGAGTGTTTTTTCGAAATCCAGTTGCGTCGGTGCGCCGGGATAATTGTGCGCCAATGGAATATAAGCACCGCGATGCGGCTCGACGCTGAACGAAATCCCGACGATTTTCGAGGTCATCGGGTCCAGTCCCGTCGTCTCCGTATCCACACAAATCAAAGGTGACAATTTGATTTTCTCGATCCAACGATCAAGCGCTTCATCGGTCAACACCATTTCATATTCACGCGCAACCGGCGCTGCTTTCGGAACATCGGCGAGGGAAGCGTCGCCATCTAGCCCCGAGCCCCCAGTCCCCAGTCCCTCATTCCCGCTTTCGAGCTCGCGCCGCCAAGTCTTAAACCCAAAGCGCCCAAACAATTCCAGCAGTTTCGTTTTGTCTGCTTCTTTTGCGGTGAGATTGCTCCAATCGAACGGCAGATCGACATCGCATTTCACTGTTAGCAATCGCCGCGCTTGCGGCAACCAATCGAGCGCTTTGCGCAAATTGTCGCCGACCACGCCGCCGATTTCCGCTGCATTGGCGACGATATTGTCGAGGGTTTGATATTGGCCGAGCCATTTCACCGCCGTTTTCGGCCCGACCTTTTCCACACCCGGCACGTTATCGACGCTGTCGCCAACCAAGGTCAAATAGTCGACGATGCGCGCCGGCTCGACGCCGAATTTCGCCAGTACACCGGCTTCATCCAACATCTCGTTGCTCATGGTGTTGATCAATGTCACGTGCGGCGTGACCAGCTGCGTGAGGTCTTTGTCGCCGGTGGAAATAACGGTTTTTGCGTCGCGCGCTTCCGCGTGTTTCGCCAACGTACCAATTACATCATCCGCCTCGACGCCGTCGATCATCAGTAACGGCCAACCTAGCGCGCTGATGGCTTCCAGCAGCGGTTCGATTTGTACGCGCAGATCATCGGGCATCGGCGTGCGCGTGGCTTTGTACTCGGGATACCAATCGTCGCGAAAGGTCTTGCCCTTCGCGTCCATCACGCAGGCGAGATAATCCGGCTTATAATCGGAACGTAATTTGCGCAACATATTGATCACGCCGTAGATCGCGCCGGTCGGCTCGCCTTGCGGGCTGCGCAGGTCGGGCAGGCCATGAAACGCGCGATAGAGATAGGACGAACCGTCCACCAACAAAAGTGTTTGCATGAGAGATGATGAGTCTAGATAAAAAGATACCGCCATTGGCCGATCGCGAGTTGCAGTCCCGTGCGACGTACTCCGCGCGCGAGTCCTGGCGCATGTTTGAGATTATGGCAGAATTCGTCGAGGGCACCGAGAAGCTAGCTTCGATTCATCCTGCTATCAGCATTTTCGGTAGCGCGCGCACGCCGCACGACCATCCTTACTATCAACTCACCGAACAAATCGCGCGGAAGTTATCGGACTCGGGCTTCACCGTTATTTCCGGTGGCGGGCCAGGGATTATGGAGGCGGCGAATAAAGGCGCCTTCGTCGGCAAGTCGCCTTCGGTCGGTCTGAACATTCGCTTGCCCCACGAGCAGGGCGACAACCAATATCAAGATATTTCGTTGTCATTCCAACATTTTTTTGCACGCAAAGTGATGTTCGTCAAATACGCGTCTGCGTATGTCGTGATGCCGGGCGGCTTCGGCACACTCGATGAATTGATGGAAGCCATGACGCTGACGCAAACCGGTAAGACGCGAAAAATTCCGATCATTCTGGTTCACTCGCCGTTTTGGAAAGGCTTGATCGATTGGTTTAAATCGACCCTCGTCGCGGAGAAAATGATCAATCCGGAAGACATCGATTTGATCAAGGTGATCGATCAACCGCAGGCCGTCGTCGATGCGATCTTCCAGCACTACGAAACGCGCGGATTTACGCCGTCGGCAGCGGAGCGCGAGAAGATGTTGAGCCTTTGATGATCGTCGAAAGTTTTTCGCTTTGAATTACCGCTTGCACCCTCACCCTAACCCTCTCCCTGGGAGGGAGAGGGGACTCAACTATTCCCCTCTCCCCGCTATGCGGGGAGAGCAGGGTCAGGGTGAGGGGCGGGCGTCGCGAAATACCAATTGGCCCGACCAAATCGCGAGCGCAGAATAAGAGCATGGCCGTCTTCACCCGCGTCCTGCGCGACGAACTACAATCCTGGCTCGCCGATTATTCTGTCGGCACGCTAATCGATTTTCGCGGCATCGAATCGGGTATCGAGAACACCAATTATTTCGTGACCACGTCGGAAGGCGAATTCGTTCTCACATTATTCGAAGTTCTAAAGTCGCAGGAGTTACCGTTTTATCTGAATTTCATGGCACATCTGGCGAATCACGGCATTCCCTGTCCGCGCCCAATTGCGAATTTGCAAAACCAATATCTAGGCGAGCTGAAGAATAAACCGGCGAGCCTCGTGAGCCGTTTGGAGGGCGCGTCGGTTTTGAAACCGAACGCGATGCATTGCGCAAAAGTCGGCAAGCTCCTCGCTAACATGCACCTCGCCGGGAAAAGTTATCCGCTCTCTATGGACAACTCGCGCGGGCCGGCCTGGCGCAAACAAGCCGCAGCACAAGTGTGGGAATTCCTGTCGGGCGAGGAAAGCGAGTTACTGCAAAACGAACTGGATTACCAAGATCAACTCGATCTATCCGCGCTGCCGCGCGGCGTCGTTCATGCCGATTTGTTTCGCGATAACGTCTTGTTTCGTGGCACGGACATCGGCGGCGTCGTCGATTTTTATTTTGCCGGCGTTGACACATGGCTGTTTGATCTGGCGGTAACGGTCAACGATTGGTGCATGGCATTTCCCGGAGAGCTAGATCCAGAGCGGCTCTCAGCCATGCTTGATGCTTACTCTATACTTTGTCCGGTAGCCGATGCGGAGAAAAAACTGTGGCCCGCGATGTTGCGTGCTGCGGCGTTGCGTTTTTGGCTGTCGCGGCTTTACGATTTTTATTTGCCGCGATCGGGGGAGATGCTGAAGCCTCATGATCCGGGACATTTTGAAAAAATATTGCGCGGGCATGCCGCGCGAATCGCCGACTGGCCGTTGAAATAGAAACGCGATACGAATAATTTTCCAAAGATGTCATCCTGAACAAAGTGAAGGATCTGCTTTTTCAGTGCCTAAAAAAGCCAAAGCAGATCCTTCACTGCGTTCAGGATGACATAGTGGTGTTGTTAGATTAAGCCGCAGTCAACTTCGCGTACTCCAACGCCAACCACTTCACACCGGTATCGCGAAACTTCACCTGTACGCGCGCGTCCGCGCCGTTGCCTTCGCAGCCTAAAATCACGCCTTGGCCAAATTTCGCGTGGGCGACATTCTGACCAATGCTGAAGGGGAATTTCGCGGCTTGCCATTTCGTTCGTGACACGGCTACTTGTACTACCGCGCTCGCAGCAGGTTTGGGCTCAAAGCGCCCGCGTCCGTAGGTGCCGTAGCCGCCATAGCCGGAGCTGATTTTCGGCGCGTTAAAAAACGATTGTCGCGGCGCGAGGATCTTGCACAACGCTTCGGGAATTTCGTCGACAAAGCGCGAACGGATGCCGTAGCGCACTTGGCCGTGCAACATGCGGCTTTCCGCGTGGCTGATGTAGAGGCGACGTTTCGCGCGGGTCACGGCGACATACATCAAGCGCCGCTCTTCTTCCAGCCCATCGGATTCGCTCATGCTGTTTTCGTGCGGGAATAATCCTTCTTCGACGCCACTCAAGAACACCGAGTGAAATTCCAAGCCCTTGGCCGAATGAACCGTCATCATTTGTAGCGCGTCGTCGCCGACGCCGGCTTGATGTTCGCCCGCTTCTAAGCTGGCGTGGGCAAGGAACGAGGCGAGGCTGTCGTCCTCGGCTTCGTGAACGAAAGCCTGCGCGGCGTTAATCAACTCGTCCAAGTTTTCTAACCGATCGGCACCATCTTTCTCAAGTTGGTAAAAATTTTTCAGCGTCGAGCGTTCCAACATTTCCGTCACCAGTTCCGGCAATGCCATTTCCGTGACACAGTTTTTCAGGTTGCTGATGATCTGCACGAATGCCTGAAGACTGGCGCCACTCCGGCCTCCCAGGCCGTTGCTATTCGCCGCATCCATTAAGCTGTAGCCATTTTGCTTGGCGATTTCTTGCAACTGCTCAATGCTGCGCGCGCCGATGCCGCGCGCCGGAAAATTCACCACGCGCAAGAACGCACCGTCGTCATCTTGATTTGCCGCGAGGCGCAAATAAGCGAGGGCGTGTTTAACTTCCTGGCGCTCAAAAAAGCGTAAGCCGCCATAAACGCGATAGGCGAGGCCGGCGGAAAACAGCGCATGTTCCAACACACGCGATTGCGCGTTCGAGCGATAGAGCAACGCAATCTCGGCAAGCTTAACGCCTTCCGCGTGCAGCGCTTTTGTTTCTTCGACGATAAAGCTGGCTTCGTCGTTATCGTTCACCGCGGAAAAAATTCGCACCGGTTCGCCGCTGCCTTCCGATGTCCACAAGTCTTTTCCAAGGCGGCTGGAATTGTGTTTGATAATCGCGTTCGCTGCGTCGAGGATATTGCCGTGGGAGCGATAATTTTGCGTGAGCTTGATGACTTGCTGCACGCGAAAATCACGCTGAAAATCTTTCATGTTGCCGACGTTCGCGCCACGGAATGCGTAGATCGATTGATCGTCGTCGCCGACGGCGAACACGGCCGTTTGCGCGCCGGATAGTAACTTTAACCACTGGTATTGCAGCTTGTTGGTGTCCTGAAATTCGTCGACCAAAATGAAGTTAAAGCGCTCGCGATAATGTTCGCGCAAAATTTCGTTTCGCGTTAACACTTCGAATGTTCGCAGTAGTAATTCGGCGAAATCCACCACGCCTTCGCGATTGCATTGCTCGTCATACTGCGCAAACACATCGACCATCGTGCGTTCGAATTCATCGCGTGGCGACACATCCTTCGCGCGCCGGCCGTCTTCTTTGTGGCCGCTGATGAAATATTGCACTTGGCGCGGCTGATATTTTTCTTCGTCGAGATTAAGACTTTTCAGCAAACGTTTGATCGCCGCAAGTTGATCTTGGCTATCGAGGATTTGAAATAGTTGCGGCAAGCCCGCATCGCGATGGTGCGCGCGCAGCCAACGATTGCACAGGCCATGGAACGTGCCGACCCACATGCCGCGCGTGTCAATCGGCAGCATCGACGCGATGCGCGCGACCATTTCCTTCGCCGCTTTATTGGTGAAGGTCACGGCGAGTATCGAGCTCGGACTCGCTTGGCCGGTTTGAATCAGGTGGGCGATGCGTGTGGTGAGCACGCGCGTCTTGCCGCTGCCCGCGCCGGCGAGCACGAGCGCGGAAGTCGGCGGCAAAGTGACGGCAGCGAGTTGCTCGTCGTTCAGTCCTTGGGTCAATGCGGATGACATGAATTCTTATCGGTTGAAGTATCGCGTGATTATAAGTCAAGCGGCCTACGTACGTATATGCGCGCGGGCGGCTAAATAGTCCGAGATATGCCTGGAGAGGCGCTCTGGTATTGGCTTGCAGGGTGATCGCTGGTGTATTTAGTGGATTCGGTCACAATGAACTGCCTGCCCATCCTCATGTCATTCCCGCGAAGGCGGGAATCCATGTTGACTTTGAAAGGCCAAATGGATTCCCGCCTTCGCGGGAATGGCAGGGGTGGCGATCGCGTTCTTGATAGCGTTGCCAAAACGAGATTGCTTCGCGTTCGCTCGCAATGACAGCGTGGGTGGAAGTTGTCCCTTGCCTTATAATCGACGTTTTATGTTTCCGCTCGTTTCATGAATCCCCAATACCATCCCGCCGAAATCGAACAACAGGTTCAACAAGAATGGACGAACGCGCGTGCGTTCAATGTCGTCGAAGATCGCAGCAAGCCAAAATATTATTGCCTGTCGATGTTTCCTTATCCTTCAGGGAAATTGCACATGGGCCATGTGCGCAACTACACCATCGGTGATGTGTTGAGTCGTTTTCATCGCATGAAAGGCTTCAACGTGCTGCAGCCGATGGGTTGGGACGCGTTCGGTTTACCGGCGGAAAACGCTGCGATGAAAAATAAAGTCGCGCCGGCGAAGTGGACCTACGACAACATCGAATACATGAAGCAGCAGTTGCAGTCGCTCGGCTTCGCGATCGATTGGGAGCGCGAGTTGGCAACATGCCGCGCCGATTATTACAAGTGGAACCAGTGGTTTTTTCTGCGCATGCTGGAAAAAGGGTTGGTTTACTTAAAGACCGGCAAGGTGAATTGGGACCCGGTCGATCAAACTGTGCTCGCGAACGAGCAGGTGATCGACGGCCGCGGCTGGCGCACTGGCGCGTTGGTAGAAAAGCGCGAAATTCCGATGTACTACATGAATATCACCAAGTACGCCGACGAGTTGTTGAGTGCGCTCGACACGCTGCCCGGCTGGCCCGAGCGCGTGAAGACGATGCAGGCGAATTGGATTGGTAAGAGCGAAGGTTGCGAAATTCATTTTCCGTACAACGCGGAACACAAGCCGGGCGATTCGGTGTTGAAAGTGTTTACGACGCGCGCCGATACGTTATACGGGGCTACCTATGTCGCCGTCGCGCCGGAACATCCGTTGGCGCTGCAAGCGGCTGCAACAAATCCTAAACTCGCGGCGTTCATCGAAGAATGCAAACGCGGCGGCGTGACGGAAGCGGAACTCGCCACGCAAGAGAAGAAGGGTATGGATACCGGCCACTTTGTGTATCACCCGTTAACCAATAAACCGCTCGCGGTGTGGACGGCGAACTATGTGTTGATGGGTTATGGCGAAGGTGCGGTGATGGCCGTGCCTGCGCACGATGAGCGGGATTTTGAATTTTCGACCAAGTATGGTTTGCCGATCAAAGCGGTAATCAAACCTAACGATGGCGAGTTGGCCTCGCCGTTGATCGAAGCGTTTGTCGACTACGGCATCTGTTTCGATTCGGAAGATTTCAACGGCCGCACGACGGAAGAAGCCAAGCAAAAAATGGGTGTGGTGCTCAAGGCTTTAGATCTTGGCGAATTGCGCACGACCTATCGTCTGCGCGATTGGGGCATCTCACGCCAGCGTTATTGGGGTTGCCCGGTGCCGATCATTCACTGTGATTCCTGCGGCGCGGTGCCGGTGCCCGATGAACAATTGCCGGTGAAATTACCGGACAATTTAGTGCCCGACGGCAGCGGCAATCCGCTGTTGAAAACACCTTCGTTTCTCAATACTGAATGTCCGAAATGTAAAAAACCAGCACGTCGCGAAACGGACACGATGGATACGTTCGTCGATTCGTCCTGGTACTACTTGCGCTTTGCATGCGCTGGAAACGACCAAGCGATGGTGGACGAGCGCGTCAACTATTGGTTGCCGGTCGATCAATATATCGGCGGCATCGAGCATGCGATTTTGCATTTACTCTATTCGCGATTTTGGACCAAGGTCATGCGCGATTTGGGTTTGGTGAAAATCGACGAGCCGTTCGCGAAATTGCTGACACAAGGCATGGTGTTGAACGACATTTTTTCGCGCAAAGGCGAGAGCGGTGGCATTGAGTATTACAACCCGGCGGAAATCGATATTGAGCAAGACGCGCAGGGGCGGATCAGTGGCGGCAAATTAAAAGTTGACGGCAAAGCAGTCGAGTATGGCGGCATGGGTACGATGTCGAAATCGAAAATGAATGGCGTCGATCCGCAAGCCATCATCAACGAATACGGTGCCGATACGGCGCGCTTGTTCATGATGTTCACCAGCCCGCCGGAACAAAGTTTGGAATGGTCCGATGAAGGCGTGGTCGGCGCGTTTCGTTTTTTAAAGCGTTTATGGCGCATAGTGTTCGAGCATGTTGAGCAAGGTGTCGTGCCGCGTTATGTCAGCGGCGAATTGAACGCCGAACAAAAAGCATTGCGCTTCGAATTGCATCGCACGATACAGAAAGTCGCCGACGACTACGGCCGCCGCCAGCAATTCAACACAGCCATCGCAGCGGTGATGGAATTGCTCAATCATTTAAGCAAGCTCACGGATAAATCGCCGACGTCGCGCGCCGTCGCGCAGGAGGTGTTGGAGAATACCGCGCTGATGCTTTCGCCGATCGTGCCGCACGTGTGCGAGGCATTGTGGCGGACATTGAGGCTGGGCAGCGCGAGATTAATCGATGTGGCGTGGCCGACGGTAGACGAAGCGGCGCTGATTCAAGATGAGATCGAGTTGGTGGTGCAAGTGAACGGAAAACTTCGCGGCAACATGACGGTCGCAAAAGATGCGACGCGCGAAGCCATCGACGCGTTGGCGCGCAACCATCCGAACATCGAAAAGTTCGTCGCCGGTCAGCCGATAAAAAAAATCATTGTCGTGCCGGGCCGTTTGGTAAACGTTGTCGTATAGGCCATTGCCATGATCGATCATTTAGATCACATCGTTCTCACGACCAAAGACAAAACGCGCTGCATCGCGTTTTACATCGATTTGCTCGGCATGCAACTCGAAACGTTTGGCGAAGGTCGCATGGCATTTAAATTCGGCCAGCAGAAAATCAATCTACACGAATACGGCAACGAGTTTTTGCCAAAAGCCAACTTGCCCACGCCCGGCTCGCTCGATCTTTGCTTCATCGCAAGCGTGCCGCTAAACGATGTGATCGCTCGGCTTAACCAAGAAAAGTGGCCGATCGAAGAAGGGCCAGTGATGCGAACTGGCGCGGTGTATAAGATTCGATCGATTTACTTACGCGACCCGGATAAAAACCTGATCGAGATCTCCGAAAGGGCGGATTAAATGCGCGCGATATTTTCAGTCATGTTGGCGCTGGCGATTTCGGCTTGTGGATTCCATCTGCGCGGCCAAGCAACGCTGCCTTATTCAACGCTCTACGTTAGCGGCCCAAGCGGAACATCGTTGACGCGTTCGCTGACACGCGTACTGAAATCAAGCGGCGTGAAAGTCGTCGAGCGTCAAGCGGACGCCGAAGTAGGCCTGATCATCCTTTCCGATACTCGCGAGAAGTCGATCTTATCGCTGTCCGGCGCCGGGCGCGCGCAGGAATACGAGTTGCGCGAACGAGTTTCGTTCCGCATCGTCACGGCGAAAGAACCTGACTTACCGGCGAGCGAAATCGTGACGCAGCGAACGATTTCATTCAACGATGCCCAAGTCCTCGCGAAAGAATCGGAAGAATCGCTGCTCTATCGCGATATGGAAAACGATACGGTGCAGCAATTGCTGCGTCGCCTGCAAGCCGCAAAAAAATAATCATGCGCCTGAGCAGCGATGACCTTAGCGCCCACCTCAAGCAAAAGAAACTCGCGCGGCTTTACACCATTCATGGCCCGGAAACTTTGCTCGCGTTAGAGGCCGCAGATCTCATTCGTACCACGGCGCGCGCAGCGGGATACACGGAGCGCGAAACCTACACGATGGAAACCGGCTTCGATAGTTCCACGCTG
>JANOLP010000219.1:0-26268 GCA_031419835.1 Pseudomonadota bacterium | reverse complement strand
CACCGTGGCGAACAGCGTTCGCCGGTTGCTTTTTTGTGCTGTGGTGGATCCGCTTCGCTTGATCCACCCTACAACGGCTGCGCGGGTCATGGTTCGTGTGCCGGTTTGGCAGCGCCGATACAGGCCGCTCGCAATGACAAGGCTATCAGCGCTTACGCCAAGCCGGCCCCAAATGTGCGCCGCCATCGACCTTGATCATTTCGCCGGTGATCATCCCACCACTTTCGATTAACCAAACCGCGACGTCGGCGACATCTTCTGCGCTCGAGGCTTTTCCAAGCGCGACGTTTTTCTCGTAATTCTCGACAAATTTTTCGTAGTCTCCCTGATTGTCAAACCGCGCCGTGTGCCATCGCGTTTCGATCAATCCTGGGCAGACGGCATTAACGCGTACGTTTGGCGCTAACGCGCGTGCGAGTGCGAGTGTCATTGTGTTCAGTGCGCCTTTCGACGCGACGTAAGCATTCGACGATCCAACACCCGTGATGCCGGACATCGACGAAATCATCACCACCGAGCCGCCTTGCTTTTGTAACGCCGGCGTGGCCGCACGCGTCATTTGATATGGGCCGACGACATTGACTGCATATATTCGTTGGAAATCGTCAGCGTCGATTCCGTCAAGATCGCGTTGATCGACAAACTTCGTTATGCCCGCGTTGTTAATCAAACCGTCGATGCGTCCCCATTTATCCAGCGCGGCTTGGACGATGCGTTTGCAGTCCGCGTCCTGTGCAACATCGCCTTGCACCACAATAGCTTCGCCGCCCACCGCATGACATTCGGCCTGGGTTTGCAAAGCCTCTTGCTCGCTTTTGCTGTAATTGATGACGACGCGCGTGCCTTTCTTGGCAAGCTGCACCGCGCAAGAGGCACCGACGCCGACGGCCGCGCCTGTGACAATACATACTGCGGAAGTTGGATTCATGATTATTCCTATTCGGTTTTTGGGATTTGAGGTGGAGTGTCTAAAGGTAACGCTTTCCCCTCACCCTGCACCCTCCCCGGAGGGCGAGGGGAATCTACTCCCTCTCCCGCTTGCGGGAGAGGGTTGGGCGGGGTGGCCTTGGGCCATGAGGGCGTGCGGTGATTGATGTAATAGCCGTCACTAAATCTTGCTCGTTCGAATCGTAGCATCTTTGCGCTTTAGCACACTGGGTTTCAATTTCGTTCCTAATCCCGGTCCGCTCGGCGCGCTGATGTAGCCATTCTTCAGCGGCGGCAATTGCGTGACCAGTTCCTGATACCAATCGTGGTAAAACGCGCGAACGACTTCTTGCACCAAGGTGTTGGTGCAGTTCAGCGACAGATGGACGCCGGCCGTGAGCAACACGGGCCCGACGCAGTCGTGCGGCGCGACCGGGCGTGCGTAGGTCTCCGCCATCATCGCGATTTTTTTCGCTTCCGATAATCCACCGCACCAGCCGATGTCGAGCATGCAAACCGACAATGCATTTTTTTCGAACGCCGGGCGAAAGCCCCAACGCGTTGATAGCGTTTCGCTCGCGGTGACGCACACGTCGGTGCGGCGCGCGTATTCGGCGAGCGCGTCGAGGTTGTCCATTTTGATGGGATCTTCGTACCAAAACGGATCGAATTGTTCCAACGCTTTGGCAATGCGAATGGCCGTCGGCAAATTCCACAGCGAGTGAAACTCGACGTGAATGTCCATTTTATCGCCGACGGCTTTGCGAATTTTCTCGAAGGGCTTCAGCGCTTTTTTCAAATCGGCATTGGAAATGTACGAGCCGCGCGAGGCCTCGGCATATTCATCGAACGGCCAAATCTTCATGCCGGTGTAGCCTTCGTCGAGCAAGCTCAAAGCGAGTTCGTCGGCGTGATTCATGAACGCATCGAGATCTTCATAGGGGCGCGCTTTGCTTTTTTTCCCAACGCCCCAATTGTCGTAAGATTGCACCGGCTTCGCGCGCACATACTTGTAACCTGCGCAGGTGTTGTACACACGCACTTTGTCGCGACTCGCGCCGCCGAGCAATTGATAAATCGGTTGATTCGTCACTTGGCCGAAGATGTCCCACAGCGCGACGTCGATGGCCGACGCGGCGCGAATCTCCGCGCCTGCGCTCGCGAAACCGACATAGGTTCGCAGAAAATTCCAATTGTGCTTGTCGATTTCCAGCGGATTTTTGCCCAGCAAATACGAGGCGCAGGATTCGTGAATATGCGCGGCCACCGGTTGCGCCATGTAAAACGTCTCGCCAAGGCCAACTTGGCCTTCATCCGTATGGATTTGCACCCACAGCACGTTGGGAAACTCAGCGAGGTTGATGGTATCAATGGCGGTGATTTTCATGGCCAATCCTCGTTCCAAGAAAAACAGGAGTTTAAATGAAAGTTAGTTTGAACTTGTACTAGAATAACCGCAACAAACAGACTTCCACAAATTTTACTGCTGCGCTGTTATTCACTAAATTAACGTTTCTAATAAGGGAGTGCCATGAAAAAAAATTGGATTGCGATCGTTGTCGCCTTGCTCGCTATCGCATACCCAGCGTCGGCATGGTTCATTGGGAAAAACGTCGAATCTTCGCTAGTCGCTAATGCCGAACGTACCCTCGCCGCCGCGCCATATCTGAAAGTCATCAAACGTAATTATCAAGGCGGCGTGTTTTCGTCTACTGAAGAATCGTCGATCGAAATCGCCGGCGATTTATTTCGCAGTTTGGAGTCGATGCAAAAAACCTCAGAACAAAGCCTAGACGAACCAAGTAACAAGGTCGATCCCGACGCAGCGACGGAAGAACCCGTTACAGTTCCGTCGGCGCCGATTACGCCGATCATTATTACCGTTCGTAACCATATCAAGCACGGCCCATTCGCCGGCGGTGGTTTGGCCTTAGCGAAGATCGACACGGAACTAGTGTTCGATGGGAAAGTTCAGCAGGCGATCAGCAAAGCCTTCGCCGGCAAAAAACCATTGGAAATAACAACGACGATGAATTTTGCCGGTGGCGGCACGTCGCTGATGACTAGTCCTCCGGTGACGCTTTCGCCCAAAGAGGGTTCCGGCACGTTGTACTGGCAAGGCCTGCAGGGCAAGGTTGATTTCACCAAAGATATGCGGACTTACAAGGGCGACATCACCGCCGCCGGTTTTGAATTCACCGGCGGGCCAAAAAAAGCCACCATCAAGATGTCGGGCTTGCATTTGTTGAGCGACAAGCGGCGATTGAACGATACCTCGATATTTTATTTCGGCAAAGATAACGGCACGGTGAAGCAGATGAGTTTTTCCAGCGCAAGCGAACCGGGCAAAGCGTTTACGCTACAAGACATTACCTATCTCGCCGATGTGAGCGACACGGCGGGTTTTTCAAATATGGTTGCAAAAATGGGCGCGGATAAAGTATTGGTCGGCGGTGACGGCTATGGGCCGGCCCATTACGATTTTTCTGTTAAACACTTGCATACGGCGACCTTAGAAAAATTCCTCAAAGCCTTCGGAGAAATTTATTCCGGTAAACACAAAACACCGGAAGAGATGGCCGCCGCTTCCGTCGCGCCGTGGAAAAACTTTGGACCCGAATTGCTCAAACACAATCCGGAATTGATAGTCGACCGCATCAGTTTCACCGCGCCCGAGGGGGAGGCGATGTTTAAAGGCAATCTGAAAATACCTGGCGCTACCGAGCAAGATATCGGGAATCCGCTCGGGATGATCGGCAAAGTGAACGCGGCGTTTGATATCGCGATGCCGGAAGCAATGCTAGCGAAACTTTCCGGCGCAGGCAAAGAAACCGATGAAGAAAAAATCGCCGCCGCGGAAATGATGCAGCAACAATTACAAGGCCTGGAGCAGCAAGGTTACATCGTCCGCACCGGCAAAATCTGGAAATCGCGTCTTGAATGGAAAGATGGAAAAGGAAGCGTAAACGGTAAGCCGTTCCAAATGCCGGGTACGATGCCTCCGCAGTAGATTTTTTGAAAAGGGACTACTTTGTCGTTGGTAGAATCAAAGCGTTTCCGAGAGCGGTTACAACGCGTTTTAGTGCGGCCAGCCCAAACTGTTCCCACTAGCGTAACGGTGAATGGTATCGTGAGCGGTCGATGAGTACTCGCAAATCATTGTTTTTTTCTTTTCTTGATCGCTACGCAAGTTTGGCGATATCAATTATCTATTCCATGGTGATTGCGCGGCTATTGACGCCAGGCGAACTGGGAATTTTTTCAGTGACCATGGTGCTTCTCGGCTTCGTATCCACCGTTCGCGACATGGGTGCGGGTCAGTATTTGGTACAGGAAAAAGAGCTGACGACTGATCGGATCAGAGCGGTTTGGGCGGTGCAGCTCGGATTGGGAGTCGGATTGGCAGTTTTAGTGCTGCTGGCAAGTTATCCCGTTGCGTTGTTTTACGATGAGCCGCGGATGCGCAACATCATGCTTCTAGTGGCCTTAAATTACCTGATCAATCCATTTGGTTCTCTCACTTATGCGTGGTTGATGCGGGAAATGCGTTTCGAAAGCGTTGCGCTAATGCGGTTTTCCTCGGCGCTTGGCGGTGCTGTTGTTTCGTCCATATTGGCTTGGAAGGATTACGGGCCAATTAGTCTGGCATTCGGGTCCGTTGCGTCGACGTTGATCAATGCGTTGCTTGCGGTTCGCTTTCGGCCAAAATCTTTTCCGTGGCTACCAGGGACAAAAGAACTGCGGCGCGTATTGGGATTTGGTTCCCGATTGACGGTCGGTTCAATAGTAACCTCGCTAGCCACCGCCGCACCGGAACTCTTTCTGGGAAAACTTCAAGGTCTTACTGCAGCCGGCCTGTATTCCCGGGCGGGCGGTCTCGTCCAAATGTTCTATCGACTATTTGTCGACGCAGTATGGGTGGTTTGCCTGCCCTGGTTTGCAAAGCAAAATCGCGAAGAGGGAAACTTTGTGGAACCTTTCCTTAAAGCGACTGGATACGTGACGGCGTTCGGATGGTCTTTTTGCCTGGTCGTGATGTGCTTGGCGCAGCCGATCATCAGGATATTGTATGGCGATCAGTGGGATGAGGCAGTCGATATAACTCGACTTTTAGCATGTGCAATGTTGTTTACTGTTCCCGCTGCCCTGTGTCAACCGGCGCTATTGTCGGCGGGTGAGGTTCGAATCATTACTCGAGTCAATTTCTCGAATGCGCTGGTGACCGTGATATTCGTCGCGATAGGAGCATCGAAAGGACTCACGATTCTGGGAATTTGTATGATCGCCGCGGCCATCGTTAGTGCGACATTTTGGTTGCGTGCGACCGCCAAATTTATTGGGATTCCGGTCGTAGAGCTGCTGCGTTCATGGCGTAACAGCATGCTGGTCGCACTCTTGGCCGGAATCGGGCCAGCAGCCGCTCTTTGGATCTATGGGCCCTATCCAAAGAATTTCCTAATACCTTTTCTTGTGGGCGGGACGGGAAGCCTAGTTGGTTTTTTGATCGGTGTCTTTGTTTTCAACCATCCGCTAAGGCAGGAAATTTCCCGGGCTTGGTCAAAGTTAAATGTTCGCTTAGTTTAGTCTGCGATTTTCCGAGCCCCGCCAAGAATTGTTATTTGCGATACGACAGATCAGTCGGCGCCAAATTGTTTTGGCAAAATCAGGAATTAATATTGCGGGGCGTTTTTGACGAGCGATAGTCGTCTAATTTCCAAACCGCTGATTTTCATGGAGCGGGTGATGGGGATCGAACCCACGTCTAAAGCTTGGGAAGCTTTCGTTCTGCCATTGAACTACACCCGCGCGGCAGCGACATTCATTTCTTTGACTATGTTTTATTTTACTCTGATCGTGTTGGGCGCTCAATGAACTATCTCTACTTTGCGAGCTACCTGTATTGGCGCTGCCAATACTGCTCACGTGCCATGAACCGCATGCGCTCTTGCGGCCACCTCCGCCATGTCATCCTGAGCAACGCGGAGGATCTGCTTTCACGGCAGTAAAAAAGCAGATCCTTCACCGCGTTCAGGATGACATGTTAGTGGTGACAATTCCGGTAGGGTTCATGGAAAGGAATGCCGACACGGGCAGGAACCTATTTCAACCTCAATCTGCCACGTTAAGTAATATACAATCAGCATGGGCACCGCTGCTGGGCCGCCACTTTTTATAGATAACGATCTCATGAACATGTCAATGACTGCTGCGCAAAGTGACTTAACGGCTTACCGTCAATCGGATTTGGAACAAAAGCGAATTGGCGATTTAATGCGATTGCTCCCCCAGCGCGGCGAAGGCGTGCTCGATGTCGGCGCTCGTGATGGATATATCTCGATATTATTGACACAACTTTTCGATCGCGTTACCGCGCTAGATCTTGAGACACCGAGGATCAAACACGATAACGTCACCTGCGTTAAAGGGGATATTACCGCGTTGCAATTTCCCGACAATTATTTCGACGCGGTCTTATGCGCCGAAGTACTTGAGCACATTCCGCCGTCGCTTTTGCCCAAAGCGTGCAAAGAATTAGCTAGAGTGACCCGATCAAAAGTCGTGATTGGGGTACCGTATAAACAAGATACGCGGCTAGGGCGAACAACTTGTTCTCGGTGTGGCGAGCAGAATCCGCCTTGGGGACATGTCAACGAATTCGATGTGGCTAAATTAAAGGGGTTATTCTCCGGATTGACATGTGAAAAGATATCTTTTGTCGGTGAAGCGCCCCGCGGAACAAATTTCGTTGCAACTTATCTCATGGATCTCGCGGGCAATCCGTATGGTACTTATGGTCAGGACGAATCTTGTGTTCGCTGTGGTGCAAAATTAGCGATGCCGCCGGCACGTACGTTGGTTCAGAAAGTAATTACCAAGTCTGCTCATATTGTGCGGACAATTGGAACGCCGTTTCCACCCAATCACGGCAATTGGATTCATGTTGTGTTTAGCAAGAACTCAGCGAGTACCTCGGCGGCTTAACTCAACTGGCATTCGCCGGCCCGCTCGGTTAGACTCGATCTTCGGATTGCTTTTACTCTTGGCTTCTCAGTTTACATTACAGATCAATGGCGTGAATCAGGTCTTCGAATCGGGCCTGACCGTTTCGCAATTGTTAGAACACCTTTCCCTTAGCGGAAAGAAAATTGCCGTCGAGTGCAATGGTCTGCTCATTTCGAGAAGCGACTACACGACTTTTGCATTGGCCGACGGCGATAGACTTGAGATCGTAGTGGCAGTTGGCGGAGGCTAAGATTTTTAATTTGAAAAAATGAACGCACTTTACATTGCAGAGAAAGCCTATTCCTCGCGCCTCTTGGTCGGCACAGGAAAATACAAAGATTTCGCCGAGACCAAGGCAGCTATTGAAGCCAGTGGCGCGCAAATTGTCACGGTCGCGATTCGCCGCACCAACATCGGCCAGAGCGCCAATGAGCCGAACATTCTCGATGCGATTCCGCCATCAAGATTCACTATTTTGCCGAACACGGCGGGTTGTTATTCCGCCGATGACGCCGTGCGCACGTTGCGTCTCGCCCGCGAGCTGCTTGACGGCCACGATCTAGTGAAGCTCGAAGTGCTAGGCGATCCGCAGACCCTATATCCCAATATGCCGGAGACCTTGATCGCCGCAAAGCAGTTGGTCAAAGAAGGTTTCAAAGTGATGGTGTATTGCAGTGACGATCCTATCCTCGCTAAGCAGTTGGAAGAGATCGGCTGTGTTGCGGTGATGCCGCTCGCATCACTGATCGGTTCGGGCATGGGCATTTTGAATCCGTGGAATTTGCAAATCATTATCGCGAACGCAAAAGTTCCGGTGTTAGTCGACGCGGGTGTGGGAACAGCATCCGATGCGGCCATTGCAATGGAACTCGGCTGTGATGGTGTGTTGATGAACACCGCGATCGCTGCGGCGAAGGATCCGGTGCTCATGGCCAGTGCGATGAAGAAAGCCGTCGAGGCCGGACGCGAAGCGTTTCTCGCCGGACGCATGCCGAAGAAACTTTACAGCGCGAGCCCTAGTTCGCCGGTCGACGGCGTGATTTCCGCGGCTAAAAAGTCTGCAGTCTAGTGGACTACTTCGAAATCAATTCGACTTCCCTCCCCTTCAAGGGGAGGGTTAGGGTGGGGATGGGTGGGTCGCGCTATACAACAACCCATCCCCATCCCAGCCTTCCCCTTGAAAGGGAAGGAGTTTTCCGTTCGTATCACTCCAGATAAAGTAGCTATCAGATGAAACACGATCATGGCAGCGAGATAGTTCTTGAAGATCAAGCGCTGGTGCGGCTTCCAGGCCAGTCCGCCGAGGCGCATCGCCCAATCAAAAGCTTCGTATTGCGCCAAGGGCGCGTATCGCCCGCGCAGCAGCGCGCTTGCGAAACGCTACTGCCAGTGTTCGGAATTCCGTACAAAAAAGCAATGCTCGATCTCGAACAGAGTTTTGGCCGGCGCGGCGAAAAATATTTAGAGATCGGTTTCGGCATGGGTGAGACGACCGCCCATATTGCCGCATCGCATCCGGATCACGACTATCTTGCGATCGAAGTGCACACGCCCGGCGTCGGGGCGTTGCTCAAGACCATAGGCGAAGCAGGCCTGCGCAATATCCGCATCGCGCAACACGATGCGGTCGAAGTGTTAAACGATATGGTTGCCGACGACATTTTTCATGGCGCGCATATTTTTTTCCCCGATCCGTGGCCGAAAAAACGTCACCATAAGCGCCGCCTTATTCAGGCGCCATTCGTGTCGTTGCTTACGAGCAAACTCAAGCAGGGGGGCTATATGCATGTCGCCACCGATTGGGAAGAATACGCGCAGCATATCTTGTCAGTGTTAAGCGCGGAGCCGACGCTGGTAAATACTGCCGATGGTTTTGCGCCACGTCCCGATTACCGCCCGCAAACCAAATTCGAAGCTCGCGGCTTAAGACTCGGCCACGGCGTGTGGGACATCGTATTTCGTAAACGTTAACGGTCGGTATCCGGCGGCCCTGCCATTGACTAAAAACGGGACGTGATCGTCTTAACTTGCCAGGTCTTGTCTTTCTCGTTAAGCGTTGCGCACAGAATTTTTTCGCCGTCGGTACGGACATTCACTAATCCATAAATGAGACCGGCGACGATATTCGTCCGGTCAAGTTTTCTTTTGACTGTGGTTGGGTTCAGATCGCCGGCTTTTGTTACCTTGGCTTCGATTTCGATTGTGTTCAGTTTGTTCGTCTCGATCACGGTCGTTCCACTACTTCCCGCAATAGTCACCTTCGTTGGTTTACCGAGGTTGATGCTCCGGGCGAGTTCCGTTGAGTAAACCAAGGGGGTCTTGATTTGGTCTCGAGCGATTTCCAAGTATCCTGTTGTGGCGCTCGCGGCTACGATGCTCGGGCGCGGATGATCATGGCCCTCATTGTCACCGGAGGAAATGATCGTTACCGCCGGGCGCATCGCACTGAGGAATTCGTACGACAAGTCGTCGCTGCCGTGGTGACACGCCTTCGCTATATCGCATAGAAACGCCATGCGATTGCCCGTATAGTCCGCCAACAGAGCGCGCTGACTGTCGGTATTCAGATCGCCGGTCAGAAGTATTCGTGATCGGCCGTAATCGAGTCGCAGCAGGATGCTGTTGCCGTTCGTGTTCTTGCTGGCTGACGAACCGAAATTGTGAAGTGCGGGTTTGCCGTCAATTGTCGTCTCGAACGGCGCGAGCACGCGAATCGCGACACCACCGGCGCTGCCGTCAAATCCGGGCACGTGCTGACTAACTTGGCTCAAGCGTTGGATTGGCGTTGCCGTCCCGCCGACCGTTTTTGCCTTGGTGACATTCTTCATAAAGTTCGCCCACTCGCCCTGCAGCTTCAGCGCTGCATCGCTCTTCAGTGCCGCGACAACTTGCGGCCGCTTACCCATTAGTTGAGTGAGGAACTTTTTATCGGTTGTCGTCGGCCCTAGCCAGCGCTGGTTATTCGCTGGATTAACCCACCAACTGACGCCGGCGTGGTAGAAGACATCGACGCGGACGTCTTTTGCATCCAGTTCGACGTTCTGTGCGACATCAAGTAAATCGGAAAGGCCGCCATAATGGTCCGCATCGTTATGCGAGGCGATCATTGCATCGAGGTGAATCTGGTCAAGACCGTAATCCTTAGCGAACTTCCAATCGACGAAGTCGGCCGCATTTTTACCGGTCGGTTGTTTGCTACGATCGAACCCGCCGTCGAGCATGATGTGGCGATTGTCCGGCGTGCGGATCAACACGCCGTCCCCTTGGCCGACGTCGATAAAGTACAGCTCCAACAACGATTCGTCACCGATTGCGTTGCTATCGACAAATCCGGTCTTGCCGCGGGCTTTTACTTTCGCGCGAGCCCCGGCAGCGCCTAATACCGTCAGATGGTCGCCCCAGAGCAGTTCCAGCAATTTCTGGTTGCCAGTAGCGGCTTCGAATAGTGTGGTTGTTTCCGTCGAGACATACTTAGTTGCCATGGCATCACTCCCTTCCGAGAAAGTCGGAGTACAACTCGTTGAGTAGGCCGCATTGGAACCGCGGCACAATTACGGTACCGCAGTGTGACGCCGCGATCAAGCTCCGCAAGCAAACGTTATTCAACATCCGATAATCCGGCGTATTCGCGGTAAAAATCCCCGGTGTTGAGCACTCGGATATTCTTCCACCCGTTGAGTTTCTTAAGGGCTTCATCACCACTCACGATGATGCTGGCGTTACCATCAAGCGCAAGTTCTAAAAACATGTTGTCGTTGGGATCCGCGCAATGGCTTACCGTGCTGCTGACCACAATATGCTCGGTAGCGCGGCTAATAAAGAGCAGAAAATCTTGTCGCGATTCTTGTGACGGAAAATAATGATCAAGCGAGGGCTTCTCGATTTTGCTGGCAAACTCCTGCCATGTATCCTCGGACACGATCAGCTTATAGTTCTTAAGCGCGCAGGTAAGTGCCTTGCGGCTCACGGAATTCGGCAAGATCGCCGCACTGATGAGTGAATTGGTATCAAAGACGATGCGCGGCTTACTGGGCATCGATCAGCCGCGTTACTTCCTCTTCCGTCAAAGCAATGCCTTGGTTGTGCGCATCAATGGGTGCCATGACACGGCTAAACTCTGTGAGCACGTCTTTCTCGGCAAGCGGGGTGATTTCACCCAGCGCTTTGATAAATGCACGCACGGCTCGGCGTGGATCACCATTTGGCGAAACCAGCACGGCAGCTGACCGACCACGTCGTGTGATTAAGACTGGCTCACGCTGGGAGGTGTCGAGCAATTCGCCAAAGCTATTTTGCGCCTGCAGGGATGTCATCGTAATCATGGTGTACCTTAATAGCTGTTAATGCTATTACATACCTTACATCTGTTAAAGACGTAAGTCAATCCAATAGTTCACGTTGAGTATCTGAGGCGATATTCCGATTGATAAAATAGGTTGTAATAATATAAATGCCCGGAACATTAGTGGCAAAGTTACGCATCGGGCACGGCAATGGATGGTTAAAATGAGTAAGCATTCGGCGCAATGGCCCAAGGGCACCCCGTGCGCTTCGCTTATTGGCGCCCAATTATTGCGCCTTACGCGGGTTGGCGCCGGTGTTCGGTGTCCCGTACAGGAACGTCGCCATTGATCTTCAAGAGCTATTCGGCCGAGAGAACAAAAAATATTTGGAGATCGACTTCGGCATGGGCACGAGGATCGCTCACATTGCGGCCGCGTTTCTCGAACGCAATTTTCTTGCCATTGAAGTACATACCGCCGGCGTCAGCGCGCTACTCAAAACCATCGGCGAAACGGGTTTGCAGAACATTCGCGTCGTGCAACACGACGCTGTCGACGTTTCACGGCGCTCATATTTACTTTCCCGACCCGTGGCCAAAAAAACATCATCACAAGCGCTGTTTGTTTCCTTGCTTGCAAGCAAACTGAAACCGAATGGCTATTTGCACGTCGCGACCGAACGGGAAGAATATGCCCAACTTATTCTGAGCGTGTTAAGCGCCGAACCAACGTTGACAAACGTCGCCGACGGCTCGGTCACGCACCAAGCCTATCGCCCGCAAACCAAATTCGAAGCCCGCGGCTTGAGGCTTGGCCACGGCGTGTGGGATATTGTGTTTCGCAAACGATAAAAACGATTCTTCGGAAAATTCGTATTTCCTGGTCTTCGAAATTTTTTGGCGATCGATGTCGGACGATCCCAAGCGGTCACGCGATCATTTGAAAGCCGACGCAAAGGTGGGTTCAGCGCCATTTTCGACGGCGTTCGGTTCTGCACAAATCGCAGTTTTGAGCGACAGGCCAAATGTCACTTGTAATGCGATATTGGACGGCACCAAAAGGACTAAAAAACGTCAGTAGTCTAATCTCCAGCAACATATATTTCATCCGAACCGCCGAACCGAAGCCAAATGTCTTTTACCGCATAGTGATGCGCGACTGGCGATTCCGGAGATAGTCGCAGCCCGAGCTCAGATTTGATCGTTGCAATGTCTACACTCAAAGACGTACGAGAATTGGAACGGGTAGCAAACCGAACTTCCTTCTCATTCCGAAAAATGTTTCACTTATTGAAAGGAGCCACTCGAAGTGGATCCCGGTAGGCGATTTCTCCACCATAGAACCCATTCACACCAACTACTTTTTCCACGGCCTGCCTGAGATGGTCTCTTAGCACACCGTAACGGATCGTTACTCCGATCCCAAGCGCCCCGTCAGCGTAGCTACTCCAAAGCAGGCTGTCGTCATAATAGCTGTCGAGTTTCGTCCAACAGGAAACCAGCCACCTGCTTTGCTGGTCTCGAACGTACCGATCCCATGCCGCGCAATTTAGCTCCGCATCGGTCAATTTGCGCAGCACTGCATTGTGGTAATCCGTGGGGATTATTGAATCACTCCGGTCTTTAAAGTTAGAAGCAGCACCAAAATAGACCCTCATCTTCGAAACTAACCACGAGAACTTTATCGGCGATAAATATCTACAAATAAGTTGCATGTCATCAGGTTCTTTTGGTGCGCATGAAATTTTCGATTCAATAAGATCGTGAATACGGTCGCAGGAGTATTGCGCAACGCCATCTGTCGAAGCTGCGCCCGCTAGCAATTGGCACACCTGCCTTTCAAAGTCACTCGTGTCTATGTGAGCGTTGTCCGGATTCGCTATGTAGTGAGAGGGGTTTGCCATGCGCGCTTCCTTTTGTTTGATGCTAAAAGTAATTCAAAACTGTGATTTAGTGCTACGACAAGAAAATGTGCTGTCGAGAAGTTATTCGCCGGATCGACGAGTCTAGATTATTGAATTCTCGCGGATGCATTGATGCTCAGTAAGTTATTGGTTCATATCAATTAACACGATTAGCGCACCCGCAAACTGAATGATTATACGGATCGAGCGTCCGGTATCGAGAACCAACTTGTCCGACAGCAATTGACCCATTAATACCGAGCGCCATCAATCCGCCATATTACGATAGGGTTGTGGCATTGAGTAATTGGACGAACGACGAAGCATCGCCAAAAGGCAAGCGGGGCGCGGCTCTTGGCGCGGCTAGGCTAGTTTTCCGGCAGAAATATTTCGAGCAAATCGTTTAAGAAGCGCTGGCCTTTTTCCGTCGGTTGAATCCGTTGCGCATCGCGATGAATCAGTTGATCTTCTTCGGCTTTTTTTAGTTGCGCGCCGAGGATATTAATCGGCATGCCGGTTCGTTCCGCGAAGAGCCTTAATTCGAAACCTTCGACGAGGCGCAACGCGTTCATCATGAATTCAAAGGGCAGATCGCGCACGCCGACGATTTGTTTGTGTTGAGTGTTGACGCCTTCCGCGATTTTTTTCATATAGGTTTCCGGATGCTTGAAACGCATCTCGCGCACGATTCGATCGCGAAACGACAGTTTGCTATGGGCGCCCGCGCCGATGCCGAGATAGTCGCCGAATTGCCAATAGTTTAGATTGTGTTTGCTGTGGCGATTAGGTTTTGTGAATGCCGAGGTTTCGTAGTGATCGTAACCTGCCGCCGCCAAGTGTTTTTCGATTTCCTCTTGCATCGCAGCGCTCGCGTCGTGATCGGGTAAGGGCGGTGGATGTTTGTAGAACAGGGTATTCGGTTCTAGCGTGAGGTGGTAGGCCGAGATATGCGGCGCGCCGAAACTGATTGCTGTGTCGATATCGTCGAGCGCTTCGTCTAGGCTTTGTTGCGGCAAGGCGTACATCAAATCAAGATTGAAGTTATCGAAATTATCCTCCGCGATCTCGATAGCGCGACGTGCTTCGGCATCGTCATGGATACGGCCAAGCGCTCTGAGATGAGTTGGGTTGAAGCTTTGAATGCCGATGGACAGCCGATTGATACCGATACGCCGATACGCCGCAAATTTTTCCGCTTCGAAGGTACCGGGGTTGGCCTCCATGGTGATTTCGGCGTCGGGCGCGAGGTTAATTCGTGCGCGAATTTCGCTGAGCAATCGATCGAACGACGCAGCAGAAAACAAACTCGGCGTACCACCGCCGAAAAAAATCGTTTGAACGCGGCGTCCCCAAATATTCGGTAACGACAAATTGAGATCGGCAACTAAAGCGTCGATGTATTGCGCTTCGCCGAGATCGCCACGTTTTTCATGAGAGTTGAAATCGCAATAGGGACATTTGCGCACGCACCAGGGGATGTGGATGTAGAGTGACAACGGCGGCAAGTGGGCCAGCCCAATTGCGTCGCAATCGAGAGACTTGAACGAAGAGCGTACGAATTCGATGGGATTAAGTTTTTGCATTGGTGCGTTTTCGTAACCTATCCGCTGCGTACGAATGAAATACGAAATTGTTTCGTCGCGCTGCTCTTCGCAATGACAACCGACGTGGTAGTGGTAGGGTGGATCAAGCGAAGCGGATCCACCAAGCTGACGATGAAAGGTCGTGGACTATGGTTAGCATGGTGGATCCGCTGCGCTTGATCCACCCTGCAACGGCGTGTCAGGTTCATGCTCCGTGAGCGATATCTGTAGTACCGAAACAGGTGGCTGGTCATGACATAGCGTATTGTTTCTAAGGTCGCGCGAGTAATTTTTGCATCAACTGTTCGAGCGCTTGGCCGCGATGGCTGATGCGATTCTTGCGCGCGGGTTCGAGTTCTGCACTGGTTTGTCCCAGCGCAGGAAGAAAAAAGTACGGATCGTAACCGAAGCCATTGGAACCTCGCGGCGTCAAAATAATTTCGCCGCGCCAAGTACCTTCGGCAATGATTGGTTCCGGATCGTTTGCGTGCCGTACTAACACCATCACACAATAGTAATGCGCATGTCGGTTATTGTGTTTGGCGAGTTCATTAACCAGCTTTTCGTTGTTGCGCGCGTCGGACTTCGGCTCGCCCGCGTAACGTGCCGAAAACACGCCGGGTGCGCCGTCGAGCGCATCCACGCAAATGCCGGAATCATCGGCCAGCGCCGGTAAGCCGCTAAGGCGACTGGAATGCCGCGCTTTGGTCAGCGCATTTTCAATAAACGTGAAAAATGGCTCCTCGGCGTCGGCAATGCCGAGTTCGTTTTGCGAAACTGCAATGATGTTGAGCGGCGCCAAAATCGCCTGAATCTCCCGCAACTTGCCCGGGTTGGCGCTTGCAATAACCAGCTTTGAGATCACCGAGACAGCGCGGATTTTTGCGCTGCAACTAGCTCTTGAATACCTTTGTTGGCGAGCGCGAGCATTGCATTCATTTGGTCTTGCGTGAAGGGTGAGCCTTCAGCCGTGCCCTGTATTTCCACGAAGCCGCCGCTGCCGGTCATGACGACATTCATGTCCGTATCGCAGTCGGAATCTTCAATATAGTCGAGATCAAGCACCGGCGTGCCTCGGTAAACGCCGACGGAAATCGCGGCAATATGATCGCGAAGCGGCGAAATTGGTAAATTCCTTTTCGCGACCAGATAAGCGATCGCATCGGCTACCGCGACGTACGCGCCGGTGATGCTCGCGGTCCGCGTGCCGCCATCAGCTTGAATCACGTCGCAATCGATTTGAATGGTGCGCTCGCCAATTTTCGATAGATCGAGAATCGCGCGCAAACTACGGCCGATCAATCGCTGAATTTCTTGAGTGCGTCCCGATTGTTTTCCGCGCGCGGCTTCACGGTCCATGCGCGTACCGGTTGAGCGCGGCAACATGCCGTACTCGGCAGTGAGCCAACCTTGGCCTTTGCCTTTCAAAAACGGCGGGACTTTTTCGTCAATACTCGCCGTGCAGATGACTTTCGTTTCGCCGCATTCGATAAGTACCGAACCTTCGGCGTGGCGGGTGTAACGGCGTGTGAATTTGATCTCGCGCAGTTGATCGAATTGGCGGCCGCTCGGACGTGCATTGGGGCTAGTTGTCATTTTGAAAGTTTCTGAATGGCGTTCTGAATTTCGGAAATAGCGCGCTCGATATCGGCGTCGCTCATTTCATCGTTTTTTTCTTTCGCGCCGGAGGCATCGATCGGGCGAGTAAGAAAATCCGCCGGCATGGTAACGGCCGAGTCGATGTACTCTAATTTTTCCACCACGCCCGGCCACTCGACTGCGACGACGGATAAGTTATCGCCTTGCCCGCCGCCCAGCGCGAGAGATTTTTCGATTAGCTTTGGCAGGGCTATTTTCAAAGTCTCTTCGGTAAATCCCGATTCGATATCGGCCGACGTGAGCATTCCCCAGAAGCCATCGCTACAGAGCAATAAAATATCACCGGGGTTCACGCGCGTGCCTTCGGATAACGAAATCGTCGGCATTTGATCGCCGCCGAGGCAACTATAAATTTTGTTGCGCTCCGGATGCGTCAGCGCTTGATCTTCACGGATCAAATCGGCGTCGATCATGCGTTGAACGCGGGAATGGTCGCGCGTGCGCTTGTACATACGGCCCTTGCGCAGCAAGTAAAGACGCGAGTCTCCGGCGTGGCACCAATACGCGATATTGCGCTGGACGACACATGCGACGCAGGTTGTGCGCGGATAGTCGGGCAGTTTGTGTCTTCGAGTAAAGTCGCCGATCGCGGTGTGGCCAGCCTCTAGCGCAAGACGCAAAAAGTGTCCGGGATTGCTTAAGCCAAGTTTTACTTCATGATTGAAACGCTCGATCAAGACGCGCACGGCGATTTCCGCCGCGACCTCGCCATTTTGGTGGCCGCCCATGCCGTCGGCGACAATCATCAGTAATGTGTCACTGGCGTACGCATAGCCGACGCGATCCTGATTGGTCTTGCGTCCGCCAATCACTGATTCCTGCAGAATTTCAAATGGCAGAGCCATTATCGATCCCCAAGTCGGTTGATGCCGCGGCGGAGGCTGTTGAAAAAACCGCTCTTCGGCGGCATCTCCGAGACCTGCTCCAGCAGCGCTTTTTGCAGCGCAAAAACGCTTTGTGGCCGCTGTAGCGGGTTAAGTTGAAGGCATTGATCGATGGTGCTTAGCAATTGCGCGGAAAATCGCCCACGCCATGCCTCGACCGCTGGCTTAAGTAGATCTTCTTTTTCTCGCATGTCGGCACCTTGCGGTGGCGTTCCGGACAGCGACGCGTACATCGTTGCGCCAACGGAGTAAATGTCGGTCCAAGGCCCTAGATCCAACATACCGCGATACTGCTCCGGTGCCGCGAAACCTTTGGTATACATCGGCACGAGCTGCGGCCGGTCTTGATTCAGCGTCATGCGCGCGGAACCAAAATCCAGCAAGACGGGCGTTGCATCCATGGTGACATAGATATTGGCCGGCTTGATATCCAAATGCAATAGTTTATGCGTGTGAACTTCGCGCAGTCCATTGAGCAGGCTCAAGAACAAGCGGCGCATGAAACTCTCAGTAAAGTGCTGTTTGTTGGCGCGGATATGAAAATCCAACGTCCGCCCACGCATGTATCGCATAACCAAATAAACCGTTTCGTTGGCGCGAAAAAAGTTTTCGACGCGCACGACGTTAGGATGATTGATTTGCGCGAGGGTGCGCCCTTCCTCAAAAAAGCATTTCATGCCATGACGAAAGGGCGGTAAGTTTTCCGGGGAATTCGCCTGAACGTCCATACTCTCGGAGCGCACGACCAACCCATTGGGAAGATATTCCTTAATGGCGACGGGCGTTTCGTTTTCATCATTCGCTAAATAAACCGTACTGAACCCGCCCGAAGAGAGGCTGCGAACGATGCGATAATCCAGCAATTGAAAGCCTTGCGGCAAAGCGAGTTCAGCGGATTGCGCCATGCTCAAATAACGGTATGATACAGTTCAATAAAAGGTAGGCTATTCTCCATATTTTACGAGGATTTAGCAAAGCTTTCTCATATGAATCATAGGAATTGATCGCGCGATGATTAACAGTATGACTGGCTTTGCCAGCCGCAGCCGAGATTATGACTACGGGCAGCTCAATTTGGAGCTGCGCTCCGTTAATCATCGCTATCTGGAAATTCAATTACGTATTCCCGACGAATTGCGTTCGTTGGAACCCGGCTTGCGCGAGGCCATCGGTCAAAAACTCTCGCGCGGCAAAATCGATTGTCGCCTCGGTTATACCCCGATTCCAAGCGCGGCGAAAGGTTCGCCGCTGAATCAAGGGGTGTTGCGCCAACTAATCAAATACAACGATTCGATTAAATTACTATTGCCAGGTGGCGCGCCGCTATCGGTTTCGAATATTTTGAATTTTCCAGGTATTTTCGACCAAGATGCGCCACCGGTGGATCGAATTGCCGCCGATGCCTTCGCCTTGCTTGCCGAGGCTTTGACCGAACTTAGCCACAGCCGCGCGAGGGAAGGCGATAAGCTCAAGGCAATATTAATTGAGCGCGGCGCCCGGTTAGATGTTCTTGCAGCCGAAGCAGGGCCGCTGATTCCGAAACTGATTGCTGCGTTTGAAGAAAAGTTGGCAACCAAAATTCGCGAGGCCTTAGCCGGGCCGGAGGACGATCGCTTACGTCAGGAAGTAGTGCTATTCGCCAGCAAGATTGACGTCGACGAAGAATTATCGCGATTAAAAGCGCACCTGACTGAGGTTCGCCGTGTCCTGGAAAAAGGCGGCAGCGCCGGCAAGCGGCTCGATTTTTTGATGCAAGAATTGAATCGCGAAGCGAACACCCTTGGCGCAAAATCCGTGTCATCGGAAGTGTCAAAAATTTCGGTCGAAATGAAAGTTTTAATCGAACAGATGCGAGAGCAAATTCAAAATATCGAGTAGAGATCATCCCGCAACGGGTTTGAATTTTAATCTTTTGCCGAGCGCATTTTTACTATCCCTACTAATCGATAAGTTATGATCCCAGGTAATCTATTCATCGTCGCCGCGCCATCGGGCGCTGGCAAATCAAGCCTCGTTGCGGCATTGCTCGCAGAAGACCGCCTGGTGCGGCTCTCCGTGTCACATACGACGCGTAGCCCGCGCCCTGGGGAGGTTCACGGCAAGGACTACTTTTTTGTTGATCGCGACACGTTTTTGCAGATGGCCACCCATGGCGAATTTTTGGAAAGCGCCGAGGTTTATGGTAACCACTATGGCACGTCGCAACGTTGGATCGATGACACCATAAATGGCGGTCACGATGCCGTGTTGGAAATCGACTGGCAGGGCGCGCAGCAATTACGCAAAATATTCTCGAAAGTGGTCAGCATTTTTATTTTGCCGCCGACACTTGATGCGCTACGCGCGCGGTTAGAAGGGCGCAAACAAGATACGCCGGAAACCATTCAGCGCCGCCTTGCCGCAGCCCAAGAGGATATTAGCCATGTCGTTGAATTTGACTATGTTATTATTAACAACAACTTCACCGACGCCGTGAAAGATTTATGCGGCATCGTCCGAACCCATCGGTTGCAACTCGCGCGGCAGCTCGCGGCACACGACACTTTGTTATTGAACCTGACACATCGAGAATCAAATGGCTAGAATTACCGTCGACGAATGTTTGAAGAGAATACCGAATCGCTTTGAGTTAACCTTAGTCGCGACCACACGCGCGCGGCAATTGTCCATCGGCGCGACGCCGCTGGTTGAGGCAAACAAAGACAAGCCAACCGTCATCGCGCTACGCGAGATTGCGGCAGGAAAGATTGGCGTTGAAATACTGAAGCGCGTTCCACCGCCTCAGATTTAATTTTTGTAGGTAGCAGAAATTTGCTGGGGCCAAAAAGAGACTTAGTGAAAGCTTTGAACTTTCAAACTTAGCGACGCTCTGAATTATTCTGAGTTCTAAGCAAGACTAGGCGCGAGTGAAAAATTGTGACGCAGCATATGTTGATATGTAAGGAGCGATTTTTCAGGAGCAACGCAGTATTGCGACGAAATCAGAATAAATCAGAGCTTCCTTAGTAATTGCCTTCATCGTAACGGGCGTACGTCATGGCCGAAGTAGCAGAACTGTCCCACGCGGTTTCCAGCTATCTCAAGCCGGAAGATGTTGCGCAAGTTGAAGCCGCCTATGAGCTCGCCAAAGCTGCTCACGAGGGTCAGTTTCGTAAGAGCGGCGAACCGTACATTACCCATCCTCTAGCCGTTGCAAAAATTCTTGCGGAGATGCATTTGGATCCGCAAGCATTGATGGCGGCCTTGTTGCACGATACCGTCGAAGACACGGGCACAACGCAGCGCGAGATTACCCGCGCGTTTGGTAAGTCGGTGAGTGACCTGGTCGATGGCGTCTCGAAACTAACCAAGATCGAATTCGAATCGCAGCAACACGCGCAAGCGGAGAACTTCCGCAAAATGTTGTTGGCGATGGCGCGCGACGTCCGCGTTATTCTGATTAAGCTCGCCGACCGCTTGCACAACATGCGCACGCTCGATGCGGTAAGCCGCGAACAGCAGACCCGCATCGCGCGCGAGACCCTCGAAATTTATGCGCCGATCGCCAACCGGCTCGGCCTAAATAGCATCTACCAAGAACTCCAGGAACTCGCGTTTCGCCATCTTTATCCGACGCGCTACCGCGTGCTGACAAAAGCGATTAAGGCAGCGCGCGGAAATCGCCGTGAAGTGGTTTCGAAGATTCAGCATGCAGTCGAAGAACGATTGGCCGCAAACAAAGTCGAGGCGAGTGTGTACGGGCGCGAGAAGCACCTTTACAGCATCTATAAAAAAATGATCGAGAAATCCTTAAGCTTTGCCGAGGTACTCGATATTTATGGCTTGCGCGTGATTGTTAAGGATCTGCAATCCTGTTACCTTGCGCTCGGCGCATTGCATACGCTTTACAAACCGATTCCTGGTAAATTCAAAGACTATATCGGCATTCCAAAAGGGAACGGCTATCAAGCCCTGCATACGGCGCTAATCGGACCGTTCGGCACGCCAATCGAAATTCAAATCCGTACCCAAGATATGCATCGTATCGCCGAGGCCGGTGTGGCGTCCCATTGGTTGTACAAATCCGGTGATGGGTCGCTTAACGAATTGCAAAAACGTACTCACCACCTTTTGCAATCATTGCTTGAGATCCAAACCCAGAGCCGCGATTCGGCCGAGTTTCTCGAGTATGTGAAGTTCGATTTGTTCCCCGACGAGGTGTATGTGTTCACGCCGCGCGGCGAAATTAAGTCATTGCCTAAAGGTGCGACCGCCGTGGATTTTGCCTATGCCGTTCACACAGACATCGGCGATCGCTGCGTCGCGGTAAAAATCAATCACGAGCTCGCGCCACTGCGCTTGCCCTTGAAGAGTGGCGATCGCGTCGAGATCGTGACCTCGTCGCACGCGGCACCGAATCCCGGCTGGTTAAATTTCGTCGTTACCGGTAAGGCGCGGTCGCATATTCGTCATTATTTAAAGACAATGCGCTTCGACGAATCGGTCATGCTCGGCGAGCGATTGTTGAATCAGGCGCTACGCGCCCTCAACGTCGATCTGGGCGATATCAACGACAGCCATTGGGAACAGTTGCTGCGCGGTGACAAGAGCAAGACGCGAGAAATGGTGTTGTCGGACATTGGTCTCGGAAAGCGCTTGAACGTCGTCGTTGCGAGCATTTTGCTGAGACTCTCCGATCCGACGCCCCACGAACACAAGCTCGGCAGCATCACCATTCGCGGCAGCGAAGGTATGGCGGTGCAATTTGCCCATTGTTGTATGCCGATTCCCGGCGATCCGATTATCGGATTCATCAACAAAGGCCAAGGGCTCACCATCCACACGCACGATTGCAATACGATTCGCCAGTTTCGCACCGATCCCGATAAGTGGATTGAAGTCACGTGGGATAACGCCAGCAGTCGCGTATTCGATGTGCGAATCAAAATCGTCGCCGAAAATAAACCCGGCGTGTTGGCGCGAATTGCCGCGAGCATAGCCGACGCCAATTCCAATATCGAAAATTTCGCTGTCACCGAAAAAGAATCGCAGGCTTACAGTTCCATCGATTTCACGGTTCAAGTGAAAGACCGAACGCATCTTGCCATCGTCATGCAGAAATTGCGTGCGGTGCCGGAAGTGGTGCGTATCAATCGCGTAAAAGGAAGCGAATAGATTCCACGCGTCGTCCGTTCTGCTGGGGAAAGTGTCCGGAAAGCCGCATCAGTATTGGCTCTCCAAGGAGATGCCACACGCAAGCGCCTGGAAAAATTAGGCATTCGCAACGATTTCGATCTGGTGCTACACCTGCCGTTGCGTTACGAAGACGAAACCCATCTTTATCCCATCGGCGACTTGCCATTTGATCGCGTCGCGCAAACCGAAGGTGAATTGCTCCATGCGGAAATTCAATATCGGCCGCGGCGACAATTGGTGTGCCAAATCGCCGACGGCAGCGCGGTGTTGTATTTGCGCTTCTTTAATTTTTATCCAAGCCAGATTAAACAACTCGAAGTCGGTAAACGCTTGCGAGTTTTAGGCGAACAGCGTCAAGGTTATTTCGGGCCGGAAATGGTCCATCCGAAATATCGCGTTGTCGGCGAGGGAACACCGCTAGCGGAATCGCTCACGCCGGTTTATCCGACTACGGCGGGTTTACCTCAACCCACCATCAAAAAACTAATCCATCAAGCAATAGCACGCTGCGATTTATCGGACACGCTGGACGATAATTTGTTGAAGCTGCTCAAGCTACCGCACTTTGACATCAGCGTGAACTGGTTGCATCACCCGACGCCCGATCATTCGCAAAGCCAATTGGAAGATCGAACTGCGCCCGCCTGGCGGCGATTGATTTTTGACGAATTGCTCGCACAGCAACTATCCATGCGCCGCGCCTATCGAGAGCGTCGCGCCCACACCGCACCGGCGTTGAAAGATTCCGGCCCTCTGGTGAAGCGATTTCTCGCGACTCTTCCGTTTGATTTAACACGAGCACAACAGCGCGCACTCGACGAAATCAATCACGATCTCGAGCAGAAACATCCGATGCAGCGTCTACTGCAAGGCGATGTCGGCAGCGGCAAAACCATCGTCGCGGCACTTGCTTGCGCGCGCGCTATCGCCAACGGTTATCAAGCGGTTTTGATGGCGCCGACGGAAATTTTGGCGGAACAACATTTTCGGAAAATTGACGCGATGCTGACGCCGCTAGGCGTACAAACTACGTGGCTAACGGGCAGTCTCAAAACGAAGGCAAAGCGTGAGGCGCTTGAATCAGCTAGCGGAGGTGACGCACAACTCATCATAGGTACCCACGCCCTTTTTCAAGCTGACGTAGTGTTTCGAAAACTGGGACTCGTCGTAATCGACGAGCAGCATCGGTTCGGTGTCGATCAGCGTTTGGCTTTGCGCGGCAAGGGGACCAAAGGAACGTTTCATCCGCATCAACTGATGATGAGCGCAACGCCGATTCCGCGTACGCTGTCGATGAGTTTCTTTGCTGACCTCGATGTTTCGGTGATCGACGAATTGCCGCCGGGCCGTTCGCCGATCGTCACCAAACTCGTTTCGGATGCGCGGCGCGAAGAAATTATCACGCGCATTCGCGCACTGTGTCACGAGGGCGCCCAAGCCTATTGGGTATGCCCGCTCATCGAGGAATCCGAAGCGTTGCAATTGCAAACTGCGGTCGATACCTTCGCGCATCTCGACGCGACGTTTCCCGAGTTTCGTGTTGGCCTGGTACACGGTCGATTGTCGCCTGCGGAAAAGGCTTCTGTGATGGAAGCGTTTAAATCCGGCGACATCAAGCTGCTCGTGGCGACGACGGTCATCGAAGTTGGCGTCGACGTACCCAACGCGACTTTGATGGTGATCGAAAACGCCGAGCGCATGGGATTGTCGCAATTGCATCAACTGCGCGGTCGCGTGGGACGTGGCTCACAGCAGAGCACGTGCATTTTGCTGTTTCAAAATCCGCTGTCGGAAACGGCGCGTGCGCGGCTCAAAATCATTTACGAAAACACGGATGGTTTTGAGATCGCGCGGCAAGATTTAGCACTGCGCGGCCCCGGCGAATTTCTTGGCGCCCGGCAAAGCGGCGCGCCCATGTTACGATTCGCCGATCTTGAACACGACGCCGATTTGCTCGATGCGGCGCGGACCTTGGCCGAGCGATTGCTGCAAGACGATCCCGCCACCACAGATCGCCATCTCGCCCGTTGGATGCATTCGAAAATAGATTATCTGAAAGTATGAGCGCCGTTGTTGAACGCTTAGGACTCTACGCAAAGTTAGTGCGGCTGGATAAGCCGATCGGCACATTGTTACTGTTGTGGCCAACGCTTTGGGCGTTGTGGATTGCGGCGGACGGTAAGCCAAGTTTGAAATTAGTCGTGATATTTTCGCTCGGCACATTTTTGATGCGCTCCGCTGGCTGCGCCATTAACGACTTCGCCGATCGCGATTTCGATTTGCATGTCGAGCGCACGAAAAATCGTCCGCTCACATCGGGAAAAGTTTCGACGAAAGAAGCGCTGGCCGTTGCGGGCATCCTTGCACTGCTGGCGTTTTTATTGGTGTTGCAAACCAACGCGCTGACCATCGCGTTATCGTTCGCCGCGCTCGCCATTGCCGCGAGCTATCCCTACACCAAACGTTTCTTCGCCATTCCGCAAGCTTACCTCGGCGTCGCCTTCGGCTTCGGTATTCCGATGGCCTTCGCTGCGCAAACAAATACTGTTCCGGCGCTGGCGTGGATCATGTTACTGGCAAATATTTTCTGGGCCATCGCTTACGACACCGAATACGCCATGGTCGATCGTAACGACGACGTCAAGCTCGGCCTTAATACTTCGGCGATTTTGTTTGCGGAATACGATGTTGCCGCGATCATGTTTTGCTACGCGCTGGTCATCGGCATTCTCGCGATGATCGGCGTTTCGCTTGGCTTCGGCTGGATTTACTACGCGGGTCTCGCCACTGCCGCAGCGATGATGGCCTATCACTTTTACCTCATCCGCGATCGCGATCGCGCCAAGTGTTTTTACGCTTTCCGCCATAACAACTGGGTAGGCGGGGCAATTTTCGCGGGAATTCTAGGGCAATACGTAATCAAATAAGCGATGGACGGGTAAGCACCTCGTTCAATATTTTGGTTACCACGCCAGAAGCAATGCCTAGCTTATTCAATTTCCATATCAGGTGTGTTCAGCGCGATCTCCATTTTTTCCTTCAGCCGCTCGGGTACGAGATCGGTGCCATCCAGTGCGTGCAATAAACCTGCTTCAGCGAATTTCTTGATGCGAAATCCTTGCTCGCTATTGCCTTGATACGGGTAGGCGAGCGCGGGCGTGCGCGCACTCAACACATCGAGCAGCGTGTTGTCGCCACCCATACTAATCGACACGGCGGATTCCATTAGGCGATGCTGAAAGTCAGACAAGAAGGGCGTGATTTCTACGTTGTTACTACGCACCGAACTGCGCAGTTGCGCCATTTCCGCTTCGCTAGTGCGCGATCCTGTCGCCAATAAAAACGAAAAATCCGGCATCAACACGGCGGCGCCGATCGCGCCTTCGAGTAATTCCCGTCCGACATTGCCGCCGCCTTGGCTGACGAGAATTTGTTTTTTTTCGCGTTGGGCGCGACTTGGGTGGCGGCGGGCTGATATAGCCGGTGTAGCAAAGACGATCGTCGATTTCGTGAGCTAACGAAAAGGTTTCATCAAAGCGAACAATGTCGCGATCGCCGCGAATAAAAACCGTATGAATATATTTTTTGACTGACTCAGCTATGCGGCGCTCTTTTTTGATCGCGCGCGGCACTAACACTTCGCGTACCGAGGTAAAAATCGGGATGGGGCCGCAACGTTCACGTACGCTTTTAAATAAGCCTTGAATCTCGCTCTTAAAGCGCCGCCGACCGAACGGGTAGAACTCGACGACAATGGCGTGGTAGGGCCAGCGCAGAAAATTCGTAATTTCGGTCTGGCGTTCGGCCCACACATCGTCTGTATCGCGTGCGTCATCCGGATCGAAAAAACC
>JANOLP010000218.1:0-22222 GCA_031419835.1 Pseudomonadota bacterium | reverse complement strand
CAACGCCGTAGAAGCCGAAGTAGACGCTGGTCGAACTCAACGTGCCGCAGCCCGAGTTCGGCGGTGGTGGGGGCGGGGGCGGCGGGGGCGGCGGGCAGGTCGAACAACAGAAGATCGTCGATTACGCTAACGACAACACCAAGCCTCAGCCAGGGTTGACTGACTATAGCGCCATTCAGGTCACTGGCGTGATAGCCAACAACGTAGCCGCGATTAACAGCGCAGTGGACGCGCTCGCCGGTACGCAGGTTGATAGCCGAACTAAAGTCCAGGCCGTGGTCGATGCCTATGTCAAGATATTGAACGAAGCCAACGGCGTCACGGCGGACGCCACACCGACCGCCGATCCAACACAGATTGACTACGCCTCGATTGGCGCCGCCATAAACACGAATGACGCAGAAAATTTGGCGCTGCTCAATGACATTGTCAAGAGCAAGTCGAGCACTGATGTCGACACCATCGTGGAGATCAATGAACTGGCGCGCATTGCCAACGCGATCCAGACTACCGCTAGCGGCGGCACGCCAAACCCGGCATTGACTTCGGCAGACTTCGAGTTATTGGGTATTCCCGGTGTCACGCCGGCGAACCTGGCTTCGGGAATTGCCGCCATCGCGGCGCGACCCGACGACGGCAGCGGCACCGACGCGCTGACTGAAGTGCAGGCGCTCGTAATCGGTCTTAATGCAACGGTTGCGGGGTTTTACAACGGCACTTCTGGAACGCAAGCTTTTGAAACAGTCATGGTGGATACTGGCCACTTTTATCTTCTCGTCCAAGGACCCTCAACCCTAAGTCTTTATTACGGCCGTGGCATTGCTGATGCTAGCTTTTCGTTCACTTCACCCGGTATTCGCCGTTTTCAGCTGCAGCCCCTAGCCTTGCCTGTGGTAACCACATTGGCCAGCAACGTCGTAACTAAAAGTTCGATCAGCGGCACACTAACGCCGCTAGCGGGCAGCAGTACGCCACCTGTCAACTTCAACGGAACCTATGACGCATCCTACGAAACAGCACCGGCTCTGACGACGATCCAAGGCTCTTATAGTGGCGATGCTGCGCTTGCGGCGATTAAATCCCTGGCGGACGCCAGTGCAGAAAATCTCAAGCTGACTGTCGCAGCGGACGGCACGTTGTCAGGCCGTTCCCGCGACTGTAACCACACGGGAACGATGGTACCCCATGCAAGTGGGGGAAATGTTTATAACGTTACCTTGAACTACAGACATGGGACCAATTGTACAAGCGGCACGAGTCTGAGCGGCCATGCTATTGCCGCTGGAACGCCCGCTACGGGAATTGATGTCTTCGTCGCCAACAACGACTTCTCCAAAGTCTTGTTTTACTCCGCTGCCAAACAACCATAGTCAGTGTTAATTGCGAAGGAACCGACGAATCATTGTCGTGTTTTATTAAACCTAAAAACCGCAGTTGACGCCACGCAATCGGCTCGAAATCCGCGTGGATAGCCATTCTTGCGGGTTTCGCCCAATCACCAATTAGGTGAATTTTAAGGAAGTGGGTGAAGTCGGCCGAAAGCTGCGCCAGTGCTCGCTTTAGAAGGTTTTTCGCCAATCGCAGAGCAGTTGACAGAAATAGCTGGAAACACGCGCCGGTACTGGGTTTCAGCCATTTTTTACTTAAATCGCAACTGCCGTTTTTTAGGTTAAACGACCTTCACACAAAATTCTGGATACACCCGTTACGCATGTGGCTGCTCTATTGCGGTGTTTAGATTGCCTTACCGAATGGCGGCATTACGGTAGTGCAATCCAAATGCCGAAAGTCGCAAATCGGCCGGCCGGCGACTACACTCGATCCAACGCCTGCGCCAAATCCCCACGCAAATCATCAATTGCTTCGATGCCGACCGACAGCCTCACGAGGTCATCGCTAATGCCCGCGATATCGCGCTGTGCCTTCGGCATGCCCGCATGGCTCATAGTAGCCGAGTGGCTTAAGGTCGATTCAACGCCACCAAGCGAATCGGCGATGCCAAAAATTTTCGTTGCGTTGACAAACGCTTTTGCCGCGGCGAATCCGCCTTTGAGTTTTAAGGAAACTACGCCGCCGAATCCTCCCTGCTGGCGTCGGGCGATTTCATGTCCTGGATGATTAATTAATCCCGGGTAATAGGTCTTCGCTACTTTCGGATGGCTCACCAAAAATTCCGCAATCGCGGCGGCGTTGGCTTGATGTTGCTTAAGGCGTAGCGGCAAGGTTTTGCTACCCCGCAACGTCAGCCAGCAATCGAATGGGCTGGCGGCAAATCCATAGGCGCGCGACGCGAATTGAATTTTTTTCAATAGACTTTTTTCTCGCGCGACGACTACACCACTAATAACGTCGGCGTGCCCGTTGATGTACTTGGTCGTTGAGTGCATGACGATATCCGCGCCGAATTCAAAGGGCCGTTGCAATAGTGGCGTCATGAATGTGTTGTCTACTATAAGCGTCAGTTTTTTTCGGTTGCAGAATTGGCCGAGTGGGGTGAAATCAACAATTTCCAAGAGAGGATTGGTAGGAGATTCAGCCCAAACGATTTGCGTTTCCGGACGGATCGCGGCTTCGATTGCATCGAGGTCATTCAAATCGACGAACGAAAAAGTGAGCTTGCCCTGATCTTGCATCAGGCCGAGCAATCGAGCGGAGCCGCCGTAACAACCATGACTTAGGATGAGGTGAATATTCCCCGGAAACGCGGCCAGCACTGTCGAGAAGGTCGCCACGCCGGTTGCACAGGCCACTGCGCCTTCGCCGCCCTCCAGGTCGGCAATCAATCGTTCCAGCACATCGCGGGTTGGATTGGTCGCACGGGAGTATTCATATCCTTTGCTTTCGCCCAACGCCTCGTAACGAAACACCGAAGTTTGATAAAGCGGTGCGGTTACGCTGTTGTAAGCCGCGTCTAACTCCTGGCCGGCATGGACAATTCGGGTGGTGGGATCCATTTAGAAATTCCATAAAACATATGAAGATGGTTGGATTTTATCCCCAATAGGAGACCTGATGGCTTGGGTAACCGGTAAATCGAGAAGAAAGCGACTGTCTTTGATTTGAGACATATAAATTATTACACAAATCATATATTTAAATAATTCGGCTAGCTCGAACTGTCGCTCGAAGGCAACAGTTTTTGCGAGTATTAGCGAAAATTTACTTCAAAGTCGTCAAACCTGCCGCACCAAGTCAGTTACTGACGCGAAACCCGGCGAAATCGCTAGAACACAAACTATTCAAATCAAGAAAACATTCGTGCTAAAAGCCGGGCAAAACACTTGAGCCATACCTCTCGCGGCTCTGTAATTGTGTCGCGATTCCAACAAAATTGTCGGTCGTCCGTCAGGTCTGGCACAGCCTTTGCTTTGGATAGCATGCATCTGTAACGGCAAATCTATCGAAAGGTAGAGACGCAAAATCACCGGTCTAAAGGGTTCGCCCCACGACAGCGGAATTGCCAGATCGAGTCTTGGTTATCACCTGCAAAATAATAAGGTGTACTAGGCGTTTGGTAATCACTGCGTGCGAATTCCAAATGGCTGGCCACTGATCAACCGACAGCACTTTGAGGACTGGCACCAATGAAACAATTCAGCACGCGCAAGTTTGGAATCCCACAACTTACTTTTATTGCACTCACCGCGAGCTTCGGTGCGAGTGGTTACGTTGTGGCTGGCGAAACCGGATATTGGGCCAAAGGCCGCATCCTCGTTGAAACGCGCGCCGGACTTGAGGATGGCGAGCTGACGAAGATATTGTCGCGCCACGGCGGCCGCTCTGCGCGGCGCATGAATAAAATTCGAGTTCACGTCGTGGACCTGCCCTTTGGTTCCGATGAGCGCACCGCAGTTGAGTTACTAAAACGCAATCCGCACATCAAATCCGCCGAGATTGACAAGCTCATTGCGCCCGATCAAGTCGGCAACGACACCTATTTCGCAAACGCGTGGCATTTGCCAAAAATTCAAGCAACGACGGCATGGGACTCCTCATTGGGCACCGGCGTCACCATCGCGATTTTGGATAGTGGCGTGGATGGTGCTCACCCGGACCTCCAAGGTAAGTTAGTTGCCGGTTGGAATTTTTATGATGGCAACGCCAATACCGCAGACGTTTACGGCCATGGAACCAAAGTAGCAGGGGCTGCCGCCGCCGCAAGCAACAACGCGACCGGTGTTACCGGCGTCGCTTGGAATGCCAAAATCATGCCGATTCGTATCAGCGACACGGCAGGTTATGCGTTCTACAGCACCATAGCGGAAGGGGTCTATTGGGCTGCCGATCATGGTGCGAAAGTTGTCAATGTCAGCTACGCCGTGCACGGCAGTACCTCCGTCCAATCGGCCGGCAAATATCTTCAAGGCAAAGGTGGATTATTGATTAACTCCGCCGGAAATTCCGCTGCCGTGGATAACACGCTGGCAAATAGCGCCATGATTTCCGTGTCGGCCACGGACGCGGCGGACTTAAAAACCAGCTGGTCGTCGTTCGGTAATTACGTCGACGTCTCGGCTCCAGGCCAAGGCATATGGACGACGACCCGCGGTGGTGGCTACGGCGCCGTGAATGGCACATCGTTTTCGAGCCCGATCACGGCAGGTGTTGTGGCGATGATGATGTCCGCGAATCCGACCCTTATGCCGTCGGAACTGGAAAATATCCTCAAAATCACCGCCGTTGATCTTGGTGCGGCGGGAACAGATCCATCCTTTGGTGCCGGACGCATCAACGCTGCTGCCGCGGTACAGCGAGCACGTGGCGTTACGATTGTCCCGGACGTGACTTTGCCGCAAGTTGCCATTACGTCGCCAGGCCTAAGCACCGTAAATGGAATTGTTCCGGTGAACGTCAGTGCAACGGATAATATTGGCGTAACAAAAGTCGAACTATATTCGCGAGGGATCTTGGTCGCGACCGATCTTACCGCGCTGTATAGCTTCAGTTGGGACACGAGCAAGGTTGCTAACGGGTCCGCGAGTCTATTTGCTAAAGCCTATGACGCCGCAGGCAATGTAACGACCTCATCGAGCCTTTCCGTAACCATCGCTAATGCCGCCGTAACGACTGAAATCGTCCTCGATAATGCGGGTCTCGGGGCGCAAGACGCAATTGGTGGAAGAACGTTTGTTGGAACGTGGTGCGTATCAAGCGGCACCGGGCCCTATGGCGCAACCTCGCTATATAGTTGCGGAACGGTAGCTAACGCTTACCGCTGGACTCCTCAAATCACCACGGCCGGTAACTATGATGTTTACGTATGGTGGACGACTCATACGAACCGATCAAGCAACGTTCCATACTCAGTCACTCACTCAACCGGCACGACTACGGTTCTGTTTGACCAAAAAGTTAACGGCGGAAAATGGGTCTTGATGGGCCGATATAATTTTGCTGCGGGCAAGAGCAACTTTGTTGAGGTCAAGGCAAGCAACGGTCTGGTCATTGCTGACGCGGTTCGCTTTGTGCCGCTCCCGACGCCATAACGTTAGAAACGATTTTTTTGAACGTATTCGAGAGCCGCTTTGCGGCTCTCTTTTTTCCGGCCGAATCATTTAATCAAGAAAAGATATTGCGTAAATTGATTTCAACCGCGATATCACGTAAACGCGTCCGCCAACGCGACCAACACCAAAATAAAATGCCAAACGGTTATCGAAACTATCGTTCAAATTACCATTATTCATCGGCCAACAGATATAGTTCACCACATGCTCTAAGGGCGTCTCGCAAGTTACTAGCGCGCTCCCGAGCGGTGTCAATTTGCCAGCGCAGCATACTTTCCACACTTGAGAATTGATGTTCCATAGGCACCCCTTCACGCTGTCCTTATTTCGGGAAGCCGCGCCAGCCAAGGTAAACGTGCCCTGGATTTCTCCCCGTCGGGATAGGCGCAGCAATGGGATTCTAGTCGTCTCGCCGCGCCATCTCGAGTCCATGCTGGATTTGATGGTCACGCTGCCTTCACTTCTACAGGTTCGATACGCTCATATCCGCCCGACTGTTCAAGCTTCCAGACATCAAGCGTCTGTTGCAGTCTGAGCCACAGGCCCGCGCCATTGCCCAGCAACTTGCCTAAGCGGATTGCCATGTCGACCGACACCGGGCGTTTTTCATTCACAATTTCCGATACTGTGAGGCGCGAAACACCGAGGCGCTGGGCGAACTCAGTTTGCGTCATACGTAACGCGGGCAGCACGTCCTCGCGCAGGATCGCGCCGGGGTGAGTGGGTTTGCGTTCACCGTCTCGCAGGCTGGCGGTTGGCTTCGCGCCAGGTGTGGATTTAGGCATCGGTGACGGGCGCTGCCAAGTGGCCCTCAAGCCGCTTTTTTAACCTTCATGCTCACGCGCATTCCCGCCTTGGCGAGCATGTTCACGAGCGCATCAAGGCTGAACAATGAAATCTTGCCCTTGAGCAATTGATTGAGGCGCGGTTGTGTGATGCCGAGCGTCTTGGCCGCTTCTTGTTGCGTGTAACCTCGCGCGACTTCGCGCACTTGGGACATAAGTTCGCTACGCAGTAAAAGATTTTCGGCTTCGCCTTCTGGAAAGCCGATGTCGCGAAACACGTTATCGCTGCCGACGGTCATTTTCAATTTCGTTGCCATGGTCTATTTCCTTTCGTTCACCAACTCGCGATAGCGTTGGCTCGCGAGTTCAACATCTTTCATTGGCGTCTTCTGCGTTTTCTTGGCGAAGGCGTGTAGGACGTAGACGGCTTCCGCGAACTTCGCGACGTACATCACGCGATATTCATTTCCGCTATGAATTCGAATTTCCCTGACGCCCGCGCCTACTCCCGTCATTGGTTTCCAGTCCGAAGGATCAAGTCCCTTCTGAACCTCACCCAATTCAAAACCCGCCTCACGGCGCGCCTCATCGGGGAAGGCGCGTACTTGCTCCAGGCTGTCACCCAGCCACGTGATCGGCTTCATTTGTATTTATATCAGTTTCAGAATAGTTCAGCAACGTCCAAAGCAGTCCAGAATAGGCGATCAGTCAAGTCCGGAAAATCACGTTCTTTTTCCATGCAGAGGAATTAGGTCCGCGCCAGCCTTCAGCTTTTCCAAGTCGTCCGCTCATAGCTGCATCATCGCGCGACGTTCCTTGATGAATTTCGTACGGTTGTAGGCAGCACCGAGCGCGTCAGGCAGGCGGTGAGCAAGCTGATGCTCAATTATTTCCGGCGCAATGCCGATTTCTTGATGAAGGATCGTGCGCGCCATCGCGCGAAAGCCATGGCCTGTGATTTCGGTTTTCGTGTCATAGCCCAGGCGTCGTCGTGCCGCGTTGACTGCCGCTTCGCTCATTGATCTTTGTGGATCACGACCGGCAAATACAAATCTGCCCTGCCCTGTTAACGCTTGAAGCTCGCGCAAGATTGCCACGGCTTGCGCTGCGAGTGGAACAAGATGCTCGGATTTAATCTTGGACGCGAGTTAGCGCCACTCGGCCTTACCAAGATCGAAGTGCGCCCATTCCCGCTTTGCGTAACTCGCCTGGGCGAACAAAGAATAATGGTGCAAGCCACAAAGCACATTGCACGATGAAGGTTCCGCGAAACCCATCGATTGCGCGTAGTAACTCACCTACAGCGGCGGGTTCGGTTATCGATGCGAAGTGTTCTTGCTTGACCGGCGGTAAAGCACCTCGAAGATCGCCACACGGATCGCGTAGCGCGCGCCCCGTCGCGACGGCGTAGCGGAATATCTGTCCACAATTCTGATGCGCACGGTGTGCAGTATCGAGCGCGCCGCGGTTTTCGATCCTTCTCAGCACGGCCAAAATTTCGGGCACGGTGATTTCGGCAATCGGCCGCCCACCCATCCAAGGGAAAACATCCTTCTCAAGACGTTGGATGATCTTGTCGGAGTGAGAATCCGCCCAATTCGGTGATTGCTTGGTGAACCACTCGCGGGCGATCACTTCGAAGCTGTTGGCCGCACGTTCATTGCTCGCTGCTTTCTTCGCCTTACGGTTTTCGCCCGGACCGATGCCATCAGCAAGTTGCGTGCGTAATTGATCGCGACGCTCACGCGCTGATTTCAAATTCACGTCGGGGTAAACGCCCAGGGAGAGCGTCTTTTGTTTTCCCTCGAAGCGATAGTTGAAGCGCCACCATTTTCCGCCCGCAGGATTTATCAGTAGAACCAGCCCACGATCGTCTGATAGCTTGAAGGACTTATCGCCGGGCTTGGCTTTGCGAATTGCGGTATCAGTTAAGGACATCGTGTCATCTCCCGGCGATTTGCTTCAATTGTTGGTAACTGACTTGTCAAAAACTCGGTTACCATCACAGTTACTAACGGTTTGCGCTGGACGTAGTAAAACAATATTTAGACCAGAATGGACACAAAAGACAATAAAAAACCGGCAGTTACGCCGGTTCTTTGGATGTTGCTGGACTGCTTTGGACTAGTGATTGGTGGAGATAGGCGGGATCGAACCGCCGACCTCTTGCATGCCATGCAAGCGCTCTCCCAGCTGAGCTATACCCCCAGTAATCGCCGAATTATACGGGGCACCCCGCATGGTGTAAAGTTGATCGACTCGATCACCTAAATTTCGTCGGCTAATGATTTTAATAGCATGGCTGCGGGGCAGTACTGGTGCGGTTCTTCAGGCATCTCTCGAGATAAACCAGCGGCAAAATTCGCCGGTGTGCTACAGTGCGCGACTCGATTGCGCGCTAACATTTTAGGAATCCCCATATGAAACTGACCGGCTTGGAAAAAGCAAAAGGCCTGAAAATAAGCTCCAAAATGAATCAAGCGATTACACCGGGACGCTTTGCCGGTGCGGCGAATGCGCCGCTTGATCGCCGCGAACAACGCAAGCGCGATCAAGCGGCAGGCTTGGTGCCGTTCGCGGTGAAGCTCGATGGCGAATTGGTGAAACGCATTCAGGCGCTTGCGTCGGAACGCGATGGAAATATCAACGAAGTCGTGGCGGAATTAATCAACAAAGGTCTCGGCGCATAATTTTTCATGGCACTGAAAGCGACGATTTTTAAAGCGGAACTTCATGTCGCGGACATGGATCGCAATTATTTTCAAACCCACGATTTGACCATCGCGCGCCACCCATCGGAAACCGATGAGCGGATGATGATGCGCTTGATTGCTTTTGCATTTCACGCCAACGACGCCCTCACCTTTGGCAAAGGTTTGAGCAGCGACGACGAACCGGATTTGTGGCAAAAAGACTTGACCGGCGCAATCGAAAAATGGATCGACGTCGGCCAACCGGATGAAAAAATTGTTCGCCGCGCTTGTGGGCGCGCATCACAGGTTTTTATTTACAACTACGGTGTTCGCACTGCCGGAGCGTGGTGGGAGGCGCAACGCGCTACATTAGAGCGCCAAACTAATTTAACGGTCGTCAACGTCGCGATGGCCGCCAGCGCCGCACTGGCGAAGCTCGCCGATCGCACGATGGAATTGCAATGCACGATTCAAGACGGTCAAATTTGGTTGACCAACGGGGACGTAACCGTTCACGTTGAACCGAATTTGTTGAAGCAATGTGCGTTGCAGGAATCGTGATTTGATTTTATGAAACAACTAGAATTCAAACTCACCGCGGAATTCATCGAACTCAATCAACTGTTAAAACTCGTCGGCATTTGTGCCAGCGGCGGCGCCGGAAAAGTCTTGGTCGCGAACGGCGATGTGCGCGTCGACGGTGAAATCGAACTGCGCAAGACTTGTAAAATTCGAACCGGGCAAATAGTAAACTACGGCGATACGCAAATCACGGTCTACTAAATTTCGCCAAAGAAATGACGTCCAACGAAGTCCTAGGCTTATTGGGCGTCATCCCTAGGCTGCGGCAAACTTGATGTTTACCCTAGACGTTTCGCGTATCCAGGAAATTCACGCCACGTACCTTTAAGCCGATCACGATCTGGCCCGAACCGGCCTTCAGCGCCGGAATATCTTCAACGACCAAACCCTCGGGCGCACCCCAAGCCTTACACAATACTGCTTTCATTTTGACCTTAATGTTATCGAGCGGCTAAAACGTCATTTTGCCATGATTCGCAATCGTGTCCGTAGGAAAATGCTTCCCTGTTTTGAACAATCATCCCCATAGTGATGATCGATATTTCAGAGTAATGATTTTCGCTAACGTGAATATATAATGCGGGTGAGGTCAATTTAGACAAAATGAAAAAGGCGCTTGGTAGCGCTATTTTTTATCATTCCAACAACTTCAATTCTTGTCATTCCCGCGTAGGCGGGAATCCATTTGGCGATGGCTATTAGCGGCTCAGTATGGATTCCCGCCTACGCGGGAACGACAATTGGAAACCGCCCTTGAAAATAACTGCACTCATCCCAATCTAACCAAAAATTATTCAGTAGGGAAAAACCATGCAAACCGAAACCACTAAAGAAACTCTGGGCTTTCAGGCCGAGGTCAAGCAACTTCTAAAATTGATGATCCACTCCTTGTACAGCAACAAGGAGATTTTTCTGCGGGAATTGATTTCCAATGCGTCGGACGCCTGCGATAAGCTGCGCTTTGAGGCGATCAAGGTGCCGGAGTTATTCGGCAACGATTCCGATCTGAAAATCCGCATTCATTTCGACAAAGCCGCGCGCACGATCACGATTTCCGATAACGGTATCGGCATGTCGCGCGACGAAGTCGTGCAAAACATCGGCACGATTGCAAAGTCCGGCACACGGGAATTTTTTCAGCAGCTAAGCGGCGATCAAGCGAAGGATGCGAATTTGATCGGCCAATTCGGCGTCGGCTTTTATTCCGCCTTCATTATTGCCGACAAAGTGTCGTTGATCACGCGTCGCGCCGACGCTGGCGCGGACGAAGCAGTGCGTTGGGAATCGTCCGGCGAAGGTGACTATACGCTGGAAGCCGCGTCCAGAGCGGCTCGTGGCACGGATGTCATTCTGCATTTACGTGTCGGCGAAGACGAGTTTTTAAATTCCTGGCAGCTTAAATCCGTCGTTCGCAAATATTCCGATCACATCACCCTGCCGATTGTGATGAAAAAAGAGGAATGGGACGAGAAAAAAGAGCAGAAAATCACCGATGAAGACGAGGCGATCAATCAAGCTTCTGCTTTGTGGGCGCGCTCGAAGAACGACATCACGAAAGAACAGTACGACGAATTTTACAAACACGTCAGCCACGATTTCGAAGCACCGCTCGCCTACTCCCACGCGCGGGTCGAGGGCAAGCAAGAATACACGGAGTTGCTTTACATCCCTGCGAAAGCGCCGTTCGATTTGTGGGATCGCGAGCAGCGCCACGGCATCAAACTTTACGTGCGCCGCGTGTTCATCATGGAAGATAAAGGCGATTTACTGCCGCATTACTTGCGCTTCGTGCGCGGCGTGGTGGATTCCAGCGACTTGCCGTTGAACGTGTCGCGCGAGATTCTGCAAGAGAGCAAAGACGTTGAAGCGATTCGCGCGGGATGCGTTAAAAAAGTGTTGGGCTTGCTGGACGATTTGGCCGAAAACGAAAAGGATAAATACAGTAAATTCTGGGAAGCATTTGGTCGCGTAGTCAAAGAAGGCGCCGGCGAAGATCATACGAACAAAGAGCGCATCGCCAAACTAATTAGATTCGCAACGACGCTCGAGGACAGTGAAAAGCAAAGCGTGTCTCTCGCCGACTATGTTGCGCGAATGAAGGAAGGCCAAGAGAAAATTTATTACGTGACGGCCGATACTTTTGCCGCGGCAAAAAATAGTCCGCACTTGGAAATCTTCCGCAAGAAAGGCATTGAAGTGCTGTTGTTATCGGATCGAGTCGACGAATGGGTGGTCGGACACTTGACGGAATTCGATGGCAAACAACTGCAGTCCGTCGCCAAGGGCGATTTAGATTTAGGCGCGCTCGCCGACGAAACGGAAAAGAAAGCGCAAGAAAAAACCAACGAGGAATTTAAAGATTTGTTGGCAGATATTAAGTCGAACTTGGAAAATAAAGTCAAAGAAGTTCGCGTTACCCATCGCTTGACCGATTCGCCGGCGTGCTTAGTGGCGGACACGCATGACCTGTCCGGCAACTTGGAGCGCATGCTTAAAGCGGCCGGCCAAAAAATCCCCGACAGCAAACCGATTCTGGAAATTAACCCAAGCCATCCGCTGATCGCCAAGCTCAAAGCGGAACAAGGCAAGGAACGATTCGGCGATTGGTGCCATATTTTATTCGACCAATCCTTGCTCGCGGAGGGCGGGCAAATCGAAGATCCGGCGACATTTGTGAAACGCTTAAATGCGTTGATGTTGGAGCTGGCTGGCGGCGATTCGCGGATTATTCTGCCGTCATAGGTTCTCACATGCGCGCACACCTCATTGCTTAGGAGAACGGCCTGAGAGCCAATACCCATGCGGCTTTCCAGGCATCGATATGCCAATGAGGTTAACGCCGAAAAATCGCGAACAACACACTTAACACGATCGAAATAACGATACTGCTGGTGATCGGGAAATAAAATCTCGATCCCTGTTTCTCGAAATTGATGTCGCCGGGTAAGCGGCCAAAACCGATTTTGCTTAGCAATGGCCACGCTATGCCGAGCACGACACACAAAATGCCGATAGTGATGAGCCATTTGGCCATAATTTCCTCGTATTAGACACAATCGCTATAGTCCAATGATATTCCTTATCACTTTGTTTCCCAAGTACAATCGGCGCTAATCAAGAAAACAGAAGGCGAGATTAACCTATGCTTCGACCGGAATCGCGAACGACGTCGATTGATTCAAGTGAAAATATAAGCCTATTCGCACGCATCGAAACGCCGCGCCAACCGCGCGGGTGCGTCGTCATTACTCACGGCTTTGGCGAGCACATCGGGCGCTATGAAAAACTTGCGGATCGATTCGCCGACATGAATCTGGTGGTGGCGCGCTATGACATGCGCGGCCATGGCCGCTCGCAGGGCAAACGCGGCCATGCAACTAGCTACGATATGTATTTGAACGATTTAGGTCATGTGATCGAGTTGGCGCGAGAGCGCAATCCAAGCGTTCCTACTTTTCTCTTTGGCCACAGCATGGGTGGCGGACTGGTGCTGAATTACGCCTTGCGCCGCGCCAACAAACTGAGTGGCATCATCGCCTCCGGCCCGTGGTTACGCTTGGCATTTTCGCCGCCAGCGTGGAAGATTTGGCTGGCACATCGCATCGCACGAGTGTTGCCGAGCTTTAGCATGCCGACCAATCTGGATATCAGCAAACTTTCGCACGACCCGGAAGTGATGAAGGCGGTTGAGGGCGATACGTTAACCAATTCGGTGATCTCTGCGGCAGCGTATGTGGGCTTAGTCGCGGCCGGAGAATATGCGTTGGCCCACGCGACGCAATTGAAATTTCCGCTGTTCATGATGCACGGCACCGCTGACGAAGTGACCGATATTCGCGCCAGCGAGGCATTTTTTGCAGCGGCCGGGAGTACGGATAAAACGTTTAAACCTTGGCCAGGCATGTATCACGAAACGCTAAGTGAAATCGAATCCGCACCGGTATATCAAGCCGTGGTCGATTGGTTAGAACAGCGATTGGCCACGCAACAATAGCGCCAACATCGCTTCGATAGGCTAGGCTGGTGCGCGCGGCGCCGCGAAATAGTTGCGCGTGAGTTGTGAAAAGAAACCGGTGGTGCCGCGCCGCCACGGGGTATAGCGCGGCAGCTCAAGGCGAGGCGTGCTCGCTGTCGTTGTGCCAATATGCGTGGATACTGCAATATCAAATCCGGCCTCGCGAACAATGGCCACGTCGCGCGAACTGTAGTCCAAACCAGGTTTGCCGTTTGGATAAGCAAAAACTTTTACCGGTTCGCCCAAAATCTGTTCCAACGTCGCTTTGCTTTGTAGAATTTCCGTTCGTGCTTCAGCCTCAGACAGCACATGCAAAATGGGATGCCGCACTGAATGCGCGCCGATTTCCATGCCATTCGCACGCATGTTTTTAACTTGTTCCGGCGTCATCATTAAGGTATTGCGCGGGCCACCCGCCCGATCGAGGATTTCAGTTGCTTTAATCTCACGCGCGTCGAACGGTAAATGTTTAAGCGCCGTCAAAATGGTATTCGCCGCAGCGATTTTCGCTTGCGCCGTCCGTAGGTCGTAGCGACTTAACCCGAATGCGGTAAGGTCGATATCATCGGACTGAGTTTGGCGTATGGCTTCTAGAATTCTGTCATTCCACATCATGCCACCGTCCAAAAAACCGGTCGATATGAAAAAGTCGGCGGTGAGGCCATGCTTACGCAGCACCGGCATCGCGTTGTCGTGATTGTCGCGGTAGCCATCGTCGAAGGTAATGCAGGCACTTCGGGGCGGTAGTGAATTCGTATTGAGCCGATGGACAGCTTCTGTGAGAGAAAAGATACGATAGACCGACTTCAGGCGATCGCACAGCCGGTCAAATTCCGCCGTTGATGGCTCGCTCGGCATAAGCGGATCGGGTTCGCTTAACACGCGGTGAAATATCAGGATCGCTAGTTTGTTTCCCGGCACAGTCGCGGAGGCGGCATGAATGGCTGCTTTCCAGAGTATTGGCATGACGTTGTTCCGACTAGTTCGAGGTCTGGCGGGCAGCAAGCAAGCGTTCGTACACCGCTGCATGGCGCGCCACGCTTGCATCCCAGGTACGTTCTTCGGACGCGTAGGTATAACCCGCCTCGACAATTCGAGCCCACTTGTCCGGCGTCTTGAGCCCGTCGATTAACTGGGTCGCAAGCGCTTGGGCATCGTCAGCCTTGAATAGTAAACCGGTGCGCTCATGCTCGACCAATTCGCGATGTCCGCCGACATCGGACGCGATAAATCGCCGTCGTTGAATCATTGCTTCAAGCGGCTTGAGCGGTGTGACCAACTCAGTTAATCGCATCGAGCGACGGGGATACGCGAGCACATCGATGACGTGATAGTACTGGTCGACTTTGGCGTGCGGCACGCGCCCGGAAAAGATGACATTGCGCACACCCAACGCGGCAGAACGCTCACGTAGTATGGCTTCCTGTGGCCCCCCGCCCACCAACAGTAATGCCGCTTGCGGATAGGCTTTTTGGATTGCGGGTAATGCATCCAGCAGTACGTCCAGCCCTTCGTATCCGTAAAACGAGCCGACGAAACCAATCACAAGTTTTCCCGTCAGTCCTAACGATGCCTTGAGTTCGCTCACTTGCTCCGGAGCTGGAACGGTAAATTCCGCGGCGGCTACCGCGTTGGGAATCACGGTGATTTTCTCCAAGCCGATACCGCGGCCAATGATGTCGTTTCGCAAACCCTCACAGATAGTAAATGCGGCGTCCACGCGCTTTAATACCCAGGTCTCCAGCACCCGGGTCGCGCGATAGCGCGGGCTGCCTTCGTTAGTGGTGCCGTGGTCGACCGCGGCATCTTCCCAAAAAGAGCGCACTTCGTAAACCACTGGAATCCCGAGTTTGCGCGCGACGCGAAGGGCGGGAATGGCAGTTAGCACAGGCGAATGCGCGTGAATAATATTCGGCTTGAGCTCTCGCGCCACTTCCAGCAGGCGCCGCGTGGTCGCGCCCATTTCCGCATATTCACGCAAAACCGGTATCTTGCTGCTACTACTGTGGCGAGTCCGATAAAAAGTGAAGCCTTCCGCTTCTTCCGTCATCGCCGCGACCGTGCCTTGGCGCGGCGCGGTCAAGTGAAAGGTTTCCCAACCTCGCGCGCGCTGTGCGCGAAAAATCGCCGCACTGCGAAAAGTGTAACCGCTATGTAGCGGTAGCGAGTGATCAAGAACGTGAAGAATGCGCATGACGAGCGGCCACTAAATGATCTAGTCTAAATTTTGATAAGCCGCGTAACGGATCGGTTTAGGTTCGTGCGCTGCAATTAGCAACGGCGAAAGTATTTACTTGTTAGCGAAATACCGTTCTTCAACTAACTGGCAGATGATATGCCCAAGCAGGATATGACTTTCCTGTATGCGTGGCGTATCTTTTGATGGAACATTAAAGATGTGGTCGCACAGGCTTTTCATCTTCCCACCGGACTCGCCGGTAAACCCAACGGTTACAAGCCCTTTTTGCTTGGCGACTTCGATTGCCTGCACGATGTTAGCGGAGTTGCCCGACGTTGAGAGGCCGAGCAACACATCGCCCTTTACGCCAATGCCCTTGATCAGTCGCGCGTAGATAACATCGTAGCTGTAATCATTAGCTACGGCGGTCAAGTAAGAAGAGTTGCAGTGCAGCGCTTCCGCGGGTAACGCATCTCTGTCGGTATAAAACCGCCCAGTGAACTCCGCCGCCAGATGTTGCGCATCCGCAGCACTGCCACCGTTGCCACAGAAGTAAATTCGGTTACCGTTGTTGTAAGCATTAACAATTGCATTACTGACTTCATCGAGCCGCGAAACCATCGCGCTATCTTGCAACAGCCGCTGTTTTACGGTTATTGATGCCTGGATTATGTCTTTTATCTTTTCGCTCATAGGAGAACTTAATGAATTTTAAGGTTCAATACGTTGGTCAAATTGCCACTTCAGGATAGCTTTTTTCATCAATCGCGCCGGTTGTTTTGGCTTAAACATAATCGAAAAAAACAAATCTACTTCGTCGGCGTTTTGATGTTGTTTCATTTCAATGATATTTCAATTGAATTTTATCACATAATTATATGATAAAAAACAAATTATTTTACTATTGATTGTTCAAATGCGCTCATTATTCGTTTCGCAGTGATGGACGAATTATCGGCATCCCGTTGGTAGTTGCAATAATCTGGCGCGGTTGAAATAACTTTGACGCCGAGGCCAAAAGTCTCAATTTCGGCCGCGGAGGTTGGTGCATAGAAACTCAAATTCTTTACATTCCTTGCAACCGCCAGATGCAACGCGAGGCTATCGGTTGAAATCAAATAGTCCTGTGCTGCGAGGCCTGCCGCCAGTTCAAGGATCGATTCCGATGTATGCGCCAACCACACGCACTCGCCGTGGGGTTTTGCAAGCGCAGCCAATTGCGCGTGCTGATCGCCTTCCCCAAACAGCGTAATGCGCGTGGCAAGGCCACGGGGACGTGCATCCACTAAGGCTTGCAAAAGTGGCGCGACTTCACGATCCGGCAGCGCCTTGGACTTCCATCGGCCGCCGGCAAAGGGATTTAGCCCAATGTGAAAATGCCCGTCACGGCGAACTTCGCAACGCCACCGCGATTCGATTTGCGCGCTATTGTGAAAATCGCCGCGGGCGATCTCGATCTCCATCATTGCGGCATAAATCTGCGCGTGGGAGCGTTGGTTTTCTATCTTCATCTGATCCGCGCGGGCTTTGCCGAAACGCGAGCATAAGCCCATATCGAACCACGGCGCCGAGTTGTCGCTATAGCCAACTTTTCCATCGGTTTCGATGCGGGCTCCGAGAAAGAATTCCATTTTAGCTGCCGTGGCGGCGGTAGCTGCATCCAGTTCGTCGTCAAACGAATAGACCGCCGCGAATTGCAGCGCGGGTATTTGTAACGGTGAGGTTAGTATCTTATAGACCCATGGGTTAAAGCGAAGCAAATCCGTCGCAGCGGATGCGGTAAGCCACCAGACTCGCAAGCCGGCACCGTATTTTTTGTGTAGCCCGGGAAGGGCAAAGGCAGTGCGGACCACGTCGCCCAACGCGCCGTGCTTTACTATCAAAATGTCAGTCATAATCAAAATAATTTTGCTGTATCTAGGAATTGCGGAATAATAACCGAATGACGCCACCAACGACTGCCGAAGACCTCCTATTCTTTGTTCACCGCATCCCATTCCCCCCGGACAAGGGCGACAAAATATCCAGTTACAACTACCTTCGCTATTTTTCGTCGCGTTATCGAGTCCATTTGGCGACGTTCATCGATGACCCGGCGGACGAGAAATACCGCACGGACGTTGCCAAAATGTGTGCCAGCCACTGGATCGGGAAACTTACTACAAGCCGCAAAGCGCTTAGCGCAATCAGGGCGCTCGCGACCGGCAAGGCAATCAGCGTCGCCAGTTATGAGGACGTCGCTCTCCGTGAATGGGTCTCTAAAACCGTACAGCAACATCACGTGAAGAAGGCGTTGATCTATTCATCAGGCGTGGCGCACTACGCGATTCGCCCAGAGATTAAATCAGTTGTTGTCGATTTTGCCGATGTCGATAGCGAGAAGTGGCGACAGTATGCACGTACCAAGCCTTGGCCCCTATCGTGGCTATATGGGCGCGAAGCAGCCAAGCTGCTCGCCTATGACCGCAAGATTGCGGTTGCCGCCAAGAGCGCCGTGCTGCGTACCAAACCGGAAGCAGAGTTGTTTGTCGCGCTTGCGCCGGAAGTCGCGCCTTACGTGAAAGTCGTCAACAACGGCGTAGATGCCGATTATTTTTCGCCTGCCCACGCGCTGGATTCACCCTATGCGGCCGACGCGCAAGTCGTGGTTTACACCGGCGTGATGGACTATTGGCCCAACGTCGATGCGGTTACCTGGTTCGCTCAGGAAGTGCTGCCCTTACTCAAACGGTCGCACCCTTCCATTCAGTTTTACATAGTCGGCTCTCGCCCCTCCCCCGAGGTAAAAAAACTCGCGGAAGCCGACCGCGCCGTTACCGTCACCGGCCGTGTGCCGGACGTTCGGCCCTTTGTTGCGCACGCAAAAGTAGCGGTCGTGCCGAATCGCATTGGGCGCGGTGTCGCGAACAAATCCCTCGAAGCACTGGCGCTCGCCAAACCTTTAGTCACCAACGAGATTGCCGCGTTTGGCCTGGAGAGCGTCATTCAGGGCAAGGAATATGTGACCGCACACGATGCAGTCACTTACGCGCGCGAAGTTGCTGCGCTCATCGACGACCCGGTTCGCGCCGCCGCGATGGGTGCGGCTGGCCGCGAGCGGATGTTGAGCGATTTCAACTGGGACCGCAATATTGGAAAAATCGAGGGCTGGTTGCAAGCACCCTCGTGACTAAACTCGGACAACCCATTCGCTTTGTCAACGAGTGGTCAAGCGATGCAGCGCAAAACCTACAATCATCGTCAACACAAAAATAATCGGCTCCCAACTTCCTAACGCTAACGCCGCAAAGCCCGGGCCGGGACAATAACCTGCAACTCCCCAACCGACGCCAAACAACGTCGCACCGAACAACAGCGAACGATCGATGTTTTTTTGTGTCGGCACCGCGAAGACGTCGGCGAAATGCGGTGCTTTTTGCTTCAAAATAATTTTAAACGCGAAGATACTTGTTACCAGGGCGGCGCCTAAAACGAACATCAAGCTAGCATCCCAGGTACCGGCAATATCCAAAAAATTTAGAATTTTATTTGGGTCGATCATTTGCGCAACGCCAAGGCCGACGCCGAACAACGTACCTGTTAGTAAAGCTGCGATATTCCGTTGCGCAATCATAGATTCACTGCCAACACGTGACGCATCACATATACCGTGATGATGCCTGCGGCCAGAAATGTGAGCGTCGCGGCCAGCGAGCGGAGCGAAAGCCGCCCCAATCCGCATACGCCGTGGCCGCTGGTACAGCCGCTGCCCAGCGCCGTACCGAAACCGACTAGCAACCCCGCCGCGCCCACCAACCAAAGCGGATAGCCCGAGCGGGCTTGAATCGCGCCGGGGAACAGGGCCAAATAAATAAAGCCACCGACGACTAATCCGGCAACAAATAGTATCCGCCAGGCGCGATCATCGACCGTTGTTGCCCAAATCGCACCATTTGCAATGCCGCTGATTCCGGCGATCCTTCCGTTCAACCACAACAGTAAGCTGGCGCTGATACCAATGATCAAACCGCCCATCAGTGCCGTCCACGGTGTAAAGTTATTCATCGATTCCTCGGGATGATAATGCGATCATGTTGTAATTCTCTGCGTAAAAGATTTGCGATATTATACTATACCCAGTATGATATCAAGTCCGAAATGAGGTGAGCCATGAGCAATTCGCAATCTGAGAAAGATAAGGCTGAACTAATTCTGCGCCTTAAGCGCGCGGAGGGCCAAATTCGCGGTATTCAGCATATGATCGAAACCGACGTCGAATGCGAAAAGATCGCGCAGCAAATGTCTGCTTGTCGCAAAGCGCTTGATCGCGCCTTTTACCGCATGATCGCCTGCATGATTCAGCAGCAATTTGCCGGCACAAAGCATGTCGATCGTGCGGCCCAAGAACAAATGCAACGTATGACCGAGATACTCGCGAAGTTCGCTTAAGGAGCATCATGATCTTTCGCCAATTATTCGACCACGAATCCAGTACCTACACCTACCTGCTCGCCAGCCGAGCGGGCGGCGAAGCGTTGTTAATCGATCCGGTATTAAATAATCTCGACCAGTATCTACAACTTTTGCGCGAGCTTGATGTCCGCTTGGTGTTAGCGGCAGATACCCATGTTCATGCCGACCACATTACTGCGCTAGGTAAGCTGCGTGATCATCTCGGCTGCCCCACCCTGATGGGCGAATATTCCAAAGCGAATTGCGTATCGCTGCGCTTGAAAGAAGGAGAAAAAATTTCTCTCGACGGTATCGAGCTGCGCGGACTGTATACCCCCGGCCATACCGACGACTCATTCAGTTTTGTGATGAACGACCGGGTTTTTACCGGCGACGCTTTATTGATCCGCGGCACCGGTCGCACGGATTTTCAGAACGGCGATCCCCATGCCGCCTTCGACAGCCTATTCAACAAGCTGCTCAAATTGCCGGATGAAACATTCGTGTATCCGGCTCACGACTATAAAGGTTGGACCCGCTCGACCATTGGCGAGGAGCGGCGCTGCAATCCGCGCTTGCAAGTTTCTTCGGCCGGGGAGTATGCCGAAATCATGAACAATCTACATCTCCCCGACCCGAAAATGATGGACATCGCCGTCCCGGCGAACCTCGCCTGCGGCAAGGTTTAGTGCAACGATTCTTCGGTCTCGCCAACTCGTTGCAAGGCTACTCGCGCAACGATCTTTGGAGCGACGGGGCCGCCGGACTCATCACCGCGATTCTGCTCGTCCCACAAGGAATCGCATTCGCGATGCTGGCGGGTCTGCCGCCGCAAGCAGGCCTATACGCGAGCATTCTTCCGATGATTGTTTACGCGCTGCTTGGCACCAGTCGCGCGCTGTCGGTTGGCCCGGTGTCAGTCGCGGCCATCATGGTCGCCAGCGCATTGCGTGGCTCGGATGGCAACGATCTAACCAATGCCGCGGTATTGGCGCTGGAAGGCGGTATATTTCTGCTGCTTTTAAGCGCGCTAAGGCTTGGGGCGTTGGTCAATTTGATCAGCCAGCCGATCCTGTCCGGCTTTACCAGTGGCGCAGCGATTTTAATTATCCTCAGCCAACTCCCTCATCTGATCGGGGCGCCGCCGTCGCTCAACCACACCGGAATCAGCGCATTGATGGACGTTCCACGCCATTTTGCGCAGATAAGTCCGCTCACGCTTGGCATCGGCAGCGCCAGCGTGCTGGCATTGATTGCGCTCAATCGGCCCTTGGAAAAATGGTTGCGTAAAATCGGCGTCGGGAACGAGGTCAGCGTGGCAATCAGCAAATTGGGGCCGCTCGTCGTCGTCTTGGTAACGACCGTCCTGGTCGCGACATTACCATCGGCACGGGTAAGCATCGTCGGGCCAGTGCCGTCCGGCTTACCATCGCTTTCGTTGGGTTTCTTAAACAGCGCAGCGTGGCTTCAACTGGCACCATCGGCGCTATTCATCGCGTTGATCGGTTATGTCGAAAGCATCGCCATCGCCAAAGCCCTTGCGGAAAAATACGGCCAGCAGGTAAACGCGAATCAAGAATTGGTCGCGCTGGGTGCCGCCAATATCGCTGCGGCATTTTCCGGCACGATGCCCGTTGCCGGCGGCTTCAGCCGCACTATGGTGAATTTCGCAGCGGGCGCAAAAACGCAAATTGCCGCACTGATAACGGCCTCGGTGATCGCCCTCGCGGTGGTGTATTTTGCCAAGTGGTTCGCGTCGATTCCGAAGGCCGCCCTCGCCGCAATCATTGTCGTGGCGGTTTTACCCTTGGTGGATTTCAGCGGATTGGCGAAATGGTGGCGCGACAGCCGCGCGAATGGCGTTGCTTTTTTGGCGACCTTTTTTGGTGTGTTGCTGTGGGGGATTGAACAGGGACTGAGCTTGGGAATCATTGTTGCATTAATCGACCGATACGCGCTTCGCGCGCGGCCACCTGCTGCTCGTTAATCCTTTACGGAAACCGAACCGATACAGCGCCGAACAGCGTAAA
>JANOLP010000217.1:0-8800 GCA_031419835.1 Pseudomonadota bacterium | reverse complement strand
GATGGAAGATTTTTATTATGCCGGCGGCTTGCCGGTAATCATCAAAGAGCTCGGCTCCATGCTTCACAAAGATGCGCTGACGGTCAACGGAAAAACCCTTTGGGAAAATTGTAAGGACGCAAAAAATTACAACGAAGACGTGATTTTCCCGTTGAAAAAACCGTTCAAGCCGAACGGCGGCATCGCCGTGCTGAAAGGCAATCTGGCACCGACCGGCGCGGTGATCAAACCTTCCGCCGCCACGCCTGCCTTGATGAAACATCGCGGCCGCGCCGTGGTGTTCGAAGACATCGACGATTACAAAAAACGCATCGACGATCCGAAGTTGGATGTCGACAAAGATTGCATCATGGTGCTGAAGAATTGCGGGCCAAAAGGTTATCCGGGCTTTCCCGAAGTCGGCAATTTTGCTCTGCCGGCCAAGATACTGAAAAAAGGCGTCACCGACATGATCCGCATTTCCGATGCGCGTATGAGTGGAACCGCGTATGGCACTGTCGTCCTTCACACCTCGCCGGAAGCTGCCGCCGGCGGCCCGCTCGCGCTAGTGAAAAACGGCGACATGATCGAGTTGGATGTGGAAAAACGAAAGTTAGTGCTGGATGTGTCGGATGCGGAATTGGCCACGCGCCGCAAATTGTGGAAGCCGTTAGCGGCGCACGTTACGCGCGGCTATGTGAAACTTTATTGCGAGACCGTTAACCAGGCAGACAAAGGCGTAGATTTAGAGTTTCTTGTCGGCGGCAGCGGCGCGCCGGTTCCGCGTGAGTCGCATTAAAAGCGACCACATTTAGACTTGTCATTCCCGCGAAAGCGGGAATCCAGTGTCTTTCGCACAACGACACTGGGTCCCCGCCTTCGCGGGTACGACGAAATAAATAGAGGCCAAATGGATTCCCGCTTTCGCGGGAATGACAGAAACCCATCCCCATCCTAACCTTCCCCTTGAAGGGGAAGGGGCTTTATCCATCAACCCCGCAAACAACGGCGTGCTCAAATACCGCTCGCCGTACGACGGAATAATCACCACGATCATTTTGCCCGCGTTCTCGTCGCGCTTAGCAACTTCGATCGCGGCCCACATCGCCGCGCCGGAAGAAATACCAACGAGCAAGCCTTCCTCTTTCGCCATGCGCCGTGCGAACGCAAACGCATCATCGTTTTTCACGCGAATGACTTCGTCGTAGATTTTGGTGTTCAAAATCGCCGGGATGAATCCCGCGCCGATGCCTTGCAGCGGGTGCGGACCTTTTTGGCCACCGGATAAAACCGGTGACGCATCAGGTTCAATCGCAACGCATTTGAACGAAGGCTTTTTCGCTTTGATCACTTCTCCGACGCCGGTGATCGTGCCGCCGGTGCCGATGCCGGCAATCAGAAAATCGCATTTGCCATCGGTGTCGCGCCAAATTTCTTCCGCCGTGGTTTTGCGATGAATCTCCGGATTCGCCGGATTCTCGAATTGTTGCGGAATCAGATAACGCGGATCTTCCGCCGCCATTTGTTTAGCGCGCGCAATCGCGCCGCCCATGCCTTCTGGACCCGGCGTCAAAATCAATTCAGCGCCGTAGGCGCGCAACACCGCACGGCGTTCTTTGCTCATGGTTTCCGGCATGGTCAGTGTGAGCTTGTAGCCTTTTGCCGCGCAAACAAAAGCCAGCCCAATGCCGGTGTTGCCGCTGGTAGGCTCTAAAATAATCGTATCGGGCTTGATCAGGCCGGCCTGTTCCGCGGCCTCGATCATGGAAACGCCGATGCGATCTTTGACGCTGCTGGATGGGTTAAAGAATTCGAGCTTGGCGACGATCTCTGCCTTGCAGCCCTGCGCGAGGCGATTGATGCGAACCAAGGGTGTGTTACCGACTAAATCGATGACGCTGTTGGCAATCTTCATAGCAACTCCCCCACGGTAAATATCTCCCATGTTAATGACTAGCGTAGGAGTAACGCAAGGGTTGCGTACCACGCAAGATCAAAACGTTTGCGGTTCCGAGTAAAAGACGATTTAATGAGGGGTACTCTAGGAGAAACGTCATGACCCTTTGTCCGGTAGCCCTTGCCGTTGGATGCAAAAAGTGCCCCGTGTTCAATATCTGCCCTCTCAAAGGCGTTATCGGGGATTACCGGAAGGAAAACGAGACGGAAACGAAACGCGCAGCGGATGGGCGGAAAAAGGTGTAATCTGAAAGGTAGGCAACCTGCATTGACGATGCACGTTAGCTACCGAGATGTGATTGGCGCATTGCTAATCGCCTGAAGACGCGCTCCCAGAGCGGCTTCCAGGCCATCGACCGTGCTGACTACAGTCGTGTACTCGAACGATTTCAGGCGCTCGGTGTTTTCCAAATCGATGCGGCGCGGGTACAGCGTCACCCATTCGCTCGGCGACTCCGTTTCGACGACGGGTTCGGTGTCGCAGGCGAACACGATCGTGGGAATGCGTTGCTTGCCCGCTTGGGCGAAGATGTTGGTGGTCAGCGTATCGGAAATGCCGACGACGAATTTGGCGACCGTGTTGCTGGTCGCCGGGCCGATGACGACCGTGTGATAGTGGCCGTGATAAAACAATCCGACCGGCGCGGCGCTGGCGGTTTGATCGCGGAACACGCGCGCGCGTTTTTGCAATTCCGTCACGCTGAGTGTGTACATGTGCAGCACTTCGGCTGCGGCTTTGGATAAATAAAAATCGATTAAGCCGGGGTGTTTTTCATTCAGCGCGAGTGCGAATTCCAGGCATTCTTTGAGGTAATGGCCGGAGCCGGTTAAGCCCCACGCGATGCGTGGCGTTTCACCCGATTTCATCGTTACGGGACAACGCGATCGATGAAGATTTTGATATCTTTCGCGCCCGGTTTTACGGTGACGCCGGCGGCGCTGAGATCACCGCTTTGCGTAATCGCATTACCGGATTTCGAGATGCGGGCTTCAACCGTTACTTGCTCGAACTTGCTCAACACCATCGCCGGTGTCATGGCCATGGAGTCGTCCAGCGAAAAATTTCTCGGCAGGTCTTTTACGCTGCCGCGCCAAACCGCCAACGGCATTTTCGGCGCATTCGCGCCGGCGGCGCGAGCATAGATGAATAGCGTGTCGGCGTCTGACGCTTTGTTCTTCAGTGTATCACTGAGGGTGACGGTTCCGGAAACACTTTGGCCCGACGTGGCCGCAGATTGTTGACCCATCGCGGCGCGAGCGGCGCTGATGCTTGCGATCAGTTGATCGGTGATTTCCGATTCCTTCGGCACGAGCGCGAGCAATTTTTCCCAGGCTTCGACCGCGCCGGAAAAGTCCTTCGCATCAAATGCGGCCGAACCCGCAAGCGCTAGGATTCTCGGATTATTCGGTTCAAGCTTCAAGCCCCGCGCGATGAGTTCGCGCGGGCGGCCGCTAAACGAATTGTTATTGCTCGTCGCGAGAGTGTGGGCGAATTCCGCGAGCAATGTGGCATTCTCCGGGGCAAGCAACACGGCGCGATCGTAGGCCATCGCAGCGTCGCTACCGCGACCAATTGCCGCATACGCCTTCGCCAACATGTTCCAGCCGTTCGGATCATTCGGCTGCTCGCGAAGTTTAACGGCGAGGCGCTGCGTCATACTGGTGAACTGTTGCGGCGTGATATTTTCCGGCGTAATTGGCGGCCCGGATTGAGCAAAATCGGTAAACGCTTCGGGTTGACCGAGCAATTTGTAAAGCGCGAAAGACCCAATCGGCAACGCTAACGCGATCAGCACCGCGAGCCAAGGATTGCGATGGCCTTCGCGCGTCGGCGTGGCCTGCACGCGAGATTCGACTAGTAAGCGGCCCTTGAGTTCTTGTTCCGCTTCGCGAAATTGTGTTTCTAGAATCACGCCGTTGGCGAAGTCGAATTGCAGTTCTTTTAGCTGTTCGCGATAGATTGGCAAACTTGTCACGTCGGTTGCGGCCGGGGTGGATTTACGCAGCAACGGCGGCAATACAAAAGCAAGTGCGATCGCAATAAAGACTGCGACCGAAACGATAAAGGGGGTCATGATTTATTGTTTATTGAATCGTTGGCAGCGGAATTTTTCAACAGTGCGTCGGCGCGCTGGTTCTCTTCGGCGCTGAACTGTTGCGTGGTAATAAGCTTGCGGCGTTTCGACAACTGCCAAAACAAAAATCCGATGCCGCCTATTAGCAACAAGAAGGGTGCAACCCACAGCAGTATGGTGTTCGACTGTACCGGCGGACGATACAACACAAAATCGCCAAAGCGCGCCACCATGTAATCTTTAATCTGCGCATCGGTTTTGCCCGCTTGGATTTGTTCGCGAATTTGCGTGCGCAGATCGATGGCGAGATCGGCATTCGAGTCGGCAATGGTTTGGTTTTGACAAACTAAGCAGCGCAGCTCGTGGGCCAACCCCTTCACGCGTTCCTCGCCTGCTGCGTCGAGTTTGGTTTCCTCCGCCCATACCGACGTCGACAGAATCAAGCAAATTACAATCGCAAACCGCTTCATCCTTGCAATTTCTTCACCAGCGGCAAAATTTTTGTCTGAATGGTTTCCTGCGTAACAGGCCCAGTTTTTTTGTAGCGAATCACGCCTTGCTTATCGATCACAAATGTCTCCGGCACGCCGTAAACGCCGAAGTCGATGCCGACGCGGCCTTTTTCATCGAAGATCGATGCGGTGTAGGGATTGCCGAGTTGTTGCAGCCAATTCATTGCGGGCTCGCGTTTATCTTTGTAATTCAGCCCGTAAATTGGCACGGTATTGGCCTTGGAAAATTCTACCAACACCGGATGCTCGTCGCGGCACGCCACACACCAGGATGCCCAGACATTCAGAATCCAAACCTGGCCACGTAATTGTTCGGTGCCGATCATTTGCTCGGGCTTATCTAACTGCGATAAGGAAAAAACCGGCGCAGGTTTATCGATGAGCGGCGATGGAATTTCTTTTGGATCGAGGCTTAGCCCGCGGCCCAAAAATATCGCCAAGACCACAAAGATTGCTAACGGAATTAAAAACTTGCCCACAGTTTAATCCCCTCGCCCCTCGGGGAGAGGGCTAGAGCCTGCCCCGGACTCGATCCGGGGGTGAGGGGGCAGCGATGATTTAACTCCCACACTTTTTTCAATGCCGATGTTCGCAGCAGAAAACGATTCCTCACTGCGCTTCGCCATCCGATAACGCCGATCGCTCAACGCCAAAAACCCACCTAGCGCCATCAGCACACAACCGCCCCAAATCCAATTGATGAACGGCTTGTGATACACGCGCACGCTCCAGGAGCCGCCGCTATCGGGAATCGGCTCGCCAAGCGAGACATAAAAATCGCGGGTAAAGCCGACATCGATCGCTGCTTCTGTCATCACTTGGCCCATGGCGCGATAACTGCGTTTTTCCGGATACATTTTTGTGACGACCGTCTCGCCATTTAGCACTTCAAAAAATCCGCGCGCTGCGACGTAATTCGGTCCCGGCACTTCGGTGGTGCCATTGAAACGGAACTTGTAGCTGCCGACATCGACGCTGTCGCCGACATTCATACGCAGATCTTTTTCGGTGGCGTAACTATTCACCAAGGTGACGCCGATAATGAAAACGCCGACGCCCATGTGTGCAATGGACATGCCCCAATACGATCGAGGCAGGCTGGAGAGCCGCGCCAGTATTGGGCCTTCAGGCAGTTGTTTGGCGCGCCCGATGATGTTGGTGATGCCGGCGGCGAACAGCCATACACCCATCAACACGCCAATCGCCGTGAATAGTGACCAGCGGCCCATTACGACGGGAATAATCGCCGCTGAAATTACGCTGACGGCGAATGCCCATTTCAAGCGCATCACCAGACTCGGAATTTGCTCCGCTTTCCAGCGCGCCATGGGGCCGATGCCCATCAGGAATACCGCCGGCGCCATGAGCGGGAAAAACACTGCGTCGAAGTAGGGCGGGCCGACGGAAATTTTGCCGAGATTCAGCGCATCAAGAAACAGCGGATAGAGCGTGCCGAGTAATACCGATCCCGCGGCGACCACCAGCAAAATATTATTGGACAGTAAAAAAGATTCGCGCGAAACCAAATCGAACTTGCCGCCTAAGCCGACCTTGGGTGCGCGCCACGCGAACAACACCAATGAGCCGCCGATCACGATGACCAAGAACGCTAAGATAAAAACGCCTCTGCCGGGATCCGTGGCGAATGCGTGAACGGACGTGATCACGCCCGAGCGCACCAAGAATGTGCCGAGCAGCGATAACGAAAATGCGGAGATCGCCAGCAACACCGTCCAGCTTTTGAAGCTGCCGCGCTTCTCGGTGACGGCGAGCGAATGCATCAATGCCGTACCGACTAGCCAGGGCATGAAGGAGGCGTTTTCCACCGGATCCCAAAACCACCAGCCACCCCAACCCAATTCGTTATAGGCCCACCAACTGCCGAGCATGATGCCGATGGTGAGAAAGCACCACGCCGCCGTGGTCCACGGCCGCGACCAGCGCGCCCACGCGGCGTCGAGTTGGCCGCTGATCAGCGCAGCGATGGCGAACGCGAATGCAACGGAAAAGCCGACGTAACCCATATAAAGCATCGGCGGGTGAATCACCATGCCGGGATCTTGCAGCAACGGATTCAAATCGCGGCCATCCATTGCTTGCGGCAATAAACGCTCGAACGGATTCGAGGTGAGCAACATGAACAATAGAAACCCGATACTCACCAAACCCATCACGCCGAGCACGCGCGCCACCATCGGTAACGGCAAGGCGCGACTGAACACGGTCACGGCAAGCATCCAGCCCGACAACATCAGCGCCCAGAGCAGCAACGAGCCTTCGTGGGAACCCCAGGTCGCGGCGAAGCGATAGGGAACGGGCAAATGGGAATTAGAGTTGCTCGCGACGTTGACGACGGAAAAATCGTTATTGACGAACGAGTAAGCAAGACAACCGAACGCGATCGCGACAAACACAAATTGTCCCTGCGCCGCGGGGCGGGCGACGGCCATGAAGCGCGCGTTGCCGGTCTGTGCGCCGATCAACGGTAGTGTGGATTGAACCAGCGCAATACATAGCGCGACGATGAGTGCGAAGTGGCCGAGTTCAGGAATCATAACTTCGCATTATAAAGGACACGCATACAAATCTTCGATATTCGTTATCGAGCTGAACTCACAAACTTACTTCGTAGGAGAGATCAGGCGCCATAACGAAGTAATCTCCGCCACGCGGGCGACATGCAAAGGATCTGTTTTATCCGTCGCGCGCGGATGATTGGGGCGAATGTCTATTCGTTCTGCGATTTCTAAACTTGCTTTTTCGATATATGTTAACAATTGCTCGCGCGAGCGTAAGCCCAAGTGTTCGGCAAGATCGGACATTAGCAACCAGCCTTCGCCTCCGGGTTCTAAATGCGCTTCGAGGCCGCTGAGAAAGCCGCACAACATGCGGCTATCGAAATCGTATACCGCGTGTTCGAGTGGCGAACTGGGTCGCGCGGGAATCCACGGCGGATTGCAGACAATCAGCGGTGCGCGTCCCGCTGGAAATAAATCTGCGTTTACGATTTCTACTCGTTCTGCAAAGCCGAGTCGCAGGATATTTTCTTGTGCACAATTCAATGCGCGTTGGTCTTGATCCGTCGCAATAATTTTTTGTACGCCACGTCGCGCAAGCACCGCCGCTAACACACCGGTGCCGGAGCCGATGTCGAATGCCAGCGTCGTTGATGGCAACGGCGCGTCGTTTACCAACTGCACGTACTCGGCACGTATCGGCGCGAATACGCCGTAGTGCGGATGAATACGGCCGCCGACAGCAGGAATGTCGATACCTTTCTTGCGCCATTCGTGGGCGCCGACGATGCCGAGTAATTCGCGCAGCGATGTAACGAATGGTCCGAGGGCTGGGCCATATGCTTCGATGCACGCTTGCCTCACATCCGGCGCTCGGCGCAGGTCGACGTGGCAATCATCAGCGAAATTTAGCAGCAGCATGCCGAGGGTCCGCGCGCGCCGCGCCTGCGTTTGGCGATGTTGATTGAATGCGTCGATTGGCGTGGCGGCAGGCTTAGTTTTTTTGCGGTCAACGCGTCGCGCGAGTGCTTGCAGCAATTGCTTGGCATTCTGAAAATCGCCGCGCCACAACATTGCCGTACCTTCGCTGGCGAGGCGATAGGCAGCATCGGCGGTCATTTGATCGTTGGCGATAACGACACGCTTTGGCGGCGCGACTGCGCTTTCTGAGCGCCAGCGCGCGGAATATTCTTCGCCTTTTTCGGTCCAGTCGATTGTTGGGTATTCCGCCATAGGTTGGCATTATGCCTTGAAGCCCACGCTGTCATTCCCGCAAAAGCGGAAATCCATTTGGTGCATCACAAGTTCGTCGTCCCCGCAACGGCGGGGACCCAGTGTCGTTCGAAATCAAAAAGTCCAAACCGAGATCGCCACCCTTTGCTCGCGATGACATCTCGGGCAGGTAAGCCAGTAGGCGCACCCAGCCTTGATCCCGGCATGGCATGCCTGCAGGTCCAGTATCGATGAGGCTCCTGGCGATGCCCCATAAAATCTGCAGTGTCATTCCCGCGAAGGCGGGAATCCATTTCGCCTATCCATTGCCCCAAGCCCGGATACTTAACGTACCGACCCGCGAAATAAACTTCCAACGCGACCTAAAAAACCATTTACCTATAATTTTTGGATCATCGCGTAAGAGTGTGGGTGAATTGGGGGCATTTTAGAGCACTGGCAGCATGCAAGTGAGGACTTTTAGCCGCAGGTATTCTTCGTCGCGTAGCCCGTATGCGCGGCGCTGGATAACGCGAATCTTATTGTTGAG
>JANOLP010000216.1:0-6483 GCA_031419835.1 Pseudomonadota bacterium | reverse complement strand
AATCGCATTGCCGAAGGGCCACGCGATCCGCCCGGCGGAATTGGGCCTGATCGCTTCGCTCGGCATCGGCGAAGTATCGGTTTATCGCCCGCTTCGAGTCGCATTTTTCTCGACCGGCGACGAACTGCGCTCGATCGGCTCGCCGCTCGGCGAGGGTCAAATCTACGACAGCAATCGCTACACTATATATGGCATGTTGGAGCAACTCGGCTGTGAAGCCTACGACATGGGTGTGGTGGCGGACGACCCGACCCTCATAGAAAACGCCTTTGCCGAAGCCTCGAAAATCGCCGATGTTGTCATCACCAGCGGTGGCGTGTCGGTTGGCGAGGCGGACTTTGTTAAACAAATGTTAAATAAGCTCGGCGAAGTGCTGTTCTGGAAAATCGCGATGAAGCCCGGCCGCCCGCTCGCCTACGGCAAAATTGGCGACGCGCATTTCTTCGGCTTGCCGGGCAATCCGGTCGCGGTGATGGTCACGTTTTACCAGTTCGTACGCGACGCGCTATTAGTCTTGATGGGTCGCACAAACATCGAGCCCATTCCCACGCTCAAAGTACTTTGCACCTCACCCATAAAAAAGGTGCCGGGCCGCACCGAGTTTCAGCGCGGTATTTTGTCGCAAGTTGCGAAGGGCGATTGGACCGTGAAAGTCACCGGCGATCAAGGCTCGGGCATTCTTAAGTCCATGAGCGATGCCAATTGTTTTATCGTCTTGTCCCAGGCCCAAGGGAACATCGAAGCGGGCGCGATGGTCGACGTGCAATTGTTTGAAGGTGTAACATGAGCCAAGACGAGATTGCTTCGCTTTGCTCGCAATGACACTATCGATAATTAATTTTCCCTAGGAGAAATTACATGAGAAAACTGGCATTCGTTTTTTTCGCCGCGCTACTGCTCAGCGCATGCGCCACTACACCGCAATCAAAGTCCCGCGTATTTTTTATCGAACCGAAAGACGATGCGAATGTTGGGCAGGAATTTAAAGTTGTCATGGGCGTTGAGGGCATGACGGTCAAGCCGCTCGGCGATATGAGCCCCGAAACCGGCCATCATCATCTGCTGATCAATGCCGACAACGTGCCGAGTGGTGACGTGGTCCCGGTCGATAAACCGACGCAGTACATGCATTTCGGCAAGGGCCAAACGGAAACCACGGTCAAACTTGCGCCGGGAAAATACAAACTTACGCTGCAATTCGCCGATGGCGCCCATCGCTCCTACGGCGAAAGCATGCGCTCCACACTGTCGGTCACGGTCAAATAAGTCTTGATTCCCTGGCTGAATCCAGACGATCCGTTTCCCCCGCTTTCCGCTTCACTCAAACAACCCAGCGGCCTACTCGCCGCTGGGGCTGACCTTTCTGCCGAACGGCTTGTTCAGGCCTATCGACAGGGCATTTTTCCGTGGTTTAGCGCGGGAGAACCCATTCTGTGGTGGAGCCCCGATCCACGCATGGTGCTGTTTCCAGGCGAGCTTCAAGTCACGCGCTCACTGCAGAAAACCTTACGCAAACATGCCTTCGAGATCCGCGTGGATACTGCCTTCCAGGCCGTTATGTCGGCGTGTGCGCAAGCGCCACGCGAGGGGCAGAATGGCACCTGGATTACCGGCGAGATGTTAGACGCCTATTGCAAGCTACATCAGCTAGGCGTCGCCCACAGCGTAGAAACCTGGATCGACGGTGAATTGGCCGGCGGGTTGTACGGCATCGCGATCGGCCAAGTGTTCTATGGCGAATCCATGTTCGCGCGCGCAACCGATGCGTCGAAAATCGCGTTTGCGCATTTAGTCCTGCAATTGCAGCGCTGGCAATTCGGCATCATCGATTGCCAAATGCGAACCGATCATCTCGCCCGCTTTGGCGCGCGGGAAATTCCGCGTAGCGAATTCAGCGCGTTGCTGGCAAAATTGGTAAACTGCAATCATCCTGTCACGAAAAGTCCATGGAAGTTCGACAATGACCTTCATGAATGACATCCCGGCGGCAAAGCTCCAGTTTTACGCCACCGCGCCCTACCCTTGTAGTTATCTCGCCGGCAAGCTCGCCCGCTCCCAAGTCGCGACGCCGAGTTATTTGATCGATACAGCTACCTATAGCCAACTCGTTAGCTTGGGTTTTCGCCGCTCCGGCGCGTTCACTTATCGCCCTTATTGCGATCATTGCCAGGCCTGCGTGCCGGTGCGGATTTTGACCCCCGAATACGTCGGCAATCGCGCTCAGCATCGCGCCAAGAAACGCCACGGTCATCTCAAAACGTCATTGATGGGACTGAAGTTCGACGCCGAACATTACGCGCTCTACCGCCGTTACCAAATGTCGCGCCACGCCAGCGGCGGCATGGACCAAGACAGCCGCGAGCAATACAGTCATTTTTTGTTGCAGAGTAATGTCAGCACTCATTTAGTCGAATTTCGCGAAGGCGATGCATTGCGCATGGTGAGCATCATCGATGAATTGGAAGATGGCCTATCGTCGGTTTACACTTTCTTCGACCCGGATTTACCTAACACCAGTTTCGGCACGTATAACGTTATCTGGCAAATCGAATTGTGTAAAAAACTGGGCCTCCCGCATCTTTATTTGGGCTACTGGATCAAGGACAGCCGCAAGATGGCGTACAAAGCAAATTTCCGCCCGTTGGAAGGATTTATGGATGGGCGCTGGCAACGAATAGCGACCGAGAATTTATAGGCACCTCTCGGGAGAGGCAAGAAAGGTGCGGCTTTCCAGGCATGCATCGCCAAGAGCCAAGCAGCATGTGGCTCCTGGCATGATGCATTAATTCTCCACACGCATTTAAAAGAATTCATTTGCGAAATAAACGTCTGCCCTCACCCCAATTGCTCTCCCACAAGTGGGAGAGGGAGCTTAATCCCCTCGCCCCGTTTACGGGGAGGGTTAGGGTGAGGGGCCAGCGGCCAAAATTCAAACACACGCAACAAATCGCGCCCCACTAACATTGCTCTACCAACTCGCCAAACCTTTACTATTCCGCCTCGATCCGGAAACTGCCCATGACGTCACGCTGGGCCTCATTGCTCGAGCACATCGGCTGGGCTTGCTGCCGACTAAAACATTTCAGTCTGCACAACCAACTCGCGCGATGGGTTTAGATTTTCCAAACCCCGTCGGCCTCGCCGCCGGCCTCGATAAAAACGGCGATTACATCGACGCCCTCGCCGCGCTGGGTTTTGGCTTCATCGAAATTGGCACCATCACGCCGCGGCCGCAGCCGGGCAATCCGAAGCCGCGCATGTTTCGCCTGGTCGAACAACAGGCGATTATCAATCGTATGGGATTCAACAATCACGGCGTCGATCGCCTAATTGAAAACGTAAAACGTAGTCGCTATCGCGGCATTCTTGGCATTAACATCGGCAAAAATTTCGATACGCCGATTGAGCGCGCTGCCGACGACTATCTCGCGTGCCTAGAAAAAGTCTACGAGTTTGCGAGCTATATCACCGTCAATATTTCCTCGCCGAACACCAAGAATCTGCGCCAGTTGCAACAGGAAAACGAGTTCGACGCTTTGCTAGCTGCGCTCAAGCAAAAACAACAATCCCTTGAAACTCAATTTGGAAAATATGTCCCGCTTGCGATCAAGATCGCACCGGATTTGAGCGAATCGGAAATTGACATGATCGCCGATCGATTGCTTGTGCATGGAATCGACGGCGTTATCGCGACTAACACCACCGTCTCGCGCGCCGGGATCGAACAATCGCCACACCAGCAAGAAGCCGGCGGCCTTAGCGGGAAACCTTTGCAACAGTCGGCGACAAACGTTGTTCGCCGCTTAGCGCAGAAACTTAAAGGACGAATTCCAATCATCGGCGTTGGTGGAATTACATCGGCGGCGGCGGCAAAAGAAAAATTCGACGTCGGCGCGACATTGATTCAAATTTATTCCGGCCTCATTTATCGCGGACCTGATTTGATCCGCGACATCTTGCATTCGTAATGTTGATCGGCGTTCCGAAAGAATGTAAGGACGGCGAATTTCGAGTGGGTATGACGCCGGAAGGTGTCGCAACCGTCACTCAACACAGCCATCGCGTTGTCGTTGAAAAAAACGCCGGCACACGAATTGGTTTCACCGATGCAGCGTATCAGGCAGCCGGTGCAACGATTGCAGCAAGCCCTGCCGATATTTATGACGCCGACCTCATCGTCAAAGTGAAGGAATTGCAACCGACGGAATTTTCCCTTCTCAAGCCGGGCCAATTGATTTTGGCCTATCTACACATTGCGCCCGATCCCAAGTTGGCACAGGCCATGTTGGCGAGTGACGTCATTGGCATCGCCTACGAAACCGTGCGTGATTGCGATGGAAACCTACCGCTGCTCAAACCCATGTCCATGATCGCTGGACGTCTGGCAATTAGCGTCGGCGCGTGGGGCTTGCAACTGGTCAACGGCGGTAAAGGCACGCTCCTGAGCGGCGGGCCCGGCGTGCCGCCTGGCCGGGTCCTAATACTCGGCGCAGGCAATGCCGGTAGCCATGCGACAGATGTCGCAGTGCGGCTGGGTGCCGCGGTCACCGTCTTGGATATCGACGCATCGCGATTGGACGCGCAACGAATAGTTCACGCCAATCGCATAACACTCGCACCGGCTACGGCTACGAATATCGCGGATGCGTTACGCAATACCGATCTCGTTATCGGCGCGATTCTCAATCCGGGTAAGCTTGCAGCAAAAATTATTACGCGCGATATGCTACGCGACATGGAACCAGGCTCGGTGTTGGTCGATGTCTGCATCGACCAAGGCGGCTTGAGCGAAACGTCACGGCCCTCGTCCCATTCTGAGCCGTTTTACATTGAGGAAGGCGTGGTTCACTATTGCGTCGGCAACATGCCTAGCGCCGTCGCGCGTAGCGCGACGCTGGCCCTCGCCAACGCAACGCTACCGTTCATACAATTGCTGGCCGATCATGGTTTGACAAAAGCCTGCGTCATCGAAGCCGGTTTAAAGCACGGCATTCAAATTTATCGTGGTCGCGTTTCCCATCCTGATATCGCGCGGGATTTAGGCTTAGCACATACACCGATCGACGCGCTTCTTGGCGGATCGAATCCATGATAATCTTTGGCCGAGGCATTCTGTGGGAGGATGCCTGCGAAGTGAAAACAACACGACTCTGAATCATGGAAAATTATCTTGCGATCGTCGTCAGCACGGCGCTCGTCGATAACGTTTTGCTAATTAAATTGTTTGGCTTGGGCCCGCTGTTCGGCGGTGCCCGCCGACTCGAATCCGCGTTGTGCATCGGCCTGACAACCGCCTTCTGCCTGAGTGTCGTGACCGGCATTTCGTATCTGATAAATGAATACGTTTTGGTCAAATACGAAGTGGAATTTCTGCGCGTATTGATATTTTTAACTTTGATTGTGGCTTGTTGGAAAATGAGTGATGCCTATCTAAGCCGCACCAATCCGATTTTGAAAAATTCGCTCGGCCTATATTTTCCGTTAGCGTCGATCAACTCAGCTTCGCTAGGCGTGCCGCTGCTTCTCACGCAAGAACAAGTTAATTTCGGCGAATCGATTTTCTACGGTCTTGGCCACGCAATCGGGTTTACGTTTATGTTGGTGATTATCAGTTCCCTGCGCGAGCGTTTGGAAGTAGCCGACGTACCAAGGGCTTTTCGTGGAACGGCCATTTTGTTGGTTACAGCCGGCATGATCAGCTTGACGTTTCTTGGTTTCATTGGGTTGATCAAATGATCGGCGCCATAGTTCTTGTGACACTATTAGCGTCAGTCACCGCATTGTTTCGGATCGGCTTAGCGCGACTTCGTGTGGACGCAGCTTATTTGGAAAATGCGATTAACACCCAACTTCCACAAACCCAGTGCGGGCTGTGCGGCTACGCAGGTTGCCGCCCTTATGCGCATGCCATCGCGACGGGCAAAGCCGACATTAACCGTTGCCCTCCCGGCGGCGACGCGGGCGTCGAAAAGCTGGCGCAACTACTGAAAGTCAATCGCAAACCGCTCGATATGAGTCGCGGCATTAGCAAAGCGCAAATGATTGCGGTGATCAACGAGGCCCATTGCATCGGCTGCACTTTGTGTATTCAAGCGTGCCCGGTAGACGCGATTCTTGGCGCGGCGAAGCAAATGCATACGGTGCTGCGACGCGATTGCACCGGTTGTGAATTGTGCCTTCCGCCCTGCCCGGTCGATTGTATCGACATGCTTCCCGTCACATCAGGTGTCCATTGATACGTAAACTTTTCGCCTTCCACGGCGGCATCCATCCACCCGCCCACAAGACCGAATCGACGGTACGGCCGATCCTCCATGCGCCTTTGCCCGCGCAATTGATTTTGCCGATGAAACAGCATGCGGGCGATGCGGCAATTCCGATCGTCAACGTTGGCGATGCGGTTCTGAAAGGCCAGTTGATTGGAAAGCCTGCATCGAAACTGTCGGCGGCTATCCACGCGCCGACCTCCGGAATCGTTAAGGC
>JANOLP010000215.1:0-1677 GCA_031419835.1 Pseudomonadota bacterium | reverse complement strand
GTGGCCGAACTCGTGGCGAAACTCAAAAACGAAGCGAAGGTGATCTAGCGCGAAGTGCTAGATCATCCCCGCGAAGACGGGGATCCAGGAAGCAAACTGAAGAGATGCGACGCGCGTGATTGTGCACGCACAATGCAAATAACCTGAAGGAAGAAAGAATGGCCATTCTCATTATTGCGGAACACGACCACGCCAGCCTGAAATCGGCGACCGGCAACGCAGTTTCCGCAGCACAAAAAATTGGTGGCGATATTTCGATTCTCGTTGCCGGTCATCAATGCCAAGGAGCGGCGCAAGCGGCGGCAAAAATCGATGGCGTGAAGAATGTTCTTGTCGCCGATGCGGCGCACTACGCACACGGCCTCGGCGAAAATCTCGCCGCCCTCATTGTTGGTCTTGCTTCCGGCTATTCGCACATCATTGCGCCGGCAACGACATCCGGCAAAAATGTCATGCCGCGCGTTGCGGCGTTATTGGATGTTGCGCAAGTTTCCGATGTGATCTCGGTCGAATCGCCTGACACGTTTGTGCGGCCGATTTATGCGGGCAATGCGTTAGCGACGGTGCAATCCAAAGACGCAGTTAAAGTGCTCACCGTTCGCACATCTGCATTTCCGAATGCCGCGAGCGGCGCGGGAAACGCAGCGATCGAAAACATCGCCGCCGCTGCGGACGCCGGCTTAAGTGAATTTATCGGCCAGGAACTAACCAAATCCGAGCGTCCAGAATTGGGCGCGGCGCGCATCGTCATTTCCGGCGGGCGCGGCATGCAGAATGGCGAGAATTTCAAGATGCTGGAAAAGCTGGCGGACAAGCTGGGCGCGGCGCTCGGCGCATCGCGCGCCGCCGTGGATTCCGGATTCGTGCCGAACGATTATCAAGTCGGCCAAACCGGTAAAGTCGTTGCGCCGGATCTTTACATCGCGGTCGGCATCTCCGGCGCGATCCAGCATCTCGCTGGCATGAAAGACAGCAAGGTGATTGTTGCGATTAATAAAGATGCGGAAGCGCCGATTTTTCAAATCTCGGATTACGGTTTAGTCGCGGATTTGTTCCAAGCCATACCCGAATTCACAGCGGCGCTGGATAAATCATGAGTTATTCGCCCCCTCGTAAAGACATGCAGTTCGTGCTGCATGAATTGGTCGGACTGAGCGCCGTTTCGTCGCTACCTGGCTGCGAAGAAGTCACGCCGGACTTGGTCGATGCGATTCTTGACGAGGCGGGCAAGCTCGCGAGCGACGTGCTCGCGCCGCTGAATTGGAGCGGCGATCGGCAGGGTGCGAAATGGAGTAACGGCGCGGTGACCACGCCGGACGGTTTCAAACAAGCCTATCGGCAATTCGTCGATGGCGGTTGGAATCAACTGCGCTGCGAACCGGAATATGGCGGGCAAGGGCTCCCTGGCTTGGTTTCCACGCCGATCGAAGAAATGTTCGGCTCGGCGAATATGGCGTTTTCGTTATGTCCGTTGTTGACGCAAGGCGCGATCGAGGCGATTCAATTGTGCGCGACGCCGGAATTAAAGCAACGCTATCTGCACAAAATGATCGCCGGAGATTGGACCGGCACGATGAATCTTACCGAGCCGCAAGCCGGCTCCGATCTCGCCGCGCTGCGCTCGCGCGCCGTTCCGGAAGGTGATCACTATCGCATTTCCGGCCAGAAAATTTTTAT
>JANOLP010000214.1:0-7439 GCA_031419835.1 Pseudomonadota bacterium | reverse complement strand
ATCGCCGCGAAAAAGCGGGTGAGCGAGGACAGATTTTGACGATTTCGCCGGGCAATAGTGGTTCTATTGCCCAAGAAAGCGGCGAAATATGGACCGCTCAGCGGCTTTTGCAGCCGATTTCCTTTAAGTCCGACAGGCTCCTAGGGCGCGCGATTGGCCGCGGCGCCTCGAATCAACGTGCCGACACCTTCTTCCGTTAAAATTTCCAGTAACAACGCGTGCTCAACTCGGCCGTCGATAATATGGGCGGTTTTAACACCATTGCGCACTGCGTCCAACGCCGTTTCGATTTTTGGCAGCATGCCGCCGTAAATGGTGCCATCGGCGATTAACTCGTCGACGCGCGCACTGGTGAGCCCAGAGAGAACCTTGCCTTCTTTGTCCATCACACCGGCGATGTTGGTGAGCAGAATGAGCTTTTCCGCTTGTAATGTAATCGCGAGTTTGCCAGCGACGGGATCGGCGTTGATGTTATAAATTTCTCCATTTTCGCCGACGCCGATCGGTGCAATCACCGGAATGAAATCGCGCGTATCGAGTAAGGAAATCAATTCCGGATCGATGGAAACTACTTCCCCGACCAGGCCGATATCGAGCAGCTCGTCTTGCTTATCTTTATTTTTGACCAACATCTTTTTGGCGCGGATCATGCCGCCGTCTTTACCATTCAGGCCAACCGCTTTGCCACCGTGCTTGTTGATCAGGCTGACAATCTCTTGATTCACCAAGCCACCGAGCACCATTTCGACCACGTCCAAAGTTTCTTCATCGGTCACACGCATGCCTTGGATGAATTCGCTTTGCTTACCGACGCGCGCGAGCAATTGCCCGATTTGCGGGCCGCCGCCATGAACCACCACGGGGTTCATGCCGACTAACTTGAGCAGCACGATATCGCGCGCGAAACTATCCTTTAAATTCTCGTCAGTCATCGCGTTGCCACCGTATTTGATGACGATATTGCGGCCGTGGAAACGCTGAATGTAGGGGAGTGCTTCGCCTAGGATTCGAGCTTTTTCGGTTGCAGTGGTCGGAGCGGAGGACATGGGCGGCCTGTGTCGTGAATGAGTCCTTATTTTACACAGAGCGAAAAGTGATTCAAAACGTTTTTCTGCCGTGCTTCCAAACCGCTGAATAGCTTGCGGATCGCCTAGGGAAATTCCTGAAGACGCGCATGGATATTGCCTCTTCAGGCATAGGAAATTGGAAACGGCCGGGCGCAAGGCACCCGGCCGCTTCAAACTCGCGGTCTAATGCGTTAAACGACTGCGACCATCTTAGCTTTCACCACAGCCTTCTTCGGCAGTGCTAACTCCAAGACACCGTTTTCATATTTCGCTGACGCTGCCGTTTCGTCGACTTCGCTTGCCAGCGTAAAGCTGCGCGAAACTTTGCCGTAGTAACGTTCCGAACGCAGGACACGGTCGCCGTCTTTCACTTCTTTGTCATTCTTGGTTTCTGCGCTGATCGATACTTCGTTGCCGTCGATTTCGATTTTGATGTCTTCTTTCTTCACGCCGGGCATATCGGCGTGAACGACATACGCGTTTTCTTTTTCGCTGACGTCCAACCGAATTGGCACGACGACATCGCGCGTTGTTACCGCGACGGGACGGAACAGATTCCGTACCAAGTTGTCGAATTGATCATCCAAGGCTTCCCAACGCATCACGTTTCCCATCATCATTCCTTTTCAGTAACCGCGGCACGTTGCCGCTATGTATCCAACATAGGGGTGACGAAAATGCTTTCAAGACCGCTGCAAATATTTTTACATTTGTGAAGGATGCGTGACTATTTGTCGTCAAACTTTCGCTGGGGTCAGAAAATTATTTTTCAAGCCTTGTCAGCTTTTGCTTGCTTTGCCGGTCTTATCCGTTATGAAAGCAATAATCATCTGTGATGCTGTTTCAAAAAACACAAAGTAGTTTCGAGGCGATGGTTCACGCGCACTCCAGCGATTTGTATCGTTTCGCCTATTGGCTTAGTCGCGATCGCGGCGTGGCGGAAGACTTGGTGCAAGAAACGTTTACCCGCGCCTGGGCCAATTGGAAAGATGTGCGCGACGAGAAGGCGGCAAAAGGTTGGCTGCTGACGATTTTGCATCATGAGCACGCGCGGCTGTTTGAGAAGAAGCGCATCGAAATCAGCGATGAAGATTTGAACGAGTTGATGGTCGCGGCGGAAACCGATGTGTTGGGCGAATTGGAAATGCGCGATGCGCTGTGGAAATTGCCGGAAGGTTTTCGCGAGCCGCTGTTGCTGCAGGTGCTCGGTGGTTTTTCCTGTGCCGAGATTGCGACGATGGTGAATTTGTCCGAGATAAATGTCATGCAACGCTTGACCCGAGCACGCCAAGCGCTGCGCAAGATGATGGAACCGAATACACAACGAAGAGCGAATAAATTATGAACTGCTTACAATTTCGCCGAAATAAATTGGCCACGCCGCGGCAGATGCCGAACGGCGCCGCGAGTCACGCGCTGGAGTGCCCAAGCTGCGCCGAGTTTGCGCGCGACATGGATCGTTTCGAAAGCCAGCTTGAGGTGGCGGTCAATATTCCGGTCGATCCGACCATGGCGCAACGCATCGTGCTTGATCGCAAACTTAAGAGCGGACGTAGCACGCGCTTATACGCCATTGCCGCAAGTGTGTTGCTGGTCAGTGCGCTCGGCCTGGGCATTGGTTATAAACAGTTTGCGCCGGATACGCGTTTAGTACACGCCTCCGTTGATCATGTTTTTCACGAGCCCTACGCATTCGATTCGAAACAAGTAGTGAGTAAGGAAGATTTAAAACTCGCGTTGGCTAGTTCCGGCGCGCAGCTTAGGCAAGATTTTGCCGACGCGGTGATTTATTTGCACGATTGTCCGGTGCCCGGTGGCGTCGGAAAACACATCATTTGGGTCACGCCGCGCGGCAAAGTTACGCTAATCACCATGCCGAACCAGAAGGTCTTTTGGCGCGCCGAAGGTGAATATAAAGGCTTGATCACGGCGCTGCGGCCGGCAGGACGAGGCAGTTTCGCCATCGTTGCCGACAATGAAGCTGCGCTAAAAACTGCTGAAGCGATGCTGGATCAGCATATAAATTGGAGGACCTAGCATGCCGAAAAAACCCTTATTTCAACGAGCCGATCTGGAATCTTTGATCGGCTACCTGCAGCGCTTCGCGTTGTTGAAACTACGTGATGACGAGTTGGCGAAAGATGCAGTGCAGGATACCCTGATTGCGGCGCTGGAAAACCGCGCCAGTTTTGCGGGAAAGTCGACCTTAAAAACCTGGCTGACGGCGATTCTCAAGTTTAAAGTCATCGATATTATTCGTCGCCAAGCAAGAGAACCGGCGTTTTCATCGCTGGCGGATAGCGCTGGAGAGGATATTGAAGATTGGTTAGAAGACGAAACCAGCCCCTTCACCCAAGCGGCGCCGGTGTGGGAGCGGCCTGAATCCGCCTTTGAGGAAAAGGAATTCTGGCGAATTTTCGAAGCGGGCCTGGGGTTGTTACCGGCCAAGACGCAACGGGTATTCGTGATGCGCGACGTCATGGGCCATACGACGGAAGAGATTTGTAAGGAACTGAAAATTACCGAGACGAATTGTTGGGTTATTCTTCACCGCGCTCGCATGGGCATGCGACAATATCTAAATGACAACTGGTTACTCACAGCCGGAAACGGCGCTGCCGGCGGACTGCTTGGCCGTTTCGCAACTCCAGTCCCAAGCCTTGGACCGCGAACTCACGCGGGCGGAAATCGGTCTACTGAAACAGCACTTCGGGCGTTGTGATGCCTGTCGTGCACGTTGCGACGAGTTGCGTTTTGTCCACAAAGCTGCGCGTCGCTACGGATTGGAACTACTGCAAACAGCGCTTAAAGGTTGATGTTGCCGATTTTCCGGCATTGATAAACACATAAAGAAGGACCTCAGATGAAAAAATCCACATTCTTGATTCATTCCGCTATCGCCAGTTTAATCGCCGCGTCGTCGCTGACGGCAACTCAGGCCATTGCTGCCGACAACAACGAAAAGTGCTTCGGTGTTGCAAAGAAAGGCGAAAATGATTGCGGTACGTCCAAACATGGCTGTCACGCCAAAGCAGTAGCCGACAATTTGCCCGACGAGTGGAAATTCGTCGCTAAGGGCACGTGCGAGCAAATTGGCGGGAAGCTGACCGCGATGGCTGGCGACAAAAATAAAGAGCCGATGAAATAAATCCTGTCATTCTGAGCGAAGCGAAGAATCTGCTTTCCTTTGCGATATGAAACAGATTCTTCGGCCTCATGGCCTCAGAGTGATATGAACCAAAATTGCTCAAACTTAATTCAGTCTTTGAGCACGCCTAAGTCTACGGAGTCAGGTCGACCCGCGAGTACGATTCCGGCAAGGGTCGGCATTGGGTTACGCACACCGCACTATCGCGAACTGCTCGACACCTTACCGCCGATCGGTTGGTTTGAAGTTCACAGTGAAAATTATTTCGGCGATGGTGGCCAACCGCTTTTTTTCCTCGAGAAGTTCCGGTCGCACTACCCGCTTAGCTTACATGGCGTCGGCCTGTCGCTAGGTTCGACCGATCCGCTCAATCCCACGCACTTAAAAAAACTCAAAAGCCTGGCCGATCGTTTCGAGCCCGGGCTTGTGTCCGAACATTTATGCTGGTCTTCCGTCGGTGGACAATTTTTGAACGACTTATTGCCCTTGCCCTATACCGAAGAAGCGCTTGAGCATGTCGCCACGCGTATCGGTGAAGCGCAGGACTATTTGCGTCGGCAAATTTTAGTTGAGAATGTATCGAGTTATTTGCAATACAAACATTCGACCATTCCCGAATGGGAATTTCTCGCGGAGGTTTCGCATCGGGCCGGATGCGGCATTTTGCTTGACCTGAATAATATTTATGTCAGCGCGCAAAACCACCATTTCGATCCACTCGAATATATTGATGCCATTCCCTCGCAGTCGGTGCAGGAAATTCACCTCGCCGGTTTCGATAGCAACGGCGATTGCTTGATCGACACCCATGGCAAGCCGGTATTTGAGGCCGTTTGGCCGCTGTACGCGCACACCATCGAGCGTCTTGGCCCGAAGCCGACCTTGATCGAGTGGGACACCGACATTCCCGCACTCGACGTGTTGTTGAATGAAGCGTGGAAGGCGCGCGAAATTTTGCAGCGGCACGATGCAACTGTCGGCGCTTGAAACGAGTTTTCGCGACGGAATTTTAGCGGGCGACGAAGCGATGCTCGCGGCAATCGAGCCAGGGAATTTAAGCGCGAGAAAACGCCTCGAGATCTATCGCAACAACGTCTTCAGCAATTATCGCAGCGCCCTCGAAGCGGTTTATCCGGCGATCTTGAGTTTGGTCGGTGCCGACTATTTTCGCCAAGCCGCGCAGCTTTATGTTGAACGCTATCCGTCTTTCAGTGGCGACATTCATCACTACGGCCAAGCGTTTGCGGAGTTGCTCGCAAGCCTGCCCGGCGCGACAGATCTGGCGTACCTTCCAGACGTAGCAAGGCTGGAATGGGCTGTCCATGCGGGTTTCCACGCTGCCGATCATGAGCGCCTTGATCTAAGCCGGTTGCAGAGCATTGCCCCGGAGAATTATTCAAGTTTGCGATTCACCCTCAATCCCGCCGCGCGGCTGCTCAAAAGCGAATTTCCGATTCGCAAAATCTGGCAGGTAAATCTCCCCAGCTACCAAGGCGATCAGCACGTCGATCTCAGCGAAGGCGGCGAAGACTTGTTGGTGATGCGGCGTAATTTTGTGATGGAAGTCGAGGGTATCTCGCCTGCCGATGCGGCAGCGCTCGAATCGTTCCAACAAGGTCAAAAGCTTAATCGAGCCCTAGATACCGCTCTCGCGTTCGATTCAAAATTTGATGTTGGAATATTTTTACAGCGATTTATTGCGAACGAGACCATCATCTATTTTAGTCTGTAGCAATGATGCCTTCGGCAAGACCCGCAACCTAAACGGCAGCGATGCTGCGAGCAATGTCATGGCCATGCCCAGCACTCGTCGTGGCTTTACCGGCCATGAGATGTTGCCGGAGATCGGTGGCGGCATGATTCACATGAACGGCCGGATTTACGATCCGAACCTGGGGCGGTTTATGACGGCAGATCCCTCGATACAGTATCCTCGATTTTCCCAAAGTTACAATCGTTACTCTTACGGCTTTAATAATCCGCTTGGGGGTATTGATCCGAGCGGATACGAATTTGGGGATCTCGGCGTTAGTAGGGATGATCAAAGCGCGAAGCGCTGGATCCACCAAACGGTTAACGTGAGCGGGAAATGATATTCAGTTTGGTGGATCCGCTGCGCTTGATCTACCCTACAACGACATGCCAGGTTCATCGTTCGTGAGCAGTATCGGTAGCGCCGATACAGGCAGCTCGAAATGACAACATGTAGGTTGGTGCTGACGCAGGAAGCCCAACTCAGCCGCAAGTATTTTGTTGGGGTTCGTTCCTCACCGCCAACCTACGGGCTTCACTTTCCATGACGCTACCGAGATTGTCACCTTTACCATGTCATCCTGAACACCGTGAAGGATCTGCTTTTTAACGGCCGTAAAAGCAGATCCTTCACGGTGCTCAGGATGACATGGGGAGGTGGCCGCAAGAGCGCATGCGGTTCATGGCACGTGAGCAGTATTGGCAACGCCGAGACAGGCAGCTCGTAATGGCAACATGTAGGTTGGCGCTGACGCAGGAAGCCCAACACTATCTTATCGGGATACAAGTTGGGTTTTGCTCCTCAACTTACAGCGCCGAAGTGCAAGGCTTTGTCCTTAACGAATCGATCGTCACGTTCGGATTTACTGTGGTGCCTCGAGCCGAAGCGCCGCGCGCTGCTTGCTTCGCGACGTGCCATCCCTTGAACGCCGCATGGATATTGCCTGTCAGCGAGGCACGGATATCCAGCGCACTCGAAATTTTGCGATTGACAGCTTGGCCAAGACTAAACGATGATGATTCTTATGGCTGACGACTGAGGGATCGTTAGAATCCCACAGATAAAAAAATCGCTATAGGAGGTCTTATGCCGGGAACGCAGCAATTCCCTTTTGCAGTCAGGCGCGCAGCTTATGTCTCGTTGATCCTAATATTGCCGTTGTTGCCCGCTTGCGCGTCCGATAGCGCGCTGATGCGGGTCAACGGTGGTTGTCCGTCAATCGCCGAGCAACAAACCGCGAAGCCGAAATATGCAGCGTCGGCGCTGGCGTATCTCAAAGCCAATCCCGGTGATCATCGCGTGATCGAACCTGCCAAGCAGCTCACTTTCCTATGTGAAACCGTCGACGAGCTGCAGCAAAAGCACGTGCGTTTCCAGCAGAGTTACGATAGCATTCCGGTTTGGGGGCGGCAGGTGATCGTTCATTTTGATAAGCAAGATCAAGCCACGTCGACCAGCGGCGGTATTCAGA
>JANOLP010000213.1:0-5545 GCA_031419835.1 Pseudomonadota bacterium | reverse complement strand
TCGGCTGCAAAAGAGGCTGAGCGGTCCATATTTCGCCGCTTTCTTGGGCAATAGAACGACTATTGCCCGGCGAAATCGTCAAAATCTGTTCTCGCTCAGCCTCTTTTTCGCTGCGATTCTTTAAGTCCGACAGGCTCCTAGTGTAGTGTTTCACAGTTGATGCTACTTTTACTTTCACGATATACACCTTATCCCTAATGTGTCATCCCCGCGAAGGCGGGGATCCATTTGGCTGCGGCTGTTTCCCGGACAACAACTGATCCAAGCGGGTAAGCGCCGTTATTGCTGCACCGTGATACGCCCTATGGATTCCCGCCTTCGCGGGAATGACAATCGGTTATTAAGCCAATATCGCAACGCATTGAGGCCATTTGCTCCTCAAGCTATACAAATTTTGCATCTACATCATTACGCATAAGTCGCAAACAGAATGCAACACTACACTAGCGCGATTGTCCGCGACGACCGGCGCACCGTCCGCATCATAATCGCGTACATCAGTCTTTCGGCCAACACTTTTCAAGTGTCCCGGTACCGCTGGCGCTACGTCGAGATTCGTTGGTCAGCGCGTAGTCCCCACATTCAGCGTCGCTGGCCTGGGCAGCGGACGATATTCGTGTCGCTTTGATCTTATACGTGGTCGCTGTGGAGTCGGTGCCGATATTCTCAAAGGAAAGTGTATAGAAGCTCGGTGGTGGGTTAATTGCGGCGAGAAGATTGGATGCCTCCGTCGCGGTCGCCGGATAAGCATTGGTTTTGGCGTGAAATCGTTCTAGGCGAAGACTTAGATCGACCAACGCGGTGACCGCTTCTTTGCGATGGGTTTTCCGCACATGCTCTCGATAACTCGGCGCCGCGATGGCAGCGAGAATCGCTACGAGGAGGAGCGCGATGACCAGCTCTAACAACGTAAATCCGCGCTCGTTCTGACTGCGCAGGCATTCGGCTACGGTGTGCACGTCAATCCCGCTCCATCGTCCTTTAACGGTACCCCGGCGTCATCGCGATTGGCTTGGCGTATTCGACCATTTACCCCCAACAAGACGGCGCGTGCGTAGTTAATGTTTTGGTCACACAGCACCAGTGTCCCGGCAATCGCCGTTTCCGCCGTGGCAGAGTAGGCAATTGCATTCGCAACGCCGCCGCTGCCACGCAAGGTGGTACCCGACCGCATCGGGCCGCCGCGCTGAACAATTCGTTCCCCCATATCGATAACTGTATCTTTGTCGCTGTCGACAAAGATCACCCAGCCGCGGTCCCAGTGCACCGCAGCACAGCTTGGGGTGTCGCTCGATTCCGCATCCAAACTGGCGCAAATTACCACGGACTGACCGCTTTTTACCGCCTCGCTTTGGGTAAGATAAAGCGCGCTGACGAATTCGTTGATCTGTGCTCTCAGTCGGTTCTGGCGGATCAGTTCTTGAAAGTTAGGTAGCGCAACCGCCATGAGAATAATTGCAATCACGATGGTGATGAGAAGTTCGAGGAGCGAAAGACCGCATGCGGTCTTTCGCTGGCTAAGCTTGCTTGCACTCATTCAGTTTAGTTCATGCCAGCCAACAAGTTTCACGCCACCCGTACCGCCGCCGCTGGCAATCTGCGCGGACGAGTCGCAATGGATCCCTGACCCGCCGTTAAACACCACTGTATTGCCGATCACGCTGCCGAAAATCGACGCCGCTCCCGAGACGTCTACTTTGGTTGCGGGTGCATATACCGTCATCGCCGCGCCCGCGCCACCGCTGAGATACACCAAGGTACTACCGGAGCCACTGGAAAAAAACCGCAGATTGCTGGGTATCCCGGTGTTGTTTGCAACAGCGCCGCCGCTCAAGTTGAGTTCGTGGTCGAGGTAGACCATCACGGGGCCGCCATTTACCGTTAGAGGGGCGCCGTTATTTAGCTTGAGGTCGTTAAAACAGTAGGTGCCGGCCGCGAGCGTGATTGCGCCTCCGGAGCCTCCGTCCGCCTCCAATACGCCGGCAGCGTAGGTATAGGTCCCGGTAATGCCGGTAGTGCCAGACCAGGCTGGCCCGCAGGGTGCAATTGCAGCAAACGTTTCATTCGGTACGCCAATGCTCTGGGTTCCGGTAATGGACGCGCCGCCAGACAGGTCGATGTTTTGCACCGCGCTTACGCCTCCCTTGACGCTGGCGCCGCCGGAGGCTTCGAACACGGCATTCGTACCCACTTGGGCGGAACTTCCCGCCGTGGCGGGATAGCCCCCCGCCGAAGAATAGCTGTCGACCAGTGCGCCGCCGCTCAGTTCGATTCCCTTTTCTCCGCCAACGCTAGTCGTGCCAAAGATGCAATAGCCAGGGGTCGTTTCGACAATGCCTTCGAGTACCCGCTCTGCTTGACCGGCGCGGCCACGTGAGACGATTTTTACCCGCCCGTCCTTATCGTCGCCGACATTATTCGGGTTCTCGTCGACGTTGTCATCGAGGCGCACGTAGTATCCGTCCGGGCCTGGGCCGGCGAAGTTGCGGAAATTGTAGTCGACGCCGGCGATGGTGGTTACCGCACCGATGTTGGTCGCCATCACGCCGCCGTTGCCACCGGCGGCAAGAATGGTGTTCACACTGGTTGGATTTCCGGCGATGAGCCGATAGGCATGATTCAGGCCCGCCTCTGCGCTGTACAGCGCTTGTAGGCTGCGGTAGTGATTTTGTGCGATGCGTAGTTCTGTTCGCGCGCTGGAGGCGGCGATCAGGGCAACGGCACTAATGATGCCGGCCACGACCAGAACCACAATCAAGGCCGCGCCGTGCTGCGGCGTGAAAGGCTTCGTTGCTTTGTGAGATTTTTCAAGTATTTCGCTCATGTCTAAATACCTTAGATTAGTTCTTCACGGCGGCGGAAGAGCGCATGGCGCGAGTGAGAATGGCGCCGGCGGCAGGATCGGGGCGGTCGGACTGCACCGTGAGCACGATTTCATGAAGCGAGCCGGTTCGAACCAGCTTGAGGTTCAAGATGCTGTCGAGCAGAATCTTCGCTGCATTACCGTCGTTGTGATCCAGCAGCAAGGTGTGTTCGTTTGCATCCACGCGATACGTATCGACATCCACCCGACAAATGGATGTGTTCGCAGGGCGAGCTTTCGCTAAACCTTGCAGGCCGGGCGTGATCGGGTTGGTATCGACGGTGATTGATGTCGCACTGTTAACGGTCACAACATGGGCGTTTTCTGCGTGGCCGATGTTGATCAAACGCCGCTGGCCGCTGTCCAGCGCACTGGTGCTCGCGACAGAAAGGATCGTCGCGGCGACCGCTGCGTTCGCGCTCAGCGTCGTGACGGCTTGCGCCGTGCAGCGCGCCACCGATATGGCGTCAGGCGTACTTGCGCTACCGCCGGCAACGATATTGGGATTAGCGGCGAATCCGGCGACCCACGGTACCCAGGCGGCCAGATTCGTTTTTGGCGTGTCGAAACCGGCATTGCGAATGCTGTCGGTCAAATGTCGAATGCCGATTCGCAAATTTCTTTCCATGGTGACCGATATTTCTTCTTGGATTGCGACGCGATTTTGTGCAAAAAAAACACCCGCGGCGCCAGCCATCACCAGCGCTACGACCACCATCGCCACAAGGAGCTCGGTGAGGGAGAGACCTGTGAGAAATCGCGGCTGCGTTTTCATTGACTCAAAATGGTACGAAACTGGATTTGCCGTGGCCCATCTTTCTCGCCCCATTGCACTTGCACTGCCAGCGTGCTGGTTCCTACAGGTGGAATACCCGGTGGGTCGACGCTCGCCGCGGCGGTCCAGGTTCGATTAAAATAGCGTACGGGGCCAATCAGCTCGCCGCTTTCGGACAATGGTCCGTCGCTGCCGTTGACGACGTTTGCATAGGGAATGCTACGCAGGCGCTCAATTTGATCTTGCGCAAGCGCCACCGCTGCTGTGAGCCGTCGTGCCTCAGCGGTCGTTTCCAAGGTTGAAACCAACAGATAACCAATCGTCATGAGCATGAAAATGAGTATGGTCAGCGCAATCATCGCCTCGATGAGGCTAAACCCAAGCGAACTGGAGGAGGCGATAACACTAAAGCGCTTGCGCGCCGACAGCCATTTCACCGCCATGGCACAAGCGCATTACGCAAACGGAAAACAACAGTTTGCGTTTCAAGCATATGCGCTTTAAGCGTGCATACGTGGAAAGCCGCGCCCTGCTTGGCTCATGGCGATGTCATTGCTGAGAGGCAGTATCAGGGCGGGTCCTGGCAATGCGTTCGAGAATCCATGCAAAGTGTTAAGCAGCTTTCGCCGAACTAGCGCGTTCAATCACCTTCAACACCGCAGATGAATCCATCTCACCGTCGCCGCTGCCCATCAGCGCATTGAGGTGCTGCGCGAATAGCGCGGCGCCGGGTAGGTTCAAGCCGATCGAGGCCGCGGTTTCCATCACGATCTTCATGTCTTTTTGGTGCAGCTTGGTTTTGAAGCCCGGTTTGAAATCGTAGTCGATCATGCGCTTGCCGTGGATTTCCATGATCTTGCTGCCGGCGAATCCGCCCATCAGCGCTTCGCGCACTTTGCCGGGATCGACGCCCATGCGGCGTGCTAGAGCCATGGCTTCGCTGACGGCTTCGATGCTGACGCCGACGACGATTTGATTGCAGGCTTTTGCGACTTGGCCCGCGCCGCTGTCGCCGACCAGCGTGATGGTTTTGCCCATGCATTCGAGGATGGGTTTGATTTTGTCGAACACCGCTTGCTTGCCGCCGCACATGATGGTGAGCGTGCCGTTGACGGCGCCGACTTCGCCGCCGGACACCGGTGCGTCGATCATGTCGACACCATTTGCTTGCAAGCGCGCAGCCATGGATTTTGTCGCGACCGGAGAAATGGTGCTCATGTCGATGACGACGGCACCGGATTTTGCACCGTGAATAATGCCGCCATCGCCGAAAATAACATGCTCAACATCGGGCGTATCGGCAACCATCGTGATAATCACGTCGCATTGCGCGGCGACGTCTTTCGGTGACGCGCAAGCAATCGCGCCGGCGTCCTTTAACGGCTGCATGGATTCCGCGCGGCGCGCATAGACGGCCACGGAATAACCGCCCTTAATGAGGTTCAATGCTTGCGGGCGGCCCATGATGCCGAGGCCGACAAAACCGATTTTTAATGCCATGTTTTGCTCCTTACAACGAACGACAGAAGGTTAGAGAAAGAATTTAGTTAACGGGACATCAAAAAATGAGAAGTCTGTCATTCTGAGGCCAGTAGGCCGAAGAATCTGCTTCTGTTCATTCGAGAGAGCAGATTCTTCGCTTCGCTCAGAATGACAATTGTAAAAGATATAACGAGACCAGTGCGATTCCGCCCCATGCCTCAAAATTTATTCACTTGATTCGGTGGATTGCCCGTGGTGAGGGCCGCTACTAAATTCTTGGCAGCGAGATTCGCCATGGCGCGGCGGGTATTCTCGCTGGCGCTGCCAAGATGCGGTAATAATACTACATTGGACAGTTGCAAAAATTCCTTGCGGAAGTTCGGTTCGTTCTCAAATACATCAACGCCGGCGCCGAAGATTTTGCG
>JANOLP010000212.1:0-11407 GCA_031419835.1 Pseudomonadota bacterium | reverse complement strand
GGCGCCGGTCCGTCGGGGCTATCGGCAGCGATCGCTGCGGCAGATGCCGATGCGCAAGTGGTTCTGGTCGATGAAAATCCCCACGCCGGCGGTAGCCTCACCTATCAGCGCGGCGTCGACGTCCATGTCGACCACGCGCTTGAGGAATTGCTCGGCGCGGTACATCGGCGCCGCAACATACGCGTGCTATCGGCCACTGAGGCCGCAGGCTATTACGGCGACCACTGGATACCACTGGTTGATAAACACAAGATAACAAAAATGCGTGCGCGCGCCGTGATTGTCGCCGCCGGTGCGTTCGAACAACCCGCCGTATTTCGCAACAACGACCTCCCCGGCGTCATGCTTGCATCCGCGGCGCAGCGCCTGATCTATCACTATGCTGTAAAACCTTTCGACAGCGTGGTGGTGCTCGCCGCGAACACCGAAGGCTATCGCGCCGCGTTGGATTTTCACAGCCATGGCATTTCCGTCGCGGCGCTGGTGGATTTACGTGCCCAAGGCGAAGTGTCGGAATTCGCCACAAGAGTGCAGAAAGCGGGCATTAAAGTACTGAAGGGTTTTTGCATTTACGAGGCGCTCGCAAACCGCGCGAAAGACCATGTTCACGCGCTGACGGTCTGCCCGATTGCGGCCAACGGTGAACTACAAATGCATGCCGCGCAAACTATTCAATGCGATGGTGTGGCCATGAGTGTCGGCTTCACGCCGGCGCTTAATTTGCTCTATCAAGCGGGAATGAAAACCCGCCACGATCAAACCCTCGAGCAGTTTGTCCCGTCGCAGCTTCCGCCCGGCGTGTTTGCCGCGGGACGTGCCAATGGCGTTTATTTCATGCAAGGAAAAATCCGCGACGGCGAACGAGCCGGCCTGGAAGCCGCGCGCTACTTGGGTCTTGGCGCACCCGTCGGTCCGGCTATCGTACCGGCGGAGGTCTCATCGCCGAACCATCCGTACCCGATTATCGAGCATCCGAAGGGAAAAAATTTCGTCGATTTTGACGAAGATATTCAGGTCAAGGATTTTGTCAACGCCGCACAAGAAGGCTTCGATAATATCGAACTGATGAAGCGCTACACCACCGTCGGCATGGGCCCAAGTCAGGGCAAGCATTCGAACATGAATGCGATTCGTATCCTGGCGAAAATCACCGGCAAGCCGATTCAGGAAATTGGCACGACGACGGCGCGGCCGTTTTTTCATCCCGTGCCGCTATCCCATTTGGCTGGGCGGAGTTTTTATCCGGAGCGCATAACCCCGATGCACAGCCGCCACGCTTCGCTCAATGCAAAGTTCATGCAGGCGGGCGTGTGGCTGCGTCCGGAATACTACCAAGTCAGCGGCAAAAACAAAGAGCAAGCCGTCGCCGAAGAAGTTCGCGCGGTGCGCCAAAGTTTAGGATTAATCGATGTCGGCACGCTCGGCAAGCTCGAAGTTTACGGCGCCGACGCAGCGGAATTTTTGGAGCGCGTTTACACCGGACGCTTCGCCAACATGAAAGTCGGCATGACCCGCTATGCGGTGATGTGCGACGAATCCGGCGTGATGATTGATGACGGCGTCGTCGCCTGTTTGGCCGAGCAACATTTTTATTTCACCACGACGACCACCGGCTCCGCCACGGTGTATCGCGAACTCACGCGCCTGAACGCGATGTGGCGTTTGAATGTCGGTATCGTGAATGTCACCGGTCACTATGCGGCGGTGAATCTCGCCGGCCCGCGATCACGTGAGGTTTTGAAAACGCTGGTGGATCTCGATGTCGACGAAGTTGCTTTCCGGTACCTCGGCGTGCGCGACGGCAATATTAACGGCATGCCGGCAAGATTGATGCGCGTGGGTTTCGTCGGCGAACTCGGCTATGAAATTCACGTACCTGCCGAATACGGCGCGGCGTTGTGGGATAGCTTAATGGAAGCCGGTAAGCGCTTCGACATCCGGCCATTCGGCGTCGAAGCGCAACGCTTGCTGCGCCTGGAAAAAGGTCACGTCATCATCGGCCAAGATACCGACGGATTGACGACACCATTCGAAGCAGCGTCCGGCTTCGCAGTGAAAATGGATAAGCCGTTTTTCATCGGCCAGCGCAGCTTGAAAATTATCCAGGCGAAACCCCTGCGCCAAACACTGATCGCGTTCGAAATCGATCAATCCTACGCCGGGCCCGCGCCGAAAGAATGTCACCTCATTATCGATCAAAGCGACATGGCCGGCCGCGTCACCAGTGTCGCGTGGAGTGAAGCGCTGCACAAGGTAATTGGGCTTGCGTACGTCACGCCTGCTCTGGCGAACATCGACGAAAAAATTAGCATACGCATTGATGGCGGCGCGATGGTCGAGGCGACGATCGTGAAGCCGCCGTTTTACGACCCACAAGGTGCGCGGCAGAAAACCGAGTCCGCACCCATCGCTCAGGTGGCGGCGTGAATACCACGGTAGAAAAAGTTTCGACTGCAGTGCTGCGAACCAGCCCGCTGCACGACGCGCTGGCATCGACAACGTCGCAGTGGACTGTTATCAATCGAATGCGCGTCGCGGCGCACATCGGTACGGCACCTGAGGAAAATAAAAAGCTGCAATCGATTGCGCTGACGGATTTATCGCATCTGCAACGCTGCGGACTCAAAGGTCCGGGCGCCGACGCCTGGCTCAATTCCGTCGGCGTCACGACGCCGACCGGCATCAACCAATGGGCGCCGCTCGGCGAGTACGGATTGATCGCGCGGCTTGCGAGCAGCGAATTCTTGATCGAAAATAATGCCGGCCAAGACGATGTCGATCGCATTCGAACGCAGTTAGGGGGCGGCGTTTCCGGCGTCACGCCGGTGTTGCGGCAAGATGCGGAAATCGCGCTTGCCGGCCCGCGCGTCAACGAACTGCTGCTGCAAACCTGTAGTTTTAACTTTGCCAGCCTGGATCTTGCCGCGCGCCCGATCGTCATGACATCGATGATCGGCGTGTCGGTGTTAGTGCTTCCCGGCACCTGGCGAGGCAATGCGTTTTATCAGATTTGGTGCGACGGCACCTACGGCATTTACCTATGGCAACACCTGCTCGAAATCGCTGAAGAACTAGATGGCGGCGCGGTCGGGTTTGCCGCCCTGTTCCCGGACGCGAAACTTGAACCTTAGCAAGAATACTCAATCGCTCTTAGAGGGGGAAATCGATGAAGCCTAACGAAGCAAAAAAGTGGTTAAAGGAAAAGAACATCAAGTTCATCCTTGCGCAGTTCGTCGATATTCACGGCGCGGCGAAATCTAAAGCCGTGCCGTCCGGGCATTACGATGATTTAGTCGGCGCGGGCGCCGGCTTTGCCGGATTCGCGATGTGGGGTTTCGGTATGGGTCCGGAAGGCCCTGACTACATGGCCGTCGGCGAGCCAGGCCGCATCTGCGAATTGCCGTGGATGCCCGGTTACGCGCGCATGGTTTGCGACGGCCACGTGCATGGCAAACCCTATGCGTTCGATTCGCGCGTGGTGTTGAAACGTCAGTTGGAGAAATTAAAAAAACGCAACTGGGCGCTCTACACCGGCATCGAGCCGGAGTTCTTTTTGCTGAAGAAAAATGAGGCCGGTAAACTCGTCCCCGCCGATGACAGCGACACACTCGATAAGCCTTGCTACGACTACAAAGGCCTGTCGCGCAGCGCGGCGTATCTGGAAGAATTAGTCGATGCGCTGATGAAAATCGGGCTCGATGTTTATCAGATCGATCACGAAGACGGCAACGGCCAATTCGAAATCAATTATACCTATACCGATTGCCTGACCTCCGCCGACAATTTAATTTTGTTCAAAATGGCGGCGACGGAAATTGCGAAAAAGCACGGCATGATTTGCACCTTCATGCCCAAGCCTTTTGCCAATCGCACCGGCTCCGGCGGCCACTATCACATGTCTATCGGCGACGGCAAAGTGAAGAATATTTTTCACGACGATTCCGACAAGAATGGGTTGGGCCTGTCGAAAGTTGCCTACCATTTCATGGGTGGCCTACTCGCTCACGCGCCCGCGCTCACTGCGATTTGCGCACCGACGATTAATTCTTACAAACGTCTGGTGGTCGGCCGCGCGCTGTCCGGAGCGACTTGGGCACCGGCGTACGTCGCTTACGGCAACAACAACCGCACGTCGATGGTGCGCGTTCCCTATGGACGACTGGAAATGCGCTTGCCGGATCTCGGGTCGAATCCGTATCTCGTCACCTCGGCAATCATTGCGGCGGGTTTGGATGGCGTGGAACGCAAGCTCGATCCCGGCGCGCCGAATAACGACAATCTTTACACCTACTCGGCGACGGATTTGAAGAAGCGCGGCGTCTCGGTGTTGCCGCAAAGTTTGAAAGAATCCATCGATGCATTAGAAAAAGACAAAGTGATTTGCGATGCGCTCGGGTCGGATTTGTCGAAGGAATATATCGAATTGAAACGCATGGAATGGGTGGAATATTCGCGCCATGTGTCGGAGTGGGAATTGAATCGGTATGTGGAGTTTTTCTAGTTGATGTGTCCCACATCCTCTCCAATTGTCATTCCCGCGCAGGCGGGAATCCATGTTGACTTTGAACGTCCAAATGGATTCCCGCCTGCGCGGGAATGACAATGGTTATGGGCCTTGACATTTTGCAAGCGCAGCATCGATGGCCTGAGACCCGCATGGATATTGCCGTGCAAGCACGATGCCCTGAAACGGCAATCCCAGTGCGCCTCCCAGCCATGGCATTAATAAATTATTTGGAGTATTCGAAATGTGTGGAATCGTAGGACTGCTGATCAAAAAACCTGAACTGCGCAATCATCTCGGCGAATGGATGATGCCGATGCTGATCGGCATGACCGAGCGCGGCCCAGACTCGGCGGGGCTTGCCGTCTACACCAAAGAAGCGGGCGCGAACGAATTCAAATACAGCTTACATGCGCCGACCATGGACTATGACTGGACCGCCGTCGAGCGCGACTTCAATCATCACTTGGGTTCGGCCGTTGAAATAGTCGAGAAAGGTAATCACGGCATTCTGATTTCGCATCTCGAGTCCAGCGTCGTGAAAACATGGCTCAAGGATCATTACCCGGAGTTACACGTATTATCCATGGGCCGCTCGATGGATTTATACAAAGACATCGGTACGCCGGGCGAAGTCGCGGCTCGTTACGATTTCAAAAGCTTACAAGGCACGCATTTAATCGGCCACACGCGCATGGCAACGGAATCCGCCGTCACACCGGATCGCGCTCATCCCTTCACCGCCGGTGCGGATTTTTGCTTGGTGCACAACGGCTCACTTTCTAATCCTTATCAAATTCGCCGCAAGCTCGAACCGCTCGGTGTTCATTTCGAAACCGATAACGACACCGAAGCGGCGTGCCGTTATCTCGAATGGCGCATGCGCGAAGGCGACGATCTGGCCACCGCGCTAAAAAAAGGCTTCGAAGAACTCGATGGCTTCTTCACTTTTTTGATGGGTACGAAGACTGAGATGGCTTTGGTGCGCGATCCCTATGCCTGCAAACCAGCGATCGTCGCCGAGACCGACGAATACGTCGCTATCTCGTCGGAGTTTCGCTCGTTGGCAAAATTGCCGGGCATCAAAAACGCCAAACTGTTCGAGCCGATGCCGGAAGAACTGTATATCTGGAAAGTATAGTGCTATGGAAAAAGTGACTTTCGATCTCGCACAACAAAAATTGCGCGAACTGAATCAGTATCTGCACCACGACCTCGCCAAGAACGGCGTGAAGCAGGTGAACGTGCTCAATCCCGAAGGTGCTCACAATATCGCCGTCGGTGTCGATGCGCCGGTGAATATCGATATACACGGTCACGGCGGCTATTACACAGCCGGTATGAATAAGCAGGCGAATGTCACGGTGCATGGCAACGTCGGCTGGGGCGTCGCAGAAAACATGATGTCCGGAACCGTGCGCGTCAAAGGCTTCGCGTCGGAATCCGCCGGCGCGACTGGCCATGGCGGCACATTGATTATCGAAGGCGATGCGAGTTTGCGTTGTGGCATTTCACTCAAAGGTTTGGACATTGTCGTCGGCGGCGACGTCGGCAATTTTTCTTGCTTCATGGCGCAAGCCGGAACGATGGTGGTGTGCGGCGATGCGGGACACGCGCTCGGCGATTCATTGTACGAGGCAGTGATTTATGTACGCGGCAAGATCAAAAGCCTAGGCGCCGATGCACGCGTCGAAGAGATGAGCGATGCCGACCACAAAAAAGTCTCGGCGCTGCTCGATCAAGCGGGTTTCAAATTCAACTCGAAAGAATTCAAACGCGTCGCCTCCGCGAAGAGCCTTTACAACTGGAACGCCGACGCTAATCAGGAATATTGAAATGACTAAACGCTTGCTGACCGAACAAAGTTTTTCTTACGATCGCCGCATTCTCGATTACATTCAACACGCGGCGGCAACCGGCCTATACGAAATTCGCGGCCTCGGCGCGAAACGTGCGCTGCCGACGTTCGACGATTTGGTTTTTCTCGCCGCATCGATTTCGCGCTATCCGCTCGAAGGCTATCGAGAGAAGTGCTCGACGAAAACGATACTCGGCACGCGCTTCGCGAAAAAACCCGTCGAGCTCGATATACCGATCACGGTCGCCGGCATGAGCTTCGGCTCGCTCTCGGCGCGCGTGAAAGAAGCGCTCGGTACCGCGGCGCGGGAACTCGGCACATCAACGACGACAGGAGACGGCGGTATGACGGAAGAAGAGCGCCGCTCGTCGAAGACCTTGGTGTATCAATGTCTGCCGTCGCGCTACGGCTTTAATCCGGACCACGTGCGCCAAGCTGACGCCATCGAAGTCGTGATCGGACAGGGCGCCAAGCCCGGCGGCGGCGGCATGTTGCTGGGGCAAAAAGTCAATCCGCGCGTCGCGAAAATGCGCACGCTACCGGCAGGCATCGATAAACGTTCGGCGTGTCGGATTCCCGTTTGGACCGGCCCGGACGAGCTCTCCTTCAAGCTCAACGAGCTGCGCGAACTCACGGATTGGCAAATTCCGATTTACGTCAAGATCGGCGCGACGCGCGTGTTTCACGATGTGAAGCTATGTGTTCACGCCGGCGCCGACGTCATCGTCGTCGATGGCATGCAAGGCGGCACGGCAGCGACTCAAACGGTGTTCATCGAAAACGTCGGCATTCCCACGCTGGCGGCCGTACGTCAAGCGGTCGACGCGCTCGAAGACATGAACATGAAGGGAAAAGTACAACTGATCGTTTCCGGCGGCATCCGTACCGGCGCGGACGTCGCAAAAGCCATCGCACTCGGCGCCGACGCCGTATCGGTCGGGCAAGGCGTGTTGATGGCGCTCGGCTGCAACAGCGATACCTATATGCATAATGGAGAACACATCGACGCCAGCGCAGACTACGAAAAAATCGGCACCGCGCCCGGCTTTTGCCATCACTGCCACACCGGCAAGTGCCCGGTCGGCATCACCACGCAAGATCCGGAATTGGAATTGCGCCTTGAGCCTTCCATTGGCGCGAAGCGTTTGAAAAATTATTTCAAGACCATGAATATGGAACTCACCACCATCGCCCGTGCCTGCGGTAAAGGCGATGTACATCATCTCGAACGCGAAGATTTGGTTGCGCTGACCATCGAAGCGGCGGCGATGGCCGGCGTACCCCTTGCGGGTACACAGTGGATACCCGGTCGGGGAATGTAGAAATTTCTTCAATAATGTCGACGATCGGAATAGAACCGGCATAGCGGATTTTTCAGGTCGCCGCATTTACAAAAAATAACGACACGATAGACATGGCTGAGCAAATTGTAAATATCGTACGGATGTGCGTAAAAAGTATTAAACACTTGGCTTGCGACCATGATGGCCGACGCGGCAAACAAATAACTTGCGGCGCTGTCGTTGTCGCGGCGAAAACGTCGATAAAACCCAATACAACCGCCGATGTGTAACGCGACCATTCCGTATTCCGCGGCGATCTTGAATGTCGTCAAGCCATGGCCGGGCCGGAACGCCGGCATTCATTCGCTACGATACAGTCCGATCCAAAACACGACGACGACGAGCAATGCCAATGCCGCGATGAAACGCGTCACCAACGAAAAATTAATCGCTTTTTCCGGCGAAGCCGGCGTGACCACATCGGGCATCCCGGCGAACGACAAGACGTGGCCAAAATTGATCAACGCGACGGCGAGAAACGCGCAGCCTAGCAGCGACGTCGTGCCGGCGCGGGTTTCGTCGTTCGAATTCCAACTGATGGTGAACACTAATGCTGCAACGAGAATGGAAAACACTTCCATCGTCGTGTGAACCGGCAGATATACGCCGGCGCCGAACTGAAATGTCGGCGGAAAAAACGCGACGACAAGCAGGATCAGGATCGATAGCGCGCTGATCCAAACGTGAAAGCGAAAGCGGCGAATTACAAGCGCAGATGGCGAAGCCATGCGAAATATTAATGGAAGCGTTGAGCAACGTCTAGAACACGTAGGAATTCGCTTGCAGCATCGCGATGATTTTTAGAAGCATTACAAGGGCTGCCGCGAGAGGCAATGGTGATGCGCATCTCGGGGCATGGTGTGCCACGAACCACGATCCATGCGGCTTGTGGCAATGCTAATCTCACAACGCGGCACACAACGTGCGCCGCGTCATTTTCTGCTATGGCAGGCAAAGCGGCGTCGCTTCGTTCATGGTTTTTTCCGGGAACGTTGTTGTCGTCAGATCGATCGATGCGACAAACTTTGCGACTTTGGTTCGATCGGCTGCCGCCGTTAACGTGTCCACGCTCGCCGTACCCAAACTGCGATGGGCGACATTATCCAACACTGCATCGAGTGTCGGCGCCGCGCCGCTGTGGAAGTATGGTGGGCTCGCATGTACCGAAATGAGCGACGGGATATTGATGCCCAATACGCCATTCGCACCGTCGGTATTCGCTTGCCCCGCAACGCCACCGCCTTTTAGTTCGTTTGACAATGCTGCATCGAACGTTCCCGCTTTGCACAAGAATCGATTCAACTGCCCCGCCGTAATATCGGCCGCGCCGGGTGGCGGAACGAAATCGATCGTGCTTGCCGTCCAATTCGCACCACCGTGGCAGCCCTGACAATTTGCAGCAGCGAACAATGCACGCCCTGCGGTCACGTCTGGATCCGTTGAACCTCGTAGCGGCGAAACCGGTGCGCGGATGCCGAAGGAAATGTAAGCAGCGATCGCATCGAGATCCGCGTCGCGTCCCGTGGTAATCGCAGTTTCCGCAGCGCAATTATTGGGATTCGGATTCGGCAACACCAAATTGAACACGCATTTATCCACCTCGCCGCGATTGCCGCCGGCATCGGGTAACGCGATCAAACCTTGGCCGCCTGAGACATTGCGAATGTTGAGTTCGAAATCTTGGATCTCGTCGCGAACCGCCGACCAGTTCAGCGCACGCTGGTGGAACGCCGGCAGCAACGGCGCGAAATTCGCGTTGACGTTGCCATTTACCAACGGCGTTTGCGGATGTGCCGCCGTGCTTTCCATCGAGATTGCCTGACGCGGACCGTCGCCGAACATCCACGTTACCGTATCGGTCAGGCCACGCGGATGACAGCCATAACAACTACCCCAGCCGAAGTCCGACATACGACCGGCGGGCGCCAGGGCGTTCTCGTTTGTGCCGACCGGGCCAATACTAGTGTTGAACAATTCTTTGCCACGATGCACCTGCGCTTCGAACGGGTCCGTCGGTAAGTTCGTCGATGGGATACGCGCAATTTCTCTGTATTGGCTCGGATCGGCTCCAGAAATATCCACCACCGAGACGTCGCGCGAAATTAAATTCATCACGTAAGCGCGCGTATCGCGGCTGTTAATGACCACACCTTCCGGCCCGGAGTTATGCTGAATAGCAGTATCGACGCCGACTTCGACCCGCACGATATTGCCGGGATCATTGGCGGCTATAGGCGCGTTGATGGTTGGTTTGCCGTTCGCATCCAACACCACGCGAACCAAACGATCGGTCGCGCGGGACAGCGCAAAGCCTTCGAAATCCGCGCCATGCTTAAAAGCCATCGCCGCCGGGTTAGTGATGAAGAGCTTTTTGCCGGCTGCTTCGAATTGCACGCCCTTATTCATGTTAAACGTTTCGTCCACGACTTCTTGGTCGGTGGTGATATCAATCACCGATAAAAAGCCTTGCACGTTGACGTTGAATTTGACCGGGCCATTCGGCGACGACGCCGTATTCGGCACATAGGCGCGATTGCCGCGAATAACGATGCTCTCCAATTGATTTGGAAAAGCGAGCGTATCGATTTTTGTCGCTGCATTGGCGGCGTCAAACACCACCTTGGCTAACGTTGAACCATCGGACTTAAAGCCCGTTGCTTTCGGCGCGAGAACGATGGTATTGATCACCGCATCCGTCGCGGCCGAAATCACCGTGACGCGGCCTTCTCTACCGTCATCAAAACCTTCTTTCTGCTCGATGGGTCGAAGATCACTGCGCGATTGCGCCAAAAGCTGTGTGACGTAGACTTTCGTTTGTCCACCGACAACGGCGATCGCGATACCGCGCGGCTGATCGCCGACGCCGGAAATGGTTTTGGCGACGGTGTCGGTTTTGGTGTCGATGACGCTGACATTGTCCGACATTAAATTAGCGACGTAGAGTTTTGCCCCATCGAATGTGAGCGCGCAGCCGAACGGCTCCGTGCCGACGCCGATGATTTTCAGCGGCTTGTAGGTCTGGGCATCGATCACATAAACATTGCCGCTAATCGCATTGGTGACATACACCTTCTTATTGTCCGGCGTAATCGCGACACACCGCGGCTCATCGCCAACCGGCACTTCCGCGACCTTTTGATTCTTGTCGCCGGCAACATTCATCACCGACACCGAATCGTTGTCTGGATTCGCGACCCACACATAAGCGCCATCGAACGTTAACGCGATGGGGCTGGAATAACTTTCGGTCAGCGGCGATTGGTTGCCGCCACCGCCGTTGTTATCGCCGTCCCCACCGCCGCCGCCACCGCAACCGCCGATTATAAAAGCGATCGCGGCCATGCTTGACCATCCGACTTGTTTTGCTGCTTTCATTTCAATTACCTCCTTAGTGACTGGAATACTTCCAAATTTCTCCGCCGAGAATCCTTGATTCCCATTCATTGAATTCCCGAAAAACCAATTAGGTTCAATCGGTACTAAAAAAAGATTGAGTAGATCGCACTTTAAAGTCGTCGCTAACTCGGGAACATCGGTGCGACGCCAAGATTGCTGTAGGTGTGTAACCGGTAACCCTACAGCGTTATATTTCTTGACGCACGGTTTCGGCACAATGCGCTCACGTTCAACAACGCGGGGGTGGTATGGTCAAACGAGCATTGGCGACCGACAGGTCGCAGCCGGAGTCAGCATGGCGAGAGC
>JANOLP010000211.1:0-10431 GCA_031419835.1 Pseudomonadota bacterium | reverse complement strand
CCCCACGGCGCGCTGGCATACAGCGAAGACGTTTGCAGCAAGCGCGTATTTTCGATTTCATCGAGCTCGGCGAACGCATCTTGGATCTGCATTTTCGGATTATCTAAATTAGAACCCAAGGCGATGTAAGCAACGATCTTCACTCGGCATCGACCGGTCCGGCGGCCGGGCTCTTACGTTTACGTCGACGGCGTTTTTTCGTTCCCGGCTCGGAGGTTTCCGCCAGCAACATGGTGTTGCGCTCGTCGTCATCCACCGCTTGAAATTTTTCCCACCACTCGCCCAGTTCCGCGTCGAGTTCTCCGCTCTGGCAGCGCAACAACAGAAAATCATAGCCGGCGCGAAAGCGCGGATGGCTTAACAGGCGAAAAGGTTTAGTAGCGGAACGATCCAAGAAGCGCGGCTGCAACTGCCAAATCTCGTTCATCACCGCATCGTAGCGGCGTGGAATATTGAGTTGCGCCGATTGCTTCTTCAACACGTCATCCATGGCCTGCTGCAGCGCGAGGGGTCTGCGCATACCCGTTTTCAGATTCGCGTCCCACGCAGCGAGCACTTCGTGCCAAAGCAAGGTCGCGAATAAAAATCCCGGCGAAATGGTTTTATCTTGCTGAATGCGTAAATCGGTTTGTTCTAACGCCAGCTTGACGAAGCGCTCGCCCATCGGTTGCTCCAATATCACGTCGAGCAAGGGTAACAAACCATGATGCAAGCCTTCCTCGCGCAAGGTCGTCACGCATGCCCAAGCGTGGCCCGACAACAACAACTTCATCATCTCGTCGAACAGGCGCGACTTCGGCACGTTTTTCAGCAAATCCGCCATGTCGCGAATCGGTTTTTGCGTCGGGCCGTCGATGCTGAATCCAAGCTTGGCGGCGAAGCGCGCGGCGCGCAGCATGCGTACCGGATCTTCGCGATAGCGCGTCGCCGGATCGCCGATCATGCGCAATTTTTTCGCGCGAATATCGGCCACGCCGCGGTGGTAATCCCACACTTCTTCCGTAGCCGGATTGTAGAACAAAGCGTTGGCGGTGAAGTCTCGGCGCGAGGCATCTTCGGCTTGGCTGCCGAATACGTTGTCGCGCAATAAGCGGCCGTGTTCGTCGCTGCGCATTTCGTTGCTATCGTTTTCGCCTTCGGCGATCGGTACGGACATGGCGCGAAAGGTCGATACTTCAACCGTTTCGTTGCCGCACAGCGCATGCACAATTTGAAAGCGGCGGCCGATGATACGCGAGCGGCGGATTGCGGCGCGAACTTGATCGGGCGTCGCGTCGGTGGCGACATCAAAATCTTTTGGCATGCGGCCGGTAAGCAAATCGCGCACCGCGCCGCCGACGACGAATGCTTGATAGCCTGCTTCCTGCAATTGCTTGGTGGTGCGCAATGCGCAGGCGCTAATCATGTCGCGCTTGATGCCGTGTTCAGCGACTTTGAGAATCTTAGGCTTCGAATTTTTTGGATCGGCGGATTTTTTCTCCTTGCCGAACACCCGTTGGATGAACTTTTTAATCATGTGGGTAAGGAGAATTCGAAGCTATCCATCGAGCAGGAATAAAGTTGGGCTAAGTTGTTTTTGGTGATCAGGGTTTGCGCCGCGCCGAAGCGGCAATTGCCATCATCATAAAGCATCAGCGCGCGGTCGCAAAACCGGCTCGCCCACAGGCTGTCATGCAATACCATGATAACGGTCTTGCCATCGACGCGCGCCAAGTCGCGAAAGCACTGCAACACCGCGAGTTGATGGCGTAAATCCAGATGCAGCAACGGCTCGTCGAGCAAATAAATATCGGGCGCTTGTACGAGCAATTGCGCGAGGCGCGCGCGTTGGCGTTCGCCGCCGGAAAGTTGATTCCAAAGGTGATCGGCCCGGGAGTCAATCTGCATGCGGCTCATGGCGGCATGTGCTGTGCGAACCGCATCGGGATTGGCTGCCAGCCAGGTGCCTTGCGCGAACAACCCGAGCTCGACGTATTCCCGCACGCTGCCGTGAAATTCGTTGCCCTCTTCTTGCAACAGCATACCGATGCGTTGCGCGAGCTCGCGGCGCGGATAATCGACCACATTTTTTTCGTCGAGTTTAATCGCACCATTTTGCGCGGTGCGTAAGTTTGCGAGCGCGTGGAGCAAGGTCGTCTTGCCGCTGCCATTCGCCCCGAGCACGGCCCAGCATTCTCCCGATTGAAACGCAATCGTCAAATCCCGTAGCAAGGTTTTGCCGGGATGGGCGAGCGTGAGATTTTCGGTCGCAAGTGTGGTCATCGGCGGATCAGTAAAACCAACAGTAACGGCACGCCGAGCAGCGCTGTGATGGCGCCGACCGGCAATTGCAACGGCGCGGCGATGCTGCGGGCGAGCAGATCGGCCCACACGAGAAATGTACCGCCTGCGAATATTGAACAGACGATGAGCGCACGATGGCGCGTGATGCCGAGCAAGCGTAGCGCGTGCGGCACGAGTAATCCGACGAAGCCGATGGGACCCGCCGTGACGACGACGGCTGTCGCCGCTAACGCGGCGAGAAAAAAGATCGCGATTTGTAGCGGCCTTGCGCTTAAACCTAAGGTCGTCGCTTTGGTTTCGCCTAGGCTCAATACGTCGAGCGAACGCCCAAGCAAAATGCTGGCGACGGTAACAATTGCGAGGACGATCGTCGTTGCATTGGCCGAAACGACGCGAGAAAAATCGCCCATCAACCAAAACAACATGCCGTGCAGTTGCGCTGCAGGTGCCAATACTAAAAACAAACTGATGATCGCGGCGAATCCTGCCGACAACACGACGCCGGCGAGTAACATTCGCTCCGGCCCGATCCCACGGCCACGCCAGCCGAGCGCAAACACCAATAGGATCGCTAGCAATGCTCCGAGAAGCGCGCCAATATTGATCGACAGGGCAGCCAGCCCCAAGGATAGGGCACCAAGCGCACCTACGGCCGCGCCGCCAGAAATGCCGAGAATGTACGGGTCGGCTAGCGGATTTCTAAGTAAGACTTGCAATAACGTTCCCGCCATCGCCAACAATCCACCGCAGGCGAATGCCGCGAACACGCGCGGCGCACGCAGCTCATATACGATTTGACGATGGACTTCACTGCCTTGCCCGATTAGTGCTTGCCAGACTTCGCTGTTCGTGAGTTTGACGCTGCCAACAGAAAGACCGAACCATAGGCTGACAGCGGTTAGGATTATTAACGCGACGGCAACGGCGGGGCGTTGCATTTACGTTGGTTCGTGGGAATAGCATGCTTCCCCCTCACCCCATCCCCCATGTTTGGGGGAGAGGGAATATTCCCGGTATCGCCAGCAACAGAGATTGGTTCCCTCTCCCCCGCACTCGGGGGAGAGGGCTTGGGTGAGGGGGACCGACCTTGAAGCCATCAACGCCGGCAACTTAATCCCGCAAAGAAATCACCGGCCAACCATTCGCTTCGGCGTGACTGCGCAACGTATCATCCGGATCCACCGCAATGGGTTCTTTCACTTTGTTCAGCAGCGGCAAATCATTCAACGAATCGCTGTAAAAGCGCGTCGTATCGAACGAATGCCAGCCCAAACCCCGCGCCTGGAGCCATTGTTCAAGGCGCGTGATCTTGCCCTCACGAAAACTCGGCGTGCCGGCGACCTTCCCGGTGAATTCGCCGTTAATTTCTTCCGGCTCGGTGCCGATTAAATATTTAATCCCATAGGCGGTCGCAATCGTCTCGGTGACAAAACGATTCGTCGCGGTGACGATGAGTACATATTCCGTTTGCTTGAGCGCTGCGTTAACCAATGCGCGTGACTTGTCGGTCATGATGGGCACGATCTTGGTCATCACGTATTCTTCGCGCCACTTTTTTAATTTCTTCCGCGGGTAGCTGGCGAGCGGCTTGAGTTGATAGTCGAGGAACTCATGGATATCGAGCGTGCCGGCCTTGTAGGCTTCGTAAAAATGCAAATTTTTTACTTCGTGCTCGGCGCGGTCGCGCACCCCTTTTTCGATCAAGTATTGCGCCCACTCATAGTCGCTGTCGCCGGCGAGCAAGGTGTTATCCAAATCAAACAAAATTAAATCCAAGTTACTGCTCCTCTTGATCGATGACTTCTTTTAATAACGGCACGGTAATCGCGCGTTTGTGTTGCATCGAATATAAATCCAGCGCGGCAAGTAGTCCCATCAATGATGGCAAATCACGCTGATAGTGCGCCAAAATATAGCGAATGACCTCTGGGGTAAGGGAAAAGCCACGCGCCGTGGCATGGTGCGACAAGGCTTGATATTTTTCCTCGTCACTTAAGGGCTTCACTTCCAATACCAACCCCCAACCGAGCCGGGATTTCAGATCCGGTAGCAACAACAACTGCGCGGGCGGCAATGCGCCACTAACAACTAATCGGCCAGCCCCGCTACGAATACGGTTATAGGCATGAAACAACGCTGGTTGGCCGGTCGCACTGAGGCCATTTACGTCGTCAAACGTCACAGTTTCATCGCCTCGAACCTGGGAAATTTCCGGCACCGAGGCATTTTTATCAAGGCGAATCACTTGACGCGCCTTTGCGGCAACCGCAAACGCACCGAGAAGATGTGATTTTCCGGCCCCCACCGCACCCCAAATATAAACGAAACGCTCGCTATTTTCGCCGCTCGCCATGGCTTGTAACAATGCGCACAGTTCTTGATTTTGGCCAACGACAAAATTGACAAACGTGGGCGCCGGCGCGGGAGAAATATTCAGGACGAGCTGTTTCATTGCGCGGCGAATTTTACCATGAAGGCCTATCGTCTCCTTGGTAGCCGTGGATTTTCGCTTCGCGCTGCAACTACCAATCGTGGACTTTCCCGGCTTCTGCCTTCATAATGAAGGGTTTATGAAGCTACTATTCGATATATTCCCAGTCGCGCTGTTCTTCGTGGCCTATAAATTTGCAGACATCTACGTCGCCACCGGCGTTGCCATTGCCGCCAATATCGCGCAGATTTTGTGGCTCCGGCTCACCGGGAAAAAGGTCGAGCCGATGATGTGGATCAGCCTTGCGATCATTGCCGTGTTCGGTGGCGCCACACTCTATTTGCACGACGAGACCTTCATCAAGTGGAAACCGACGGTGCTCTATTGGTTGTTCGCCGGTGCGCTGTTGGTGGCGCAGTTCGCGTTCAACAAGAATCTGATACGCGCCATGATGGAAAAAAACATCACCCTGCCGGAACCAATCTGGGGCCGACTTAACCTAAGTTGGGTGGTTTTCTTTTTGGTGATGGGCGTTATCAATTTATACGTCGCGTTTAATTTCTCCACGGACACGTGGGTGAACTTTAAATTATTTGGCAGTTTTGGCCTGATGCTGGTGTTTATTCTCGGCCAGGGCATGTTGCTCTCGAAACACGCAATCGAAGAAAAGGATCCTTCTTAGTGCTTTACGCAATCATGGCAGAAGATGCCCCCAATTCCCTCGAGCGCCGCCTGGCGGTTCGGCCACAGCATTTGCCGCGCATACAAAAACTCGTCGACGAAGGCCGCTTGCTTTGCGGCGGCGCATTCCCCGCTATCGATAGCATGGATCCCGGCCCCGCCGGTTTTACCGGCAGCTTGATCGTCGCAGAATTTCCCTCGTGGGAAGAGGCGGAAGCTTGGATCAAGGCCGATCCGTTTTATACGGAAGGCGTTTACGCGAAAGTTGTCGTCAAACCCTATCGCAAAGCGTTGCCTTGAACGAAACCATAGCGCTGATGCAGCAACGGCTCAGCGGCTTACAGCCGGAAAGCTTGGATATTATTGACGATAGCGCTAAACACGCCGGCCACGCCGGCGCCGCAAGCGGCGGCGGACACTATCGACTGACTATTGTCTCAAAACAGTTTGCCGGTAAACCGCAAGTGGCTCGGCATCGTTTGATCTATCAAGCCCTCGGCGACATGATGCAGCGGCAGATTCACGCCCTGTCGATTACCGCCTATACGCCCGATCAATTCTAATTTTTTATTCCCATACGTTAAGGATTTAGTCATGACATTAAAACATTACAACATTGCGATGCTCGCTGCTTTCGGTCTGTTTTGCAATGGCAGTAGCTTCGCACAAGATGCAAAAGTGCCCGCCGCCGCCGCGAAACCTGCGGCACCCGCAGTCGCTAAGCCGGGCAAAATTACGGTTAACGGCGTTCTTATTCCCGCCTCGCGTTTTAATATCATGTCGCAACAAGCAGCCGGACAAGGCCAAGCCGATAATCCGCAAGTACAAGCGCAGATCAAAGACAATTTGATTAAGGGTGAAATCGTTGCCCAGGAAGCAGTAAAGGCCGGTATGGATAAAAGTTCGGAAGTCGCCGAGCAGATCGATTTTATTAAACAACAACTGTTAGTTCGGGCCTATGTCGCTGACTACATGAAGAAAAATCCAATCAAGGATGAAGCGCTGAAAGCAGAATACGAAAAGGCTAAATCCGCCGAGGGTGATAAAGAATACAAAGCGCAGCACATTTTGGTCGAAGCCGAAAAAGATGCCAAGGATTTGATCGCACAGATTAAAAAAGGCGGCAACTTCGACAAGCTTGCAAAGGAAAAATCCAAAGACGCGGGCTCGAAAGATCAAGGCGGCAAGCTGGAATGGACCATGCCAGGCAATTTCGTGAAACCATTTAGCGAAGCGATGGCCAAATTGAAAAAGGGCGAGATGACGCAGGAACCGGTCAAAACCCCCTATGGCTATCACATCATCAAACTGGAAGATACGCGTAGCGCGAAAGTGCCGACCTTCGACGAAGTGAAAGACAAAATTCGCCAGTCGCAACAGCAGGCACAAATGACCAAATTGTTAGATGACCTGCGTGCTAAAGCGAAAGTCGAAGAGAAGTAACGAGCACTAATGGCGGCGTTAAACAACGAATGAAAGGATTGAAATGAAAATAAAACAATGTTTAGTGGCTCTCGCCTTGTTCGGCGCCAGTATCGGCACCGCATTCGCAGTTGACTTGGTTTCCGCCCAGGCCGCTTATGACAAGGGCAACTACGAGGAAGCCTTCAAGCAATTTTTATCGATGGCGGAAGAAGACAACGCACTGGCGATGTCGAGCACTGGCGTGATGTATGACATGGGCCAAGGCACGAAAAAAGATTATGACAAAGCGATTGAGTGGTACAAAAAATCCGCTGACGCGGGCAATCAATTTGGCCAATTCAACCTGGGCACCATGTACTACATGGGTACCGGCGTGCAGAAGGACATGGTCACCGCATGCAAATGGTTTGCACTCGCCACCCGCCAGGGTAATGGCCAAGCGCGTATCCACATGCACATCTGCGAAAAATATCTCAACGATACGCAACGCGCTGAATCCAATCGCCTCGCCGACGAGTTTATGGCGCAGCATAAAAACTAGTTGGATTTTCTCAAGACCGTTCAAGAAGCCACAACCCAACTCGATGCCGGATGGCGCAGCGAGTTGGGCTTTCCATCCCTTCCCGTTTTAACCCACGGTAGTTTGCAGGTTAAAGTCTACGCGCCACGCGGAAAAGATACGCAACAACCGCACACGCGCGGTGAGAATCACGTCGTCGCTCGTGGCAACGGCGACTTTGTATGTGGCGAACAGCGCAAAAAATTTAGCGCAACCGATCTATTACTTGAGGGTAAACTCTGTGAAGGATCTGCTTTTTGCGGCCGGAAAAGCAGATCCTTCGCGTTGCTCAGGATGACATAAGGATGTGGCAGCAAGAACGCCGGCAGTTCATGGTTCGTGTGCGCTATCGCCCGCGCCGATACGGGCAGCTCGCAATGACGTATTGGATACCTTGTTTCCTCACCGATTTATCTGACGCGCTGCTATTGCGCCGCGCACCTCAAAATGAATCACATCAAGTTGTATTCCATTTAAATCCAGTAACGCCAGCGTAAATTTACCCGGTTGTGGCGGCCACCAGCGTAGCTTCGTTGCAACGCCGGTTTTCGTATCAATCAACGACCAGCGATGAGTCGCGTTCCCAGGCGCAGCTTCAAATCGCACGCGCTGATTCGCGGCCGGAATATCCGGATCGAGTGAAAGAATTTCACCGTCGCGCGGATAGGCGATGCGCGCTTGCTGGGTGGCCGTTGGTTTGAGAGCCGAGCCGCTGGTCTCCGTGCCAGTCAAAAATAATTCCGTTTGCGCCGAATCATTCACCGCTGCGCGCACGACATTTTTCGGCAAAGGGTGCGCGTCCTGTTTCGAATTAGTATTGAGATAATTCATCAGCGCCAGCCAAATTGGCGCGGCGCCGGTGACGCCGGAAACGTTGGTCATCGGCGATCCGTCAAAGTTGCCCACCCAAACGCCAACAGTAAAGCGCGACGTGAAACCGATGCACCAGTTGTCGCGCATGTCTTTGCTGGTGCCGGTTTTCGCGGCGCTCCAGTAGGGCGTCGCGAGCGAATTTTCCAGACCAAAACTCAAGCTGCGCGCGGCGCGATCGGACAAAATATCGTTCACTATATATACCGCGCCAGGATCAAGCATGGATGCGGCTGCTGGCGATGCCTTGCTTGCGAGGGACAACTGGAGCGGCCCCTGGCGGCCCTCGCTCGCGAACGTACGATAGGCATTGGTTAATTCCCATAGGCTGACTTCCGCCCCGCCCAGCGCCAGCGAGGGCCCGTAAAATTCGTCGCCTTCTTGTAATTGAGAAAAGCCAAGCGCGCGCAAGCGTTGCAAAAATCCATCGCCGCCAATCAGCGCTAGCGTCCGCACGGCCGGCACATTGAGCGAACTCGCCAACGCGACGCGCACCGTCACCCAACCGCGAAAGGTGCGATCGTAGTTTTGTGGCACGTAAAGGCCCGTCGGCGTGCTGATGTTCGCCGGCGAATCGTCAAGCAACGACACCGCCGTCAGCATTTTGCGTTCCAGCGCAAGCTGATAGAGGAACGGTTTCAAGGTCGAACCCGCCTGTCGAAACGCGCGCACACCGTCGACATGCGCGGCACTGGAGGCCGCGCCGCCATTGCCAACATAGGCCAACACGTCGCCGCTTTGGTTATCGACGACGAGAACCGCGCCATCATTTACGTTGCGCGATTTGAGCTGCGCCAGTTCCTGTTGCAGCGTTTGCAATGCGTAACGCTGTAAATCTCCGTTTAATGTCGTACGAACCGAAGGCGAATTTTTGTTGAGTAGTTGCCGCGCCACTTGTGGCGCAAGCGCGATGCGTTGAATGTCACGCGCAGGCTGGTCGAAAATAGTTTCAAGCCGGCTCATATACGCAGAGCAATTGGATCCCCGTGCGAGCGCGCAGGCGCGGCGCGCGATTTGCTGCGGCTTGCCATTAGGAGAAGGCAACATCGCGGTGAGCAAAAACGCATCGCTTTGATCTATGCCACTGGGCGCTTTGCCAAGCAGGACGCGGCTCGCGGCATGAATCCCGGCAATTTCACCGCGAAAACTGACCAGGTTCAAATAGGCTTCGAGGATTTGCGCCTTGCTCCACGCTCGCTCCAGCGCGAGCGCGGCGCGAATTTGCGCCCATTTTTGTTGCAAGGTTCGCTGGTTGTGTTTTGGCCGTAGCGAAGGGTCAAGCAGCGCTGTAAGCTGCATGGTGATCGTACTTGCACCGCGGCTGGGGCTACCTTTAATGGCATTCACCGTTCCGCCGGCCAAGGCCAACCAATCAACGCCGCCATGGCCGTAAAACCGCCGATCTTCGGCGGTAACGACGGTTTTCGCCAGAACCGGCGAAATTTGCTCCAGCCCAATCCAAGGCAGCCGCCGCCCCCGAAAATCGACTCGAAGTTCGTGAATGATCTGGCCATTACGATCGAGTAATTGGGCTTCACTCGGTCGAAATTGGGTTTTGGCAGACTCGAATGGGGGAGGGCTTTCGGTCAAAAATAGCGCCAAAAGGCAAACGACAAAGATCGCAAAGAGGCCGAGTACATATGCGCGATATTTAGTTAACATGTTGTTATTATTTCATATTTTTTATAAAACGAGATTTTTACAACAAACTTTCCCGCCACTACTGTGTCATTTCCGCGAAGGCGGGAATCCATTTAGCCTTCGGGTTAAACCATACGGCCTTCATCTATCTCGTCGTCTCCGCAAAGGCGGGGACCCAGTGTCGCTTTCGTAAGAGAAGCTAGATTCCCGCCTTCGCGGGAATGACGATAAAAGCAACCTCTCCCTTGAAGGGGAAGGGGCCGTGTACGCTCCGAACTAGCGACCCCATCTTGTTGCAATTAAACAACAAGCGCCCGAGGCGGGATAGGGGCATATCACTAAGAACTTGAGGAACCGAATCCTTTTTTGGCATGATGGTGCTAACTTCTCAGTTTAGAGAGGTGCTAGCAAGTCAGGCAGTCCGCCTGTGAGGGGGGTAAGCTTGTAAGGGCGCCCACTTAAATATCCAATTTAGGAGATTTTCAATGAAACGTAATTTAATAGCTCTAGCGGTCGCGGGTGTCTTCCTCGCTCCGGCTGC
>JANOLP010000210.1:0-29770 GCA_031419835.1 Pseudomonadota bacterium | reverse complement strand
CGCGGTAATACCAATGGCCGCCGCCGCGGTGTGAACGAAAATTCCTGCGGCGACGCCGATTGCGGCTACCGTCCCGGCCTTAACGCCGAGGGCGGTAGATCGTCCCGCGATGTATAGCGTATCGGGGCCAGGCGTCATTGCCAGAAGCAAACTGGACGCCACAAATAACCAGAAATTAGAAATGGCTACCACCATTGCCTCACTCGCGGTGCAGTGCGCATATTTAGAAAGCGATCACAAGTCCGGTTTCGCATGCGGCGATTTCGTTTTGTCGACGGCGGGCCAACGCTGCGTCGCGACGGGCAATGTAGTTTCCTTGCCCGTTAATCGATCAATCGTGATTGCGTAAACGCAGATGTCGTCCAGCCGAGGATAAAATCCTTTCGGGCGATCCCAAGATTTGTCTGCGTATTTTGCCATGAGTTCGTCGCAAAATTTTTGCTTAACGTCTTTCGATTCGATAACACGAATGCTACCGAATGCGATTACGCTCCAATAGGCGAGCGCGGAATCGCATTCGAAGCGGCCATAGGCATAGACTTCGTTGGCTTTATCGACTTCGAAGCACACGCGCGAATTGTGTTCGACATTTGTTCTGAGATGCCCGCGCACGTTGGAGTTGTGGACGAAAATTTCGCCGTCCATCATGACAAACAACAGCGGCAGGCAATAGGGATAGCCATCTGCGCCGATGGTCGAGAGTCGTCCTGAGAATGCGGTGGTCAGTGCTTCCATCGAGCGTTCGGCGGTCATCATCTTGTCGGCACGCCGCATTGTGGGCGAGGCGCTCAAGGCAAATCCTTCGGAAAATTGCGTCGCGGTAGCGGATGAAACATGGAGCGGCTGCCTGATTCGTGTGCGGACTTAATCCAACGTAATAAACAACGATTTCCTCGGTTTCCCGGCAACGGCGCGACTAATGTGTCCTTGGCCGGTCGTATCTTCCGCGAGCAGCACATCGCCTGCCCGCAGAATGCGTTTGCTGCCGTCGCCGATTTCGATTTCCACTTCGCCTTCGAGATTGACGACATACTGCCGCCTTGGCGCGGTGTGAAAATCAAAGTTGTAGTCGCCGCCGGTTTCGCGAAACACGACGCCAGTGGCTTTCATTAGTTCGGACATGAAGCCTATTTTGCCACTATCTTTCAGTGGAATTTGCAGGTCTTCGAAATGGGATTGGTTGTCGGCTCCCGTGTAAATGCGAACGATCTTCATCGTTTTGGTTCCCTCGTCGGCGGAAATGTTCGCTGAGTTTAGCGCGAATACCGCGACGACTAGCGCGAAACCAAATGTCGAAAAGATATGTCGCAAAACGTTTTTTCGATTTAAAACCATCAGTCTCTCCTTGTGTGCTCCGGAAAACAGATTCTTCGCTTCGCTCAGAATGACAGAATTTTTTGGGTACCCTTAAATTTTACTGATCACATATCCCAAGCGCGGAAAATGAATTGCGTTGTCACCGACTTCTGCGCCATTCCAGTTTAGTGTGATGCGTTGTGGTGAGATCGCGGCGACGACGCCACTAACCGCTTCGGTTCCGAAACTTTCTGGCGTAATCGCGACTTTATCCCCAACGGAAATGCCTGTCGTCTCATCGGATTTTGATACGGCACCGCTATGATTTTCCGGCGCGCTCGCGCGGGCAATGGCGAGCGCTGCTTCGCCGCTGATTTCTTCGCGCGTTCCATACCCGACGGCGGATATGCGTTTCAGCCAATCTGCTAAACGCGGGAAGCGCGATTGGATCATCGCCGGGGCATCGCCGACACGCGTCGACAAAAACCACACGCTGGGTATAAGCGCGAAATCTGCGTAGGAAAACCCGTTGCCGGATACAAATCCGGTCGGCGCGAGGGCATCGTCTATCCAGCCGAGCGCGATGTGCAACTGACTCAAAATATAGGGCGCTTCGGCGACACCTTTTGCGCGATTCGCGTCGGGCGTGAGATCCAGACGCATCATCTTGGCGCGATCGCGCAGAAAATCATCGGAGATCGCATCGGCATTTTTGCCAATCACGTAGCGCGCGACTTTCCAAAAAAGATAATTGTCGTGCCAGTTGATGATCGGTTGGTTCCAACCCGTCGTGCCATTTGCCATGATCGGCTGCGCCGGAAAACGCCGTTCGATTTCGGCGGCGATCAATGCCGTGTCGCAATAAACGTCGGCGCCGATTTGCATGACCGGCACGCGTCGGTAGCCGCCGGTGAGTGCGGTGTAAAGCGGTTTCGGCATGATGTTTGGAACTAATACTGATTTCCACGGGAGATTTTTGTGTCCCAGAATTAAACGGATTTTTTCGGCGTAGGGCGAGGTGTTGAAGTGATGCAGGATGATGTCGGGCATTGTGTTTTCCTGTATTGAAAATTGTGGGTACAGCGCGCTTGCCCCTCACCCTAACCCTCTCCCCGTAGGGGCGAGGGGACTATGTTTTTGGCTTATGCGCCAGCAGCCGCGCCAGTATTGGCTTCTGGCTTAGGCTCTCTGGAGAGCAAGCGTTCAAGCGCATCTCCAGGCGATGCCTTGCCGTCTATCACATCGCAGACCGCTTGCGTGATGGGCATGTCAACTATGAGCGCAGTGGCACGCGCGGCGGCTTCGCGTGCGGAATAAACGCCTTCGGCGACATGGCCGAGACGTTGCAGGATTTTTTCCAGCGATTCGCCTTGGGCGAGTTGCAGACCGACTTGGCGATTGCGTGAGAGGTCGCCGGTGGCGGTGAGAACCAAATCACCTAGTCCAGTGAGTCCCATGAAAGTTTCCGCTTGGCCACCAAGTTTTTGGCCAAGCCGCGCCATTTCCGCGAGGCCACGTGTGATGAGCGCCGCGCGGGCATTGGCACCCAGGCCCATGCCGTCGGAAATGCCGGAGGCGATGGCCATGACATTTTTTAAACCGCCGCCGAGCGCAACGCCGATGACATCGTTGCTCGAATAGACGCGCAAGCGCGGGCCGTTTAATTCGCGTGCCGTTTCGCTGGCGAAATTTTCGTTGAACGCTGCGAGCGTCAGCGCGGCGGGTAAACCCTTCGCGACTTCCTGCGCGAAACTTGGGCCGGACAAGACGCCAATCATTGCGTCGGGCGAGAGCGTTTCAGCGCAGACTTCGTAAGGCAATTTTCCCGTGCCAGTTTCAAAACCTTTCGAGGCGATGATGAGCGGCGCAGAATTTTTTTCGCGGGTGATGAGTTTGGTGACTTCGCGCAGCGATGCGGTCGGCACGATCGAAATGATGACTTGCGCATCAGCGATGGCGCGTGCCAATGAGTCGTCAAATTTGATGTTTGCTGGCAGCGCGTAGCCAGGTAGGTAGCGTGCGTTGTTGCGCGTCTTGCGCAACGTTTCCGCGAGCGTAGCGTTACGTGCCCACAGTGTTACGTCGTGAGCGCGCGCCAGCGCGATTGCTAGTGCCGTTCCCCACGCGCCAGCGCCGAGGAGGGCGAGCTTCATAGGCCCCAGAGTTGGTTAAGTCGCGCGTGACCGATTTGGCCGTCGCGATGTTTCACTTTGACCCACAGCGAGTTAGGCGGCTCAACCAGTTCAAGCACGACATTTTTTTCCGCGCGAAAAACAATCGCGGCGTTTTCGTTTGGTGCGTCGCGGACCTCGACGACATTCGCGAACACCATTAGCGTGCGCTTATCGGTGAGCATGTTTCCCGCGATCCACGATAGATCGCCATTGGCATCGCGCACCTTAGTCCATTCACCGCTACGGCTGATCACTTCCAGCGGATAGTGTTTGCTGATGAGATAAACGCGAGTGGCTTTGAACGATGGCGCGTCGTAGAGAATCGCGCCGTTCACCGCAACCGAGCGAAACTCCGCGCCCCATGCGGGGTTCAGCGCTAGGCCACAGAAAAAACCGATAAGTCCGACTAACCTGCTAGTCATTGCGAGCGAAGCGAAGCAATCTCGGTTTAGCTCGTGCCAACGTTGGTTAAAGGCGAGATTGCGTCGCTGCGCTCGCAATGACATAGCTGGTTTAATGGGTGGTCGGCTTGATGATTTGCGGCTCTTGCGCTTGCTGTTGTTGGTGGTAGAGCGCTTCGAAATTGACCGGATTCAACATCACCGGCGGGAAACCGGCGCGGGTCACGACATCGGATACGGTTTCACGCAAATACGGGAACAAAATATTCGGACAGCCGATGCCGAGCACCGCTTTGATTTCTTCTTGCGGCACGTTTTTAATGCGGAAGATGCCCGCTTGGCAAGCTTCCACTAAGAACATATTTTTTTCTTTGAGCTTGGCAGTCACGGTGACCGTAATGGACGCTTGGTAAACGTCATCGCCGATCGGATTGGCCTCGCAATGCATCTGCAAATCGATTTGCGGATTGTCGCGCTCTAAAAAAATCGCCGGTGCGTTTGGGATTTCAAGAGAAAGGTCTTTGACGTAAATTTTCTCGATTGCGAAAACAGGTTGATTTTCGGGTTGTTGCGGAGTGTCGGCCATGGGAATCCTAAATGTTTATTGCGCCAGCAGCGGATCGAGCTTGCCGGCGTGTTCGAGGGCGGAAAGATCGTCGAATCCGCCGACGTGGGTTTCGTTAATATAAATTTGCGGCACGGTGCGGCGGCCGGTTTTTTCCATCATCACGGCGCGCTGCTCGGGATCCAAGTCAACGCGAATCTTGTCTATTTCGGCGACGCCCTTGCTGCGCAGCAATTTTTCCGCGGCTACGCAGTACGGACACACCGCCGTTGAATACATCGTAATCTTTGCCATGTCGTCAGCCTTGTTTTTCCAATGGCAGATTCGCCTGTTGCCAAGCCGTCAACCCGCCTTTGAGTTGGTACACTTGATTAAACGCATTCTGCTTGAGAACCTTTACCGCACCCGACGAACGCATCCCCGCGCGGCACGCTACGATGATAGGCTTCTCTTTGAATTTTTCTAGCTCTTTGAGTTTCGACGCCAATTGCGACAGTGGAATTTGTTTGGCGTTCGCGATGCGCCCGCCGGCATATTCCGTGGCTTCGCGCACGTCGAGAATGACGGCGTTTTTCTGATTGATGAGTTGGACCGCTTCCAACGTGCCGACCTCTGCGCCGGCACCGAGCAATTTTTGGATTTCCGGCCAAATCAAATAGGCGCCGCTGACGATCATCGCGGCGACGAGGTACCAGTTTTCTATGACAAATTTCACTAAGGCATTCCGTCTGCAAAGCGCAATAGTTTAGCAGGTTCCCGTACAATATCGGTTTTGCACGGTGTGGATGGGTATGAAACGGATTGTGTTGTTGCGTCACGGCGAAAGTATTTGGAATCAGGAGAATCGCTTTACCGGCTGGTACGATGTTGACCTGGCCGAAAAAGGCATGAATGAGGCGCGCGAAGCCGGTCGTTTGATGAAGGCGCAGGGATTTACTTTCGAACTCGCCTACACGTCGGTGCTCAAGCGCGCCATCCGCACTTTGTGGCTGGCGCTGGATCAAATGGATTTGCTGTGGATTCCGGTGACTAAATCTTGGCGCTTGAACGAACGCCACTATGGCGCATTGCAGGGTCTGAACAAAGCGGAAACCGCAGCAAAATTCGGCGATGCGCAAGTGCTGGTGTGGCGACGCAGCTATGATATTCCACCACCCGCGCTGGATAAGGGTGACAGCCGATATCCCGGCCAAGACCCGCGCTACGCGGGCCTCTCCGAAAAAGAGCTGCCGCTCACAGAATGCTTGAAGGATACGGTCGAACGTTTTTTGCCCTACTGGAATGAAACCATCGCGCCGCAAGTTAAGGCCGGTAAGCAAGTCATCATCACCGCCCACGGTAATAGCCTGCGCGCGCTGGTGAAATATTTCGATGACGTCAGCGATCAAGACATTGTTGGTTTGAATATTCCCACCGGCATTCCATTGGTTTATGAACTGACCGACGATCTGAAGCCGATTCGCCATTATTACCTTGGTGATCCGGAGGCGATCGCGAAAGCGCAACTGGCCGTCGCCAATCAGGGCAAGGCGAAGAAATAATCACGCTCCCTGTTTTTCGTCTGCTGAATTTACTCGCTGCGCTTTCGCTTGCGGCGTCGATAACATGTAGTTTCGCGGCGCCCAAAGATGAGCTTAAAGAACTGCGCGAGCGCATCGAAGAACTAAAAAAAGAACTCACCGAGCAAGAAGAATCGAAAGTAGAAGTCCGTGATGCGTTGCAGGATTCCGAGAAGGCGATCAGCGAATCCAATCGCACGCTGTCCAACCTAAACCAAGAACAGCGCAAAACCAAGGCGGAAACCAATCAGTTGCACGTAAAAAGCAGTACGGTCCAGGCATCGGTAAAGCGCCGCCAGGGGCAACTGGAAAAATTACTGACGGCCCGCTATGTCCATAGCTCGCAAAACGCGACGGCGCTGTTGTTAAGCGGCAAAGATCCGGCGGAAATTTCGCGATTGTTACGCTATTACCAGTATATCGCCCGCGCTCATGCCGGGGAAATCCAAGCGCTGCGGACGGACTTAGCGGAACTGAACGCGTTGACTGAGCAAGTAAAGGCCAAAAGCGCCGAGTTGAAAGCGATTGAAGAAAAAGAGCGCGAAGAAAAAGCACAATTGGAACAAGTGCGACAGAAGAAACGCCAGTTGTTGACCAAAATCGGTAATGAAATTCAAAAGAGCCGCAAAGAAATCACGACGCTAAAGCGTGACGAGGCGCGGATGACCAAGCTGATCGAGCGGTTGGCTTTGATGATTAAGAAGAAAGAAGAAGCGCGGCGTGCCGCGTTGCGCGAGCTAGTATTGAAGCGCCAGGCGCAAGCTAAGCGCCAAGGCAAAGGCGAGAAACAAGAATCGGCGGCGGTCGTGGCACGCAATGACACCTTACCAGACGATGATTTGGACGGCCTTGCGTTCGGCAAGCTGCGCGGCCGCTTGCATTTGCCGGTGCGCGGGGAACTAACCAACCGCTTTGGTAGTCCACGCAGTGATAGCGGCGTTAGCTGGTCCGGATTGTTCATCCGCGCCGGTGAGGGGCAGGAAGTCAAAGCGGTTGCGGCGGGGCGCGTGGTGTTCGCTGACTGGTTGCGTGGTTTTGGTAATTTGGCGGTAATTGATCACGGCAATGGTTACATGAGCGTTTACGGTAACAACGAGGCGCTACTCAAGCAAACCGGCGATCGCGTGCAGGGCGGCGAAACCCTTGCCAGCGTGGGAAACAGCGGCGGGAATCCGGAATCCGGTTTATACTTTGAATTACGTCACCGCGGCAGACCATTCGATCCGATGGGGTGGGTGGCGCGTTAAATCTTGAGGTTGCTGCGCCTCAAAAAGTAGTTTCGCAGGCGAAAATGATTATTACGGAGATTAGTTCCTATGGGTAGCAAGATGCAAAAGGTTGGACTAGTGGTAACAGGCGCGGTCATCGGTGTGTTGATCAGCCTGAATTTCTCCGCGATTGCCGATAAACCGGCGCCAACGCCACTCCCCGTTGAGGAGTTGCGTACTTTCAGCGAAATCTTCGGCCGCATTAAGAGCGACTACGTCGAGCCGGTTGAAGACAAAAAGCTTATCAAAGAGGCGATCACCGGCATGGTGTCCGGCCTTGATCCGCATTCCGCTTATTTGGACGCGGAGTCGTTTAAAGAACTTCAAGTCGGTACCCAAGGCGAATTCGGTGGCCTAGGCATCGAAGTTGGCATGGAAGATGGATTCGTTAAAGTTGTATCGCCGATCGACGATTCGCCCGCCTTCAAAGCTGGGTTGAAATCCGGCGATCTCATCATCAAGCTTGACGACACCGCGGTGAAGGGCTTGAACTTGAATGATGCGGTGAAGCGTATGCGCGGTAAGCCCGGCACCAACATCAAACTGACGGTGTTGCGCAAAGGCGAACAAAGTCCGCTGATTTTTACACTGACGCGCGACGTCATCAAAGTCAAAAGCGTCAAGATGAAAGAACTCGAGCCGGGTTATACCTCGATTCGGATTTCGCAGTTTCAAGAACATACCGGCGAGAATTTGGCCCAGGCGATTCAAGAAACGTATAAGAAAAACGGCGGCAACTTGAAAGGGTTGGTACTCGATTTACGTAACGACCCGGGCGGATTGCTGAATTCTGCCGTCGCCGTTTCAGCGGCATTCTTGCCGCAGGACGTATTGGTGACTTATACCGATGGGCGCACCGAAGATTCGAAAATGAAACTAAACGCTTCGCGCGAAAATTATTTGCGCGGCAATTTCCGTGACGATTACATCGCGAAGTTGCCCGAAGGCATTAAGAAAGTACCGATGGTGGTGTTGGTAAATGCCGGTTCGGCTTCTGCTTCGGAAATTGTCGCCGGCGCATTGCAAGATCACAAACGCGCGACCGTGATGGGCACCCAAACGTTTGGCAAAGGCTCGGTGCAAACCATCGTGCCGCTTGCCAATAACACTGCAATCAAGCTTACGACAGCACGTTATTACACGCCGAATGGCCGCTCGATTCAGGCCAAAGGCATTGTGCCCGACGTGATCGTCGAAGACCCGAATTCGCCCGGGGCGGAATTGGGTATTCGCGAAGCGGATCTGGAGCGGCATCTTTCCAATCCGACCGATAAAGATGCGATGCCGCAGCCGAAACCGGAAGCGAAAACCGAAACAAAGCCCGAGCAAAAATCTGCCGCCGGTGGCGATAAAGCGAAGAAGCCGGAAGCCTTGGGCCCGAATGGCGAGAAGCCCGATTACCAAATGGATCAGGCGTTGAATCACCTCAAAGGTTTGCCGGTTATCGCGAAGCCGCAAGCCACGTAATCTCGCGTGGATGATCACGCGCTTCTGCGCTACAGCCGGCACATTCTGCTGTCCGAGCTGGGCGTAGAAGGGCAAGAAAAACTCAATCAATCCCATGCATTGATTATCGGAGCCGGCGGCCTTGGGTCGCCGGCTTCGCTTTATCTGGCGACCAGTGGTATTGGTAAGCTCACACTGTGCGATGGCGATGTCGTCGACCTCACCAATTTGCAGCGGCAAATCGTTCATCGCAATGACTCCGTTGGCGTCGCCAAAGCCGTCTCGGCGCGCCGTACATTGCTGGGAATAAATCCTTATATCGAAATCATCGCCGTCAGCCAACGGCTGACTGGCGAAGCGCTCGAACGCCGCATCGCCGAAGCCGATGTCGTGCTCGATTGTTGCGATAACTTTGCCACGCGCCATGCGGTGAATCGCGCCTGTGTCAAATTCAAAAAGCCGCTCGTATCCGGCGCAGGCATTCGCTTCGATGGGCAGATTTCCGTGTTCGATATGCGTCACGGGTCTAGTCCGTGTTACAACTGCTTATTTTCCGAAGACCAAGAATTCGAAGAGACCCGTTGCGCTGTCATGGGCGTGTTCGCGCCTCTGGTTGGCATTATCGGCGCGATGCAAGCGGCAGAAGCGATCAAAGTGTTGACGGGTTGTGGCGAGACGTTGAATGGACGATTCTTGATGCTCGACGGATTAAACATGGAATGGCGCTCCCTGAAGCTCAATAAAGATCCGAAATGTAAAGTTTGCGGCGGGTAGGGTGGATCAAGCGAAGCGGATCCACAATGGAAATAAAAAAGGTGGATCCGTCCCTGTGGGACTTGATCCACCCTGCGATGCCACAAAGTTTATTCGCTTTGCATCCTAGCGATGCATGGCCTGAGAGGCACTATCCATGCGCCTCCGCGGACATTAGTGTTTCCAAATCCCAGCGCGGTTTAACACCGAATGACATCGATCCGAGCGCGCCTGCTTGCAAACGCAACGCGCCGGCTAGCGCGATCATTGCGCCGTTGTCGGTACAAAATTCCAGCGCGGGATAAAACACTTCTAGATTTTTTTCTGCCGCTGCGCGGGTCATGCGTTCGCGCAGCCGTAGATTAGCGCCGACTCCGCCGGCAACCACTAAGCGCTTCGCGCCAGTTGTTGCCAGCGCTTGCAAACTCTTTTCTGCCAACACATCGACGATTGCCGCTTGTGTTGACGCAGCTAGGTCAGCACGGCCTTGCTCATCGAGTGGCTCACGTTTGGTGACAGTGAGCACAGCGGTTTTGAGGCCGCTAAAGCTGAAATTCAAATCGCCGCTATTGATCATTGGCCGTGGTAATTTGAAACGATCGGCGTTTCCGCTCACGGCGAGTTTGGCGAGCGCCGGTCCGCCCGGATAGCCCAGTCCGAGCAGCTTCGCGCTTTTGTCGAACGCTTCACCGGCAGCGTCGTCGACGGTTTCGCCGAGCAATTTGTACTGCCCAATGTTTGCAACATGCATCAATTGTGTGTGGCCGCCCGATACCAACAACGCGATAAACGGGAAAGTCGGCGCGGGATCGGATAACAGCGGTGACAACAAATGGCCTTCGAGATGATGCACGCCGATGGCGGGAATGCCAAGCCCATAAGCGAGCGACGCGCCAATACTTGCGCCGACCATCAATGCGCCCGCGAGGCCGGGGCCTTCGGTATAGGCGATTGCATCAACGTCTTCCAAGCTCGCATTCGCGCCACGCAACACGCGCTGCGTCAGCGGCAGCACGCGGCGAATGTGATCGCGTGACGCAAGCTCTGGCACCACGCCGCCATAATCCGCGTGCATGGCAACTTGCGTGTGCAGTGCGTGGCCGAGTAGGCCGCGCACCGTGTCATAGAGCGCGATGCCGGTTTCATCGCAGGAAGTTTCGATGCCGAGGACGAGCATGTGTGAGGCTTAGGAGAAGGCGAACGCTATTTTACGTTAGTTGCCTGATGCCATCTCGCGCGGCGGATGCTAAACGTGGCGCGTAGCGGAACGAGTCTCCGGAACAGGATAGCCTGCTGCGCCACAGACTTCTTGAATCGCTTTATTGGTATCGAAATAAACCTGCCAATAGTCGTTGTTATTGCAGCACGGACGAACAACAAGCAAGGTACCCGAGGAATTAAACTCGAGAATCTCGACGACCGGCTCCGGTGTTTTCTGAATGTTCGCGATTTGGCTCACGCGCGCCTTCAATCGAGAAATCGCATCTTTCGGATCGACACTATGTGCAATTTGGCAGCGCAAATCGACGCCGCGAAATGGATTCGCCGAATAGTTGACGATGTTGTCGGAGAAAAGTTTATTGTTGCCGACGACCACACGCAAATTATCGGCCGTGTGCATGGTCGTTGCGAACATTCCAATTTCTTTCACTTCGCCGCTGGCGCCGCCCGCGGCAATCACATCGCCCACCTTAAACGGCCGCAACAAAATTAGAAACACCCCCGCAGCAAAATTCGCGAGCAAGCCCGACCAAGCCAACCCAATCGCGACGCCCGCGGCCGCTAGAATCGCGGCGAATGATGTCGTCGCAACGCCCAACGTACCGAGAATGGCGATGACCAAGAGAATTTTTAACAACACGCCAACGCTGGTATCGATATAGCTCGCCAGCGTGGCATCCATGCTTCGTGCCGACATGGAGCGCTTAATGAGATTGCGAATGCCGGTAATGATCCAGCCACCGATTACCCAGATCGCGATCGCGCCGAGAATTTTCCAAATTAAGGGGATGCCATAAGTTTGTAGCAATTGCGTGGCTTGGTTGATTCCACTTTCCATTTTTCTCTCCTTGAATACGTTGACGGAACGTCAGTTGACAATTGCAGCGTTTGAGCGATGCCGCAACGCACAATATACCGCCAAGTTTGGCCTGCAGATTGTTAAAGATTGTTACAAGGGTCTAAGCGTTACGGCGTGGCATCAATTGGTCCGCTTCATCTTGGCCAATAAAGTCAAAGCAACTCGACCACGAGCTGCGGCGGCCGCCCAATGACGGCGCGGGTTCCATGAATTACAATCGGCCGCTCGATCAAAACCGGATGTTCCAGCATCGCTTCAATGCATTCCTCATCGGACAAACCACGATCGGCAAATTGTTCCTTAAACAGATATTCACCTTTTCGCAACAATGCGTCGGGCTTTATTCCGAGTTTTTCTATCACGTCCAGTAGCGCCGCTTTTGTTGGCGGCGTTTTCAAATATTCGATGATCTTCGGCTCAATCCCACGCTGCCGCAACAGAGCGAGCGCTTCGCGGCTCTTGCTGCAGCGCGGGTTGTGATAGATCACGAATTCGTCAGTCGTTTTAGTCATCGTCCTTCGCTTGTGGGCGCGTGGCTTTGTAATCGGCGATCAATTTTTGTTGCGCTTGCGGTGGTACGGCTTCGTAGTGTGACAATTCTACCGCGTAGGAACCGGCGCCTCCGGTAATGGATTTGAGTTTCGATTGATAGTCGCTGACTTCCGACATCGGCACTCGTCCTGCGACGATGGAAACGTTACCGCGCGCAGCGTCGGTGCCGGTGATGTGGCCGCGACGTGAAGAGAAATCGCCAGTAATGTCGCCTACAAACGGATCTGGCGTGGTGATCTGCATGTTGACGATCGGTTCGAGAATGATCGGGCGCGCTTTTTCGATGGCATCCAAAAATGCTTTCTTGCCAGCGCTGACGAAGGCGATTTCTTTTGAGTCGACGGGGTGGTGTTTGCCGTCGGTGACGGTGACGCGCACGTCTTGCATCGGATAGCCGGCCAACGGCCCAGCCTCCAGCACCATGCGCACGCCTTTTTCAACCGCCGGGATGAATTGATGGGGTATCGAACCGCCGTAGGTTTTGTCCAAAAACTCAAAGCCGGCGCCGCGCGGCAATGGTTCTATTTTCAAGAAAACTTCGCCGAATTGTCCGGCGCCGCCGGTTTGCTTTTTGTGGCGATGATGGCCTTCGGCATCCCCCATCACCGTCTCGCGATAGGCGATGCGCGGTGGGTGGGTCGCGACTTCCATTTTGTAAACTTCCGCCATACGTTGCAGCATAGTGCGCATATGCAAATCGCCGAGTCCGCGCAGAATCGTTTCGTTGGTCGACGGTGACAACTCGACTTGAAAACAGGGATCTTCCGCCGAAAGCTTGGCGAGAATGTCGTGCAGCCGCTGTTCGTCGCCGCGCTTTTTCGGCTCGATAGCGATGCCGTAAATCGGGTTGGGAAACTCTAACGGACGCAAATGAATGTGCTCGTCTTCCGGCGAATCGTGCAATACGGAATCGAATTCGATCTCGTCGACTTTGGCAACAGCGGCGATATCGCCGGGAATCGCCGCATCAACTTCGACATGGTCCTTGCCTTGCAGCATGAAAAGATGGCCTACCTTAAACGGTTTTCGAGCGTGACCAATATAGAGCTGACTGTCCTTGGTGATCGTGCCCTGATGAACACGAAACACGCCGAGCTTACCAACGAAGGGATCGACGGTGACTTTGAACACGTGGGCGAGCACATGTTTTTTCGGATCGGGGTCGGAGTGGAATTCTTCTTCCTTGTCACCTTCGCCTGTGACAAATAACGGCGGATTGCCTTCGAGCGGATTCGGCATGAGCTTCGCGAAAATATCGAATAACTCGCCGACACCCGCGCCGGTGCGCGCGGAAACAAAACACACCGGAATCAAATGCCCTTCGCGCAGGGCTTTCTCGAACGGCGCGTGCAACTGCTCCGGCGTGACTTCGCCTTTGTCCAAATAGATTGCCATTAGGTCTTCGTCGACTTCGACAGTTTGATCGATGATGGCACTGTGGGCGGACGCGACGGACGAAAAATCTGCATCGCCGGATGGGTTGAAAAAACAATCGACGACTTTATTTCCGCCATCGGCGGGCAAGTTAATCGGCAAGCACTCCTTGCCGAACGTTTCCTGAATGTCGGCGAGCAATCCCGGCAGATCGAGATTTTCCGCATCGATCTTATTGATGATAATCGCGCGGCAGAGCTTGCGTTTCTCTGCCCAATTCATCATACGATGGGTGATGAGCTCGATGCCGTTTTGCGCGTTGATGACGATGGCCGCAGTCTCGACGGCAGGCAATGCGCCGATGGCCTGGCCCATGAAATCCGGATAGCCGGGCGTGTCGATGAGGTGAACGTGGGTGCCTTGATCGTCGAAGTGAACGACGGCGGAATTGAGGGAATGTTGATGTTGTTTTTCGAGCGGATCGAAATCGCAGACCGTCGTGCCGCGTTCGATTGTACCGGGTGTGGTGATGGCGCCGGCTTTGTGGAGCAACGCTTCTGCGAGGCTCGTTTTGCCGGCGCCCGCGTGGCCTACGAGGGCAATGGTCCTGAGTGCTTCAGTGCTGTACTTGGGCATGGTTTCTCTCCTCCGAAATGTTATGGGTGCTGCGGATGGTTAATTCATGTAATGACTTCGTCCTCGGTTTTGCCGCCGCTGAGCGCGGCGAATCATGATTATTTTTGGGCATCGCTGAGAGCAAGTGTTGGTGCGGTGTTCCATTGATGTCATGCCAGGAGCCAATATCTGTGCGGCTGTCGGCTAAACGCTTTGCTAAGCTCTAGGGATAACGCCTGCTGAGTTAACGAAGCTGATTCAATTGTGAACCTACTCATGCGTTGATGCAATTGCTTGAGAATTGGCCGCTTCCCAAGGGAACGGCGCTCGGCTAGTATGCTCGATTAAGAAAAAAATCCGTTTCGATTTAGTAGAAAAAATTTAAATGATTCGAAGACTAGTTTTGGCATCAAACATATTTGGCCTGATATGCCTTATCCCTGGTTTCTCGGGCGCCGTTGAATTGTCGATAGATTCGCAAATCGTCGAAGGTTATGGCACGAAGCCTGCTGTGGTGAATCAAATTAATGCGTCACCCGCTCAAATAGAAATGAAATTAAGGCAACAGTCGGAACTGACTAGTAGCGAGAGCGGCATTGCCAAAATCACCGAAGACTCGAAAAAAAGCAACGAAAAGAAAAACTGATGGCATCGCGTCGCTTAGTTCATTTGATCGGTGTGTTACTGGTCATCATCGTGGTGCTGGCCTGGGGGCTGGTGTATTTCGCCCGCGACGAAATCGCCGCTTTAAATGCCGATGAGCATAAAGCGGGAGCCAATCTCGATGCGCAGAAGCATTCGGAAGACGGTGCGACATTGGTTCGCGTCTCGGAAAAAACGCAGAAGGGTAGCGCCATCGTCACCCGCCCGCTGGAAATGTACGCGCTGCAATCGCGATCGGAGATTTTCGGTAGTGTTGTCAATATTCAGTCGCTGGTCGAGCAACGTGCGCGCTTTGTTGCCGCGCAAAACGAGATCCGCGTCGTGCAAGCTTCGCTTACGCGCAGTAGCGCGGAATATCAGCGCATGCAAACTTTGTTTCGCGATAAGCAGATGGTCAGCTTACGCGCCGTGCAAGCCGCGGAGTCCGATTGGAAATCCGACCAAGCTAAACGCGCATCGAGCGCAAGCGAGGTTGCGAATATTCGCGCTGCCGTTCGCCAGCAATGGGGCGAGGCACTCAGCCGCACGGCGTTGGCGCCGGGACGCGAGATTGATCGATTACTAAGTGGCCAACAGGTATTAGTGCAACTGTCTTGGGGCCCGGAGCAAGGCGATCCGCCGGCGACGATAAAAGTTTCGCAAGTCGGAAGCGCAGATAAACCGGTGGCCGCGCAGTTTGTTTCGCCAGCATTGCAAGCCGACAGCGAAGTCGCCGGACGTACATTTTGGTATCGCGCGCCGGGAGCCGGTTTGCGTGTCGGTATGCGCGTCGCCGCCGCGCTGGAAGATGAAAAAGGTGCGCGAAATGGTGTGGTGGTTCCATTCTCAGCGCCGGTATGGCATGGCGGCAAAGCTTGGATTTATCTCAAGCGCGACGACGATACCTTCGAACGACGCGAGGTGGCAACGACGGAATCGACCAACAACGGATGGTTCAATAGTGCGCCGTTTAAATCCGGTGACGAAGTGATCGTCAGCGGTGCGCAGTTATTGTTGTCGGAAGAGTTTCGCTATCAGATTAAGGACGAAAATGACGATTGATCCGGTAGTTAAGAAACCAATTTTCCCTTGATTGCTTCCATCGTTCGTTTTTCCATTCGCCGTGCCGGCGTGGTTGTCGCGTTGGCGATCGCCGTGATCGTGTACGGTTTGTATCGGATCAACAACGCCAGCTTGGACGTGTTCCCGGAGTTTTCGCCAACGCAAGTTGTGATTCAAACCGAGGCGCCGGGCTTGTCGGCGGAGCTGGTCGAGACCTTAGTTTCGCAGCCGATTGAAAGCGGTATTTCCGGCGTGCCGGGGATTCAGTCGTTGCGCTCGCAGTCGATTCCCGGACTGTCAGTGGTCACGGTGATTTTTTCCGATCGTTCGGATATTTATCGCAACCGCCAATTGGTTGCCGAGCGGCTAACCACCACGCAAGCGAGCCTGCCGCAAGGTGTGACGCCGAACATTACGCCGCTGACCTCGTCGGCGAGCACGGTGCTCGGCATCGGTTTGACGTCGGAGAAGCGTTCGTTGACGGAGCTGCGAACGTTTGTCGATCGCATTGTGCGGCCGCATTTGCTCGGCGTTACGGGTGTCGCGGACGTCAACGTATTCGGCGGCGAATTGCGTCAATGGCAAATTCGGGTTCAGCCGGAAAAGTTGGTGCGCTACGGCTTGTCGCTGGAGCAGGTTACAGCAGCCGCGCGAAAAGCCAGTGCGGTGCGCGGCACAGGTTTCATCGAGAATGCCAATCAGCGCATCATCGTTACCACGCACGGGCAAACTTTGACGCTGCGGCAGCTCGAGCAAGTTGTCGTGCGCGAAACAGCGACGCAATCGATCACGCTCGGCGATGTCGCAAGCGTCGAGCAAGGCGTTGCGCCATCTATCGGCAGCGCCGCAATTGATGCCAAGCTCGGCGTTTTCTTGGCGGTGCAAGGCCAACTCGGCGCTAACACACGGGCGGTGACGATCGCGCTGGAAAAAGCGATCGCCGACATTGAACCACTAGTTTCTCGCGAGCAAGTCAAGATGAACGCGCGGATGTTTCGTCCTGCCAACTTTATCGAGACGGCGATCAAAAATCTGCAAAAGGATCTAATCATCGGCCTCACGTTGGTGACCATCGTTTTGTTTTTTTTCTTGTTCAACTGGCGCACGGCATTTATTTCCAGCACGGCGATTCCACTTTCGCTTTTGACTGCCATTATTGTGTTGGACTATTTCGCGATCAGCCTGAACATCATGGTGTTGGGCGGATTAGCCATTGCGCTTGGCGAAGTGGTCGACGACGCGATTATCGATACCGAAAATATCTTTCGCCGTCTGCGCGAAAATCGCCAAGCGACCACGCCAAGAGCCGCATGGGACGTGGTGTTCCAGGCATCGATGGAAGTGAGGTCATCGGTCGTGTACGCGACATTCATCATTGCGTTGGTGTTCGTTCCGCTGCTGACCTTGGGCGGTGTCGCGGGAAAATTGTTTTCGCCGTTAGGCATCGCGTACATCTTGGCAATTTTGGCCTCGCTGGTCACGGCGCTAACCGTGACGCCGGCGTTGTCCTATTTGATGTTGGCGAACGCGCCGCTGAAATCCAGCGATCCGCCGTTGATCGCGTGGATCAAACCGCGTTACGTTCGCTTACTCGATTGGGTCGAACATCATCCGCTATCGACGTTCTCGTTCGTTGCGCTGGTGTTGACGATTGGTATCGCCCTGTTGCCGCTATTTCGCAGCGAATTCATCCCGGCGTTGAAAGAAGGTCACTACATCATCCACATGTCGGCAATTCCCGGCACATCGGAAAAAGAATCGCTGCGTTTGGGTTCGATCGTCGCGCGCGAAATCGGCAAGATTGATGGCGTGGCGTCGGTCGCGCAATGGGTCGGACGCGCCAGCAACGGACCCGATACATTCGGCTCGCACTATAGTGAATTTGAGGTCGAGATCGGTCCACTACCCGGTGCCGAACAAAAACGTATTCTCGATGAGATTCGTCAAGTTTTGACGGGCGTAGCGCCGGAAGCGGAAGGCTTCCTCAATTTCAAAGCACGAGATTCAAATGCCGAGTCGCGCGTTGAAGAAGCGTTGGAGACGACCGGTTTATCGGACTATTTGGGGGTGAATTTTTCGGTCAACACGTTTTTGACCGAGCGCATTGGTGAAACCGTCGCCGGTTACGCCGCGCCGGTGGTAATTAATATTTTTGGCCCGGATTTGGACAATCTCGATCGCGATGCCTACGCCATCGCCGCTACGCTGAGTGGTGTGCGCGGCGCCGCTGACGTGCAAGTGCAGGCGCCGCCGGGGCTGCCGCAATTGTCGATCCGCTTGCGTCACGATAAGTTGCGGCTTTGGGGCTTGTTGCCTGCCGACGTGTTGGAAACCATTCAAACGGTCTACGAAGGCCTGCCGGTTGGTCAGGTTTATCAGGGCAACGAGGTCATCGGCATCGCCGTAACGTTGGCTGACGCATTTAAGCGCGATTTGAGCCAAGCGGGACAATTGCCGCTGCGCACGCCGCGCGGCAAGCTAATCACGCTGAAAGATGTCGCCGACATTCAGCAGGTGACAGGGCGCTACAAGATTTTGCACGATCAGGGTAAACGATTGCAGACCGTCACGTGCAGCGTCAACCAGCGCGATATCGAGGATTTCGTCAATGAGACCCGGACGAAAATCAACAGCCAGGTTCGCTTCGCGCCCGGCAACTATTTTTCCGTCAGCGGCGCGGCAGAAGCGCAGGCTGCGGCGCGCGAGGAGTTGATTTTGCATTCGGCGCTCGCGTGCGTTGGCATTTTCATTTTGTTGTATCTCGCGTTCGGCAGTTTGCGCAACCTTGCGATTACGTTTTTGAATTTGCCGTTTGCATTGTTCGGCGGCGTGCTGGCCGTATTGTTCAGCGGCGGCTGGTTGTCGCTCGGCTCGTTGGTGGGTTTTGTCACGCTATTCGGCATAACGCTGCGCAACTCCATCATGCTGGTTTCCCATTATCAGCACCTGGTAGAAATCGAGGGGCGGCCATGGAATTTGGAAACCGCAAAACTCGGCGCGGCGGAACGCCTACCTTCGATCCTGATGACGGCGCTGGTCACGGCGCTCGGCTTGATGCCGCTCGCGCTGGGCAGTGGCGAGCCGGGACGCGAGATCGAAGGCCCGATGGCGGCGATTATCGTCGGCGGGTTGGTGACCTCAACGATCCTGAATTTGCTGATTTTGCCGACGGTGCTGTTGCATTTTGGCCGCTTCGCGTCGGCAGAGCCGTCACGTATAATTTCCACCCATCCTTAACCTGTTTTTGAAATCAATGTTGATTCACCGTATTGCCATCTTCGTTGGATTGATGTTGTTCGCTTGGTCCGCGCAAGCGCATAAGCCGAGCGACAGTTACCTCACCATCCACGGCGACAAGCTGCAATTGCAAGGGCAGTGGGATATCGCGCTGCGCGATTTGGATTACGCCCTGGGTTTGGATGGCAATCTCGACGGCAATGTGGAGTGGGGCGAAGTCAAAGCCAAGCACGCCGAAATTGTTGCTTATGCATTCACCCATTTGAAATTGACCGCCGACGGCGCGCCGTGTCCGAGCAAAGTCACGGATCACAAAATCGATAACCACAGCGACGGCACTTACGCGGTTATTTTCTTCACCGCCGATTGTCCGAAAGCGCCGGAATTTCTGGAAATCGATTATTCGTTATTTTTCGATCTCGATAAAGAGCACAAAGGCCTGCTGAATTTGCAAAGCGAGGGCAAAGCGCGCAGCGCGATCTTCAGCGATTCCGATCGCAAACAGAAATTCCAATTGGCGAAACCGTCCGCATGGAAACAGTTCGTTGATTATTTGATCGAGGGCATTTGGCATATTTGGATCGGCATCGATCACATTCTTTTCTTGCTCTCGTTGCTGTTACCGGCTGTTTTGGTGTGGGCTACTGATCGATGGAAATCCGCCGCGAGTTTCAGGTCCGCATTTATTGAAGTGTTAAAAGTGGTGACCGCATTTACCGTTGCCCACTCGATTACCCTCAGCCTTGCGGCGTTGCAAATTGTTAACATTCCAAGCTGGATGGCAGAATCGGCTATCGCCGCATCGGTCGTCGTCGCTGCGCTGAATAACGTGTTTCCGATTTTTCATGGGCGGCGCTGGATGGTCGCATTTGGATTTGGCCTAATTCATGGCTTTGGTTTTGCCAATGTGTTGACCGAACTTGGTTTGCCGCAAAGCACGCTGCTGGTTGCGCTGGTGGGATTTAATTTAGGCGTTGAAGTCGGGCAGATTGCAATCGTCGCCGTGTTTTTGCCGATCGCGTTTTTGTTACGCGATACCTGGGCTTATCGCAAGTTGGTGTTGGTTGCTGGATCGTTGTTAATTGCGCTTGTTGCGACAGGGTGGTTGGTTGAGCGCGTGTTTGATTTGAAGTTTATGCCGTTTTAATCCGGCAATAGATGCAATGACGTCTCATAAAAACCTGATGTGTCATTCCCGCGCAGGCGGGAATCCATTTGGCGCTGGCTAAAAGTGAGGCAGTATGGATTCCCGCCTACGCGGGAATGACAAGAGGTGGGAGCCTTTACAAATTCAACCGCCGCCACTCCCCCGGCGCCAATCCATCCAACGTCCAGTCCCCAATTCGATTGCGAATCAAGCGCAATGTCGGCAATCCCACTTTCGCCGTCATGCGCCGCACTTGGCGATTTTTCCCTTCGGCGATGGTGAGTTCAAGCCACGATGTTGGAATTGCCTTGCGAACGCGAATCGGCGGATCGCGCGGCCAAAGTCCCGGCGGTTCATCTATTGCGCGAGCCGTTGCAGGTGCTGTCACGAATTCCCCAAGATCAACGCCGCGCTCCAACTGCGCGAGGGCGACATCATTGGCGACGCCCTCAACTTGCACCCAGTAGGTTTTGCGGAACTTATGTTTAGGATCGGTGATCCGATGTTGTAGCGCGCCGTCGGATGTCAGTACCAACAAGCCTTCGCTGTCGGTGTCCAGACGCCCCGCCGCATAAACATCGTTCACCGCAATGAAATCTTTCAAGGTCGGATGTAGGCCGTCGGGACTGAATTGGCAGATCACGCCATAGGGCTTGTTGAAGAGAATGACGTCGCTCACGGCGCGGGATAGCCTGGTGTTGGATGTATACTTGACGATTGCGATAATAACAATCTTCACGCGATCTGCGCATGTTGGAAATTGAGTTTGCGAGGAAAGTTTATGGCCGAACCATCATTTATTAAGGCTGCGAAATCCCGGCGCGTTTCGTTAATCGCTGGTGCGATTCTGTTAGTGCTTATTTTGCTGCTCGCATTCAAAAAGTTTTTCGCAGGTGACGGAATCACGCCACCGTTGCAATCCGCAGTTGCGCAAGCTGATTCAACGAAGCCGTCAGGGCAAGCTGCGCCAGGAGGTAATTCTGGCGCGGCTGCTGGCGCAGGCACTGCTGAGAAGCAAGCAAGGGGCGGCTCTCCAGGCGGGCCACCGGTGAAAGTGACGATGGTACGCGAGAGCGCCGTGACCGATGACGTCACCGCGGTCGGCTCGTTGCTTGCTGAAGAGTCCGTGGTGATTCGTCCGGAAATCGCCGGGCGCATCGTCAAAATCCATTTCGCCGAGGGTCAATCGATCAACGCCGGCGCGCCGCTGGTGTCGATGGACACATCCGACTTGCGTGCCAAGCTCGCCGCGAATGATGCCGATGTCACCGTCAATCGCCAACGTTTCGATCGCGTAAGAAATATGGCCGGACAAAAATTCATGAGCCAACAAGCCGTGGAAGAAGCGAGCAGCAATCTCGCCCGCGCGCAGGCGCTCAAGCAAGAGACCATGGCGCAGTTAGCGAAGGCGGAAATTCGCGCGCCGTTCAAAGGCGTGTTGGGTTTGCGCAAAGTGAGTAGCGGTGCCTATCTCAAGGCGGGCGAAGATATTGTCAATCTGGAAGATATCGGCTCGCTCAAACTCGACTTTCGCGTGCCTGAAGCATTCTTGAGCAAGATCGCAAAAGATCAAGAAGTGAACGTGCGCGTCGATGCGTTTCCCAAAGACACCTTCAACGGCAAGATTTTTGCGATCGAGCCGGCAATCGATACGCAAACAAGAACGGTATTGTTGCGCGCGCGCGTACCCAACGCGGAAGGCAAACTGAAACCAGGATTGTTCGCGCGCGTGAATTTGATTTTAGAGCGGCGCGGCACTGCGTTGGTTGTGCCCGAAGAAGCGATTGTGCCAAAGGGCAACCTTTCGCTCGTCGTCAAAGTCGTCGATGGCAAAGCCGAATTTGTGCCGGTGAAAATTGGACGGCGCCGCCCCGGCGAAGTGGAAATTGTCGAAGGCTTGAAAGTGAACGACACCGTCGTCACGGATGGCCAAATGAAATTGCAACCCGGCGCACCGGTGACGGTGATGGGCGCGCCCCCGGTTGCGGCGAAGAGCTAGGCGAGGTCAATATGGTTTTATCCGATCTTTCCATTAAACGCCCCGTCCTCGCGACGGTGATGAGTCTGACGATTATTTTGCTCGGCATGATGACGTACTCGCGCCTGAGTGTGCGCGAATATCCCAACATCGACGCCCCGACGGTATCGGTGCGTACCGTTTATCTCGGCGCTAGTTCGGCGATTATTGAGAGCCAGGTAACCCAGCAGCTTGAAGATCAATTGTCTGGCATCGAGGGCATCCGGACCATCAAATCGCAAAGCCGTGAAGAAGTTAGTCTGATCACGATCGAATTTTTGCGCACACGAGATGCGGATTCCGCTGCAAACGATGTGCGCGATCGGGTGGCTCGTGCTCGGGCATTCTTGCCGCAAGGAATACGCGAACCCGTTGTGCAAAAAATAGAAGCTGACGCTCAGGCGATTATTTGGCTCGCGTTTTCGTCGAATAAACATAATGCGTTGGAAATTACCGACTATGCCGATCGCTACGTGATCGATCAACTCAAAGTGTTGCCAGGTGTAGCGACGGTAGTTATTGGCGGCGACCGGCGCTACGCTATGCGATTGTGGCTGGACCGGGATCGCATGGCGGCATTTGGACTGACGCCGCTTGACGTTGAGAACGCACTGCGACGGCAAAATTTAGAGGTGCCCGGCGGACGCATCGAAAGTAAGAATCGCGAATTCACGGTGATGACGCAAACGGATATGCGCGACGCAGCGGAATTTTCGAAATTGATCATCCGCGAATCGGGTGGCTATTCCGTAAGATTAAGCGACGTCGGCCGCGCTGAATTAGCCGCCGAAGACTGGCGCAAAATTGTCAGAGTAAATGGTAACGAGGCGGTTGCCCTGGGCGTTGTCAAACAGTCGACCGCGAACACCGTCGAAGTCGCCAACGGTGTGCGCAATCTTGTGCCCAAGATCGAAAAAGCACTGCCGGAGGGCATGAAGCTCCAGGTCGCATTTGACTCCGCAAAGTTCATCGACGAGGCAATACTCGCCGTCTATAAAACCATCATCGAAGCAATGGTGCTGGTGGTATTGGTGATTTTCTTGTTCCTGCGCTCGCTCCGTTCGACGCTGATTCCATTTGTGACCATCCCGGTTTCCCTGATTGGCTCGTTTATTTTTATTTATGCACTTGGATTTAGTATCAATATTTTGACCTTGCTAGGTATCGTGCTGGCCATCGGCTTGGTGGTAGACGATGCGATCGTGGTGCTGGAAAACATTCATCGACATATCGAGGAGGGCATGAAGCCGGTGGCAGCGGCATTGCAGGGCAGCAGAGAAATCGCATTCGCGGTAGTCGCTATGACCATTACCCTCGCGGTCGTGTTCGTGCCATTAGCGTTTATGCAGGGCAACATCGGACGTTTGTTCACTGAATTCGCGCTTACGGTTGCAGCGGCAGTATTAGTTTCCGGTTTTGTCGCATTGACTTTGACGCCGATGATGTGCTCGAAATTGCTTAAGCGCGAAGCAAGCCACGGAGCGTTTTACAACGTAACCGAGCGGTTTTTCGTCGCAATGAATCGCGGCTATCAGCGCCAAATTAGCCGTCTGGTAGGTGGCTCGCTCGCTAGCCGCTGGATTTTTATCGCGATTGTTTACGGAACTGTAGGTGGCGTTGGCTATTCGATTTACAAGCAAACGCGCCACGAGTTATCACCGATGGAAGATCGATCTTGGTTTATGACCATGGCGATCGCGCCGGAGGGTTCTACCGTGGGTTATACCAATGAATATTCTCTCGAAATGGAGCGACTCTTAAAAAAGGAAGTACCAGAGATCCAAACTAGTTTTGTAGTGGTTGCGCCAGGCCTAGAAAAACCTAATCCCGTCAACATCGCCATGTCGTTTAACATGTTGAAACCTTGGAGCGAGCGTGAGCGTAGCACGCTGGATGTGGTCGGCGATATGAAAAAGAAACTAGGTAGCCTTGTGGGGGTGATGAGTTTCCCCATTCCGCCGTTATCCCTTGGCGCTAACTTCCGCGATAAAGAAGTGGCATACGTGATTCAAGCGCCGACTTACGAGGCGCTCGCGGAGATTCACGACAAAATGATGGCGAAGGTGCGCGAACCAGGATCACCCATCGCCAACGCGGATTCCGACTTAAAACTCAACAAACCGCAACTTCGCATTACCGTGGATCGCGACAAGGCATCGGCGATTGGTGTCGAGGTTGACGATATCGGCCGCACGTTAGAGACCATGTTGGGTGGGCGGCAAGTGACACGCTTTCAACGAGAAGGTAAACAGCACGATGTGATCGTACAAATTGAAGATAGCTTACGTGCCCAGCCGACCGACCTAACGTCGATATTCGTGCGCAATAAAACCGGCGACTTAGTGCAACTGTCGAATCTGGTAACCATGAAAGAAACGGTCGCGGCGAAGGAACTCAATCGCTACAACCGGCAGCGTGCTGCGATTATTTCCGGTAACGTCGCGGTCGGCTCCACGCTAGGCCAGGCGCTTGAGTATATCGACAAGGTTTCAGACGATGTCATGGGTGCCGGCAAGCAAACACTCTACGATGGTCGTTCGCGCGAATTGAAAGAATCCAGCGCGACGTTGTGGCTCGCGTTGGGACTCGCCGTTGTATTCATCTATCTGGTTTTGGCGGCGCAGTTTGAAAGTTTTTTGAGCCCACTTGTCATTATGTTAACGGTACCCCTGGCCGCTGTCGGCGCGATGATCGGGATGTATTTTTCGAATGGGCGGGTGGATAACGTGTTGAAGCTTCTGACAGGGCAACCTATTTCGTTAGAATCGCTCGCCACCGCAGGCGGAACCATTAATGTATACAGCCAAATCGGGTTGGTAATGCTGGTTGGCTTGATTACCAAGCACGGTATTCTCATTGTGGAGTTCGCTAATCAACTGCGCGAGAAAGGGAAGGACAAGTACGAAGCCGTCATCGAAGCCGCAACATTGAGGTTGCGACCGATTTTGATGACAACGGCCGCGATGGTTCTAGGCGCAATTCCTTTAGCAATTGCGACCGGTGCGGGCGCGGAGGCGCGCAACGCGATCGGTGTAGTGATTGTCGCTGGCTTGCTGTTGGGAACGTTATTGACTTTGTTTGTCATCCCCGTGGCTTACACTTTGTTCGCAGGAAAACTCAAAAGACATGAGGAAGATGATGCGACACCAGTACCGACCAGCGTTCCATTGCCAGAACGTCTTGCCGCGGGCCTGCACGGCCGCATCGAACCAAGCCTGGGTGCGCCGACAGATGGCCATGTTTCCATGCGGCGCGAGGAAATGTAGCATTGCCGACTTCCTCCCCTTCAAGGGGAGGATTGAGGTGGGGATGGGTTCTGACGCGCCTTTCGAACCCATCCCCATCCCAGCCTTCCCCTTGAAGGGGAAGGAGCGGTATCGGATTAGTTGGCGAGAATTGTTTCAACAATCACACCCTTGGAAATTCGCAGCCCGCCCCAATCTGCTGAATTCCAATCAATCCAGTTGAAAGGACATCATGATTACCCTCAGACGCTCCGCTGAGCGCGGCCATGCCAATCACGGTTGGCTTAATTCTTACCATTCGTTTTCCTTCGCCGGTTATCAAGATCCGAACCACATGGGCTTTGGACCATTGCGCGTGATTAACGAAGACCGCGTCGCGCCCGGCCAGGGTTTCGGCACCCACGGCCATCGCGATATGGAGATCATCAGCTACGTTTTGCAGGGTGCGCTGGCACACAAAGACAACATGGGCAATGGCTCGGTGCTGCGTCCCGGTTACGTGCAGCGCATGAGTGCGGGCAAGGGCGTGACGCATAGCGAGTTCAATGATTCACCGGACGAGCTTGTGCATTTTTTGCAAATTTGGATCGAGCCGAATGTCACCGGCATTTCCCCCGGTTACGAAGAAACGCAATTCGACGATAATTCGAAACGCGGCAAGTTGCGCCTTATCGCTTCATCCGACGGCCGCGATGGTTCGGTGACGATTCATCAAGACGCTTACGTGTACGCGAGTTTATTAGCTGGGACTGACAAGGTTTCGCACGCGCTTGCACCAGGGCGCAACGCGTATGTGCATGTGGTGCGCGGTGACGTGATGGTGAATGGCCAAGGACTCACGACGGGCGATGCGGCAAAGCTTAGCGGTGAAACTGTAGTTGAGCTGGCGCAAGCGAAAGACGCTGAGATATTGTTGTTTGATTTGCCGTAGATCGAAGGGCAATTTTGTTCGATAAGCCCTATCTTTCCACTGCGTCATTCCCGCATAGGCGGGAATCCATTTGGCGGTGGCAAAATTCGATTCAGTATGGATTCCCGCCTACGCGGGAATGACACATTGGTAATTTTGATTCCTTTGCGATCAAAGTAAATTTCTAAGGACACATAGACACCATGTCTCGTTCCGTCACAAAGATCCTAAATAGCTACCCCGCCGAACCCGCACCAGGTTTACACGTTATGCGCCCGTTGCCTGGGCCCGAATTAGATTATCTCGATCCATTCTTGATGCTCGATCATTTCGGGCCGCTGAACGTCGCCCCTGGCGGCAACGGCGGTTTGAATCCCCATCCTCATCGTGGCTTCGAGACGGTAACGATCATGCTCGAAGGCGCGATGGAGCATCACGATTCCGCCGGTAATCGCGGCTTGATCACGCCCGGCGATGTGCAGTGGATGACAGCCGCGAGCGGTATCGTCCACGCCGAATACCACGAAAAGGAATTCGCAAAAAATGGTGGGGTGCTGCACGGCATTCAACTGTGGGTAAATCTGCCAGCGAGTCTCAAAATGAATCCGCCGGGTTATCAAGATTTACCCAAAGCAAAAATTCCAGTCATCGAGAAAAACGGTGCGATGCTGCATGTGATCGCCGGTGAAATCGATGGCATCAGCGGTGCAGCGCGGACTCACACACCGCTGATGGTCGTGCGATTCGAATCGAAACTCGCTGCCGATTTCAACGTGCCCATTCCGCAGAATTTTATTGCAGCGATTTATGTGATTGCGGGTGAATTGAAGTTTTCGGATGGGCAGGCCGCAACGGCGCACCAATTGTGCTTGCTGGTACAAGATGGCCTGGGAGCCAATATCCATGCGGCTCCTGGCACGATGGCTTTGTTGCTCGCAGGTGAAACCATTGGCGAACCGGTCGCGAGTTATGGCCCATTTGTGATGAATACGCGCGCGGAAATCATGCAAGCCGTGAACGATTTTCAGAATGGCAAGATGGGCCATTTGTGACATTGCTTAATGATTTTCTTGATTGAAAGGTTCGATGCGCGCCCAGAGGTTTTATTTATGGGCGTCGTTCTCATCGTGGCAATTTGAGTAATGGCTGTTCAAAACAACTTAATCTGGAGAATGAAATGGCAAAATCGAAAGGCGGTTCTATCAACATCGGACTCAATGACAAACAGCGTAGCGGCGTCGTAGATATTTTGAACGCCGCGCTTGCCGATGAATTTGTGCTTTATACCAAGACGCGAAATTTCCATTGGAACGTGGTTGGCCCGCAGTTCAACGATTTGCATAAATTTTTCGAAGCGCAGTACGAAGAACTGGAAGGATTTATCGATGATGTCGCGGAACGCGCGCGAGCGCTCGGTGGTGTCGCGCTCGGTAGCATGCAAGGTTTTCTGAAACATACGCGTTTGAAAGAAAGCACCGGCGCGCCGCCCGCTGCTATGGCGATGATCGCAGAATTATTGAACGATCACGAGGCGATTATTCGTCAGCTTCGCGACGATATCGGCAAAGTGAGCGATAAGTTTGGTGACGAAGGCACGGCGGATTTTCTCACGGGCAATATGGAAGCCCACGAGAAAATGGCTTGGATGTTGCGGGCGTTTTTAGGCTAGGTATTTTTAGCCGTCATTGCGAGCGTAGCGAAGCAATCTCGTATTTTCGGCTGCGGAAAAGCGAGATTGCTTCGCTTCGCTCGCAATGACACAAGTTGAGTAGGGTGGATCAAGCGCAGCGGATCCACCCTCAAATGAAAACTACGATTAGTGACTTACCTGAGTCGCTTGATTGCGTACGCGCTGCGACTTGGCGCCAACGCTCATCGCCGCCAGCAGCGCCGCAACAAAAAATACCGACATCAACGTGAAGAGCCAAAGCGGTCGCTGCGCATCCATCAGCGCGCCGAATATCGGCGGCGCGATCGCTAAGCCTGCGTCTAATCCGGAGTAGACGACGCCATAGACGCGGCCCGTGGCGTTCTTCGGCGCAGCTGCCCGCACCAACAAATCTCGCGACGGTCCGGCGAGGCCGGAGCCAAAACCCATTAACGCGAAAAAGAAAATCAGTAACGCGGAAGGAATCATCCCGGTGGCAATTGTCGCCGCGATCAAGGCCGCTAAGCCGAGCGCACCGGCGATCACGCGATCATGTTGCGCCGATTTCGCAGCTAAAAATCCGCCAGCCAATGTACCGGCTGCATTCGCTAACATGTACGCCGTGACGCACGCGGTTCCGATGCCCAACACTACGCCGTACGATGCCTTCAACGCAGCCGGTGTAAAGCTTTGAATCACGCCGAGCGCCATTGCGGTAAACGCAAAAAACGAGAAACACATCCATACCGCCGGCAACTTCATGAAATCGAGCGAGCTTCCCGCGACTTGGTTTTTATTGGCTTTGACGACCGCCGCTTCGATTGCGCGCGTATCTAATCGCTCGCGATAAATCACCAGCAGCGCTAACACGCTAAACGCCAGCACGGCGCCGAACAACACGGCGATGTGCCACGAATAGAGCGCGGCGAGGCCAGCTAAAATCGGCGGCGCGGCGGCCCAGCCGATCGAGCCGGCCACACCGTGCCAACTAAATGCGTGAGCGAGGCGCGGCTGGCTCACGCGGCGATTCAGAATGGTGAAATCCGACGGATGGAAAATGCTATTTCCCAAACCGGCAACGGCAGTGAAGGCCATCAACATCATGTAGCTGGAGCTCATCGCCAAGCCGATTGCCGAGAGGCCGAGCAACGCCATGCCGCCAAGCAAAATTTGCAGTGCGCCGTAGCGATCGACGAGGAAGCCGGCGAGAAATTGACCGACGCCCGAGACGATAAAAAACACCGTCATCAAAAATCCGAGTTCCGCGTAGCTCAATCCAAAGGCCTCTTTGATCCACGGAAACAATGGCGCAAGAATCAGATGAAAAAAGTGCGACGTGCCGTGGGCGACGCCGACTAACCCAATGACTTGAGCATCGCGGCGAAACGGTGTGGAATTCAGCGGGCGAACAGCGCTCATCGTGGTGACGTTTCTAGAACTAAAGCGTTACGATACGCGACGGCTCGATTTGAGTCAAACTGACTGAAATTTCATGCATTCGGTGCTCGCCTGCACCTAGTGTAGTGTTTCACAGTTAATGCTACTTTTACTGTCACGATACACAGCTTAACCCCGATGTGTGGCCCTAGGCCAGCCCGTCATCCCCGCGAAGGCGGGGATCCATTTGGCTGCTGCGGTTTCCCGGACAACAACTGATCCAAATTGGTAAGCGCAGGGATCGCTGCACCCTTATTCGCCCTATGGATTCCCGCTTTCGCGGGAATGACAATCGGTTATTAAGCCAATATCGCAACGCATTGAGGCTGTTTGCCCCTCAAG